>JAXDQV010000181.1:0-2655 GCA_034667645.1 Chthoniobacter sp.
CGGCTCGGTTTGGGTTTTGAGAAACTCAAAAGTGCGGATCAGCGTCGGGATGTCGTGGCCGTCGATTGGCCCGTAATAGCGCAGCCCGAGGTCTTCAAAGAGCACGCTCGGCAGGAGCAGGCTTTTCACGCCGGTCTCGACACGGTGCGCGAGATCAACGGCATATCGTCCGCCGATTTTCTGGACAAATTTCGCGGCCTGCTCGTGCAGATGCGAGTAGGTCGGGCTGGTGGTGATTTTGTTAAAATAATGAGAGATCGCGCCGACGTTCTTGGCGATCGACCACTCGTTGTCGTTGAGCACCACGATGAATTTCTTGGTGGAATGCGCGACATTGTTCAGCGCCTCGTAGCTGATCCCGCAGGTGAAGGCCGCGTCGCCGGCGATCGCGATGACGTGGTCATCCGCGCCGCTCATATCGCGCCCGACCGCCATGCCAAGCGCCGCGGAAAGCGCGGTGCCCGCATGTCCGGCGCCGTAGCAGTCGTGCTCGCTCTCGGTGCGGAGCAGAAAGCCGTTGAGCCCTTCGTATTGCCGCATCGTGTTGAAACGTTCGCGCCGGCCGGTGAAGAGCTTGTGGACGTAGCCCTGATGGCTCACGTCGAAGACGAATTTGTCCTTCGGCGTATCAAAAACGCGATGCAACGCGATCGTGAGTTCGACCACGCCGAGATTCGGTCCGAGATGTCCGCCGACGGAGCTGGGATTTTTTTCCGAGAGCAGATTGACGAGCTCGTCGCGAACTTCCTGCGCGAGTTGGGGCAGATCGCTTTCGTCGAGCGCCTTGATGTCCGCGGGGGAATGGATTTGGTCTAGAAATCGCATGGTTATTTTTTAAAAAAGGCGGACATCGGGAGCCTCGGGGCCCTTGGGCGTATCGGCGGGAGGTTTTTGCGCCGGTTCGAATTCGATGAGCTTCGGCTTCCCTCCCGCATCCCGCGTAATGATCTCGATCCGTTTTTCCGCGTCGGTCAGTTTTTCAGAGCAGACCTTCACGAGCTTTAGTCCTTCCTCGTAGCGCGTAAGCAATTCCTCGAGCGGCAGACTGTCCGACTCCATCTGAGCGACGATGGATTCGAGCCGTTCGATGGCGCTTTCAAAGGTGGGCTGCTCGATTTTGGCCATGAATCAGTCGGTCTTTTCCGACCAGCGATCGTGATCTGAGTAAAAAATGCATTCGTTATCAATCGGCAGCGCGGTGACAGCGTGCAAGGGGAAATCTCGGGCGTTGACATTGCGCAGAATGAACGGCGCCCATTCCTTGTATTCACCTTTCACGATCTCCAAAACGAGCGCTCTGTTGCCCGTGACCGGCGTGAGGTAAAGCCCCACGATGCGGCCGCCGAGTTGGTTGTAATCATTGAGGGAAATAAAGTCGTTGATGGTCATTGGTAACCACAGGCTTTTGCGATCGGCATACCACGCCACCGCCCAAGGCATATCGGAAGCGATGATTTCGTTCTCATCCGTCCATTTGTTCAGCAAAGAGATGAAGGGAGGCACGTAAGGCGGCCATTGCACACGACCGGCCGATGGCGAAAGCAACGTATTGCAAAGCGGAAGAGCCGAAATGAGGTAGATCAATGTGAGAAATGCCACCCGCACCAAGCGGACATCGATGTGCGGCATATCCGTCGTGAGCCTTGTCCAAAGCACCAGCAGGAAGGCCATTCCATAAAAAATGAAGATCGGAACAAAGAGCACGAAGAGGTCGTTCGATTGCAGCCCGGAGCCATCGAGACCGAAGACTGCCATCCCAAAAACGGCGGCAACGGACATGGAAAGGACAGCCCATTTAAAAACCGCCGTGGCGGGGCTTTTAAAGAGGTGCAACAGCGCCACGAAGAAGATCGGGGCAGCGAGCGAGCGGCCCAAATATCCGTAGATCGCGGAGAGCTGTCCGATGATCTGGCTCTGCATCTTGACGCGGAACATGATTGGGCTGATGCCGGTAACATCGAGTTTGAGCGTCCGCATCACGAAGCTCTCGGTGCCACGGATTTGCAGCAGCGCCGCGTAAGGCGCCAGCCCGAATGGACTGCCGCAGACGAGGTAGTTCCGCATCAGCCAGGGAGTGTAGAAAATAAGGAAGACGCCGAGGAGCAGCCAGAACGGGTGCTTCAGAATGCGCTTCCCTAAGGTGCCCTCACTTGGCCAGAAGGCCACGGCGGAGAAAAGCAGAGCGCCGAGAAAAATCCAGATGGTCAAAGCGTGCGCGAGCGCCAGCAGCCCAAACGCCACGCCGCACAACAGCAACCAACCCACGGGACTCCGGGCTTCCTGCCGCGCCTCGATCGCGCGCACGAACGTGTAGCTGCACAGGCTGAACAGAAACAGCATCAGCATCTGCGGCAGGCCGGAAATGGAGAACTGCCAGAACGTATCCGAGACGAGGATCAAACCCATGCCGAGCAGTGCGAGGCGGCGATCGAACAGACGCTTGCCGAGGTTGAAATTGAGGGCCACCGACGCCAGGAAAAAAGAGAGTGCGACTCCGGCGATGAGCCGGTCCGGAATGCCAATCACGTCTTTCGGCGTCATCTGCCACGAGTCTTTCACCAGCCGGAGGAACAGCGAGTTGATGAAGGGATTGAGCGGAGCCTGATACGTATCCGGCGTGGTGTTTAAAGGGAACGCGCCACGATTCTGCTCGAA
>JAXDQV010000182.1:0-7582 GCA_034667645.1 Chthoniobacter sp.
AAGCGAGTGTCGCATCGAGTGCCGTCCGCGTTTCATCGAGGCTGACGCCGACCGGCTGAACCTTCGCAGTCGGAAACTTGGCGGCGATATCCCGGACCACATCTAGCGCGGCGATCGACGGCGGCGACCAGCTCGCGAAAAAGTAAACAAGCACCACCCGCCCATGTAGTTTCGCCACGTCGATCTCCTGGCCGTGGCCGTCGCCAAATCGCAGCGGAACCGGCTGACCCAATAGTGCGATGCGCTTCAAGTCGTCATTCAACCGCTGCTTCAAGCCCTCGTCGGACGTGTTGGCGAGCGCCGTCTCGATCAGCTCTTTTTTCTCCTGCGGCCGATCGTCGTAAAGTGTGGCCATCTCCGCCAGCAGCGGTCCGATTCGCCGGTCGCCGGGAAACGATTTCTCAAAGGCTTTCACTTTGTTTAACAACCCCCCGCGTTCGTTTTCGCGCCCCGGCTGGACGCGCTGCATGACGAGCGAGAGCTTCGCGAACTCGACATCGGCGCGACGCTCCGGCGGCGCATCTTTGGCGAGGTGATCGAGCATCTGCGAGGCGGCGGTGCGCTCCCTCGGGCTGTCCTGCAAATCGGCGCGGGTCGCGAGCAGGTGGGCAAGCCGAAGCTCCGCGTCCACCCGACGCGAATCAGCCGTGTAATCACCGATGAAATCGCGGAGTGCTTTTTCCTGCCGGCCCAGATGGGCAACGGTGGCGGTGCGAGCCTCTTCACGCGTCTTCCATTCCATCTTAGGACCGGCGTCCAGAGCGAGAATCTGCTGCCACGCTTCCTCGACGTCCGCGATCGCGAGACACGGAAGAACACACAAAAAAAACAGGGAAAGCGTTTTCAATCCGGGACCCGCAAAGTTGCAATGACCGGCCGATGATCGCTCGCCGCCTCCCAGTGATCAGACCGATAGACGCTGCATTTCGCGCGAATAATGTGCGGTAACAAGGCGCGGCTGGCGAAGATGTAGTCGATACGCGAATAAATATCGGCCGCATCCCAGAAATGCGTCCACCGGTCGCCGACGGGATCCTGCAACGGAAGATCCGCCATGTATTGCGGGGAACCGCGCTGGCCCGTGATTTCACGAATTGGCGGCTGATCGCACGTGTCGTTGCAGTCGCCGTAGGCCAGTAATTGGACGTTTGGGTTTTGCGAAAAGATCGCGTTCAAGTGCTCGCGGAAAAGGTGTGCTTCATGGCGGCGAATCAGCGCCTCGCCGTCGGGCGTGTCCCGTTTGGATTTGAGATGCGCGCCGACAAGGCGCAACTCTTTTCCCGACCCAGTGGCAATCGTGACGTCGAGAAAGCCGCGCTTCACTTTTTCCCGATGGCCGTTGGCGTCGAAGGGCGCGTCGGTAACGGGCTGTCTCGACGAGATCGGCAGGCGACTCAGCAGGGCGAGGTGCCGTTCCGGATCAGCAGCCTCGACGTATTCCGCCGCACGGTAATCGAGTCCGGCCGTGACGAGTCTCGCGCGGAAGTCGTCAAAGTCGGAGCGCGATCCCATTTCACAAATCCCGAGGATATCCGGATGAATTTCTGCGATAATTTGCACGAGCGCCGCGATCTCGACTTCGGGCTTCGGCGCGCCGGACTCGTGGCGTTGCAGAAAGTAATTCTTGAGATTGTAGCTGGCGAAAACGATCTCGCGCGCCTGCGCAGAGATGAGACCGAAACAAAGCGCAACGAGAGCGGCGAGGCGCTTTGCTCCCACTGACCCGTTCTAGGATGGGAGTTGCGTTTCCTGAACTGGCGCAGGAGCGGCGACGACCGGCTCCGCGGGTTTGTGCTCGAGCTTGTTTGGCGCGGGTTGTGCCTTCACCTCGTTCGACGGGCGCGTAATCTCGTGCTCAAACTCGTCCTTCGCCTTGTTAAACTCACGCATTGCCTGGCCCATCCCGCGAGCCAACTCCGGCAATTTTTTAGCGCCAAAAAGCAGGAGCACAATGAGAAGGATGACCAGCAAATCCGGCCCCGCCAGATTGAAGAGACTCGCGAGCGTTATCATGGCTACCTGATGTAACTACCACCGGGGGCAGACGGTTGCAAAGAAAGGTTTTTCCCGAAGACCTCTGGCACGGTCAGCGTTGCGCAAGCTGGCAAAACAATGCGATGGCAAAGTCTGCCTGCTCAAGGTCGCAGTGCGGCCACGGCCTCGACGTCCGGTAAACCCCACTCAACACACTTGCGACGGTATTCGTCCCACGGCAGCAACGTGTAGCAGGGGTGCTTCTCTGCCCGCAACCAGCGGATGATTCTCAGGAGATTCTCCTCGGCCATCGTCGTGCAGCCCGAAGTGGGGCGCGTCTCGCCGCGGCGGATATGGAAAAAAATCGCGCTTCCTGCACCAGGCACAGCCGGGTCTTCGTTGTGCTTTATCTCGATGAGCCAGTGATAGGCGAAATCGTCAGACCGCATTTTTTCATGCGAATAATTGTCCGGCGGGTTCCTGGAATCAATGATGAGATGCCGGTTGTAATTCGGCGAATGCGGATCATCGCTCCACACGTCCGCTTCAGTCACCTGATGAAACGGATAGCTAGCGCCCGGTGGCAGTTTCGACTCGTAGCCAAAGACTGTCCCAATCTCGAACACGCCCGCCGGCGCGCGCTTGTCGCGCTCGACCTTTTTTAGCCCCGGCTCGTCCTGCCCCTTGAGTCCCCGACCCCACGCCAGGCCGTTGCGCCCATACAATACCGGCCACGATTCGGAGACTGATTTCCAGCCCTTACCATCGCGCTCGAAAAGCTGGAGCCTTCCGTGATCGGCATTCCAGTCCTGGCCGATGCTGACAACGACCTGTTTGACGCGGGCGTCGAGTTCCGCTCCGCCTGCGAGTAATGGGAGGCAAAGCACGAGAGCAGAAAAAACACGTCGCATTTTCCAAATTGGAACGCACGTTTTGAATGACGCATGCGACGGGTCAATTCGTCGGGCATGTTCCTTTGGGGGGAAAATCATTGGTTTAAACAAGCGCAGACTGTCACTCCCGGACACGTCTCAAATAAAGTCCGCTCATCGCGCGGAGCGATTCTTTTTCATAAAAAGGAATCTCACACGGAAAGTCCGGCGCTTCCCATCGGTCCACCAGCTCATAGCCGAGATCCGTGAGCCCGCCGATGAACTCGGCGGCATTAAAAATCTGGTAAGGGCAAAACGCGGTTCCCATCGCTTGCAGCGTCACAAAAGGTTCGCCTTCCCGAAGCGGCACGCGATTGATGATGAGATGCCGCGGGAGCTTCGAGAGCGTCCGCAGTTTTTGGTGAATCGGCATGTCCAGATACTGGAGGACCCCCGACGCGAGAAACACGTCAGCACCATCGCAATCGGCAAAACGATCGGTGAACACCAGCGCATCGCGACCCTGAGCCCCAGCGAGTTTTTTTCCCTCTTCCACCACGGCAGGGACGTCGCAGACGATCCATTTCACGCCGCACGGGTAACGGAGATATTTTTCGAAGGAATAAAATGAAATGCCAACGTTCCCGCCAAAATCCGCGACGACAAGACTCTCTTCCAGCGCCCGGGAGAGCCAGAAGATGACCGGATAATCGCTGGGGAAAATCCAGTGGAAGTCATTCGCATACATGCGGGCAGCGGCGGGCTGCTGATAGCCAATCCCGCGTGTTTTTGGAGCCGAAGCCGCAGCCTCGTCGAACGACTTAAACACTCCACGAAACAGCCTTCCTCGCTGCAAACCCGCGAAGTGATGTTCGTATTCCAGCCGCAGCAGGGCACGCATGGGTAAAAGGGCGCGAAAGCGTCGCAGCAACGACCGGCTGATCCGGGACAGGAGCATCGAAGGCATCAAGACGGTATAAAATACCGACTTTGATCAGGCGACAATACTGGAAGTGCCGGCTTCATCTCACTTGGACAGATATTCGATATGTAGTGCCGACCCGCATTGGGTCCCACTATATCTTGTGCTTGACCGGCCACATTTGCTGCCTACGCTGCGTTCAGGACGCTCCCCCAATCCACCACCGCCATGTATCTCCAATCACTTGAACTCATCGGTTTTAAATCCTTTGCTCAAAAGACAATTCTGACCTTCCACAGCGGGGTCACCGCGGTGGTCGGTCCGAACGGATGCGGAAAATCCAACGTGCTCGACGCGATGCGCTGGGTCCTCGGCGAACAATCGGCCAAGGCTCTGCGCGGTGGCGAGATGGCGGACGTCATCTTTTCCGGCACCGATTCACGCCCGCCGCTCGGCATGGCAGAGGTCTCCCTCACCTTTGCAGAATGCGAAAAGGAACTCGGCGTGGATTGGAATGAAGTGCGCATTACGCGCCGCGTTTTTCGCGACGGGAACTCGGAATACCTGCTCAACAAAACCCCCTGCCGCCTCCGCGATATCCACAATCTTTTCATGGATACCGGCATCGGCCGGAGCGCGTATTCGATCATGGAGCAGGGAAAAATCGACCTGATCCTGAGCTCGAAACCGGAGGATCGGCGCGCGATTTTCGAAGAGGCGGCCGGAATTACCAAATTCAAATCCCAGCGTCGCGAAGCGCTGCGCAAACTGGAGGCGACGGAGGCGAATCTCCTGCGCGTGAGCGATGTGGTGCGCGAGGTGAAACGGCAGATCGGCTCGCTGCAGCGGCAGGCCGGAAAGGCGCGGCGGTATCAGGCGCTGATCACGGACCTGAAAACGCTCGAGCTGCATCATGCACGCCAGCAATTCGAATCGCTCGACGAAGCGAAGCAGAAGGCGGCGCACGAAATTGAGCGCCTGCGCGAGCTGCAAACGGCCCAGGAAAGCCAGATCGAAGCGGAGGAAGGAGCCCTCGCGGAGCGACGGAGCGCGCTCGAAGAACTCGAACGGGATTTAAACGGGGCACGACAGGTCGTGCAGGATTTAAGAAACCATATCGGCAACGCGGAAAACCGGATCGGCTTCAACCGCGAACGCGTCATGGAGTTCGCCTCTTTAATGCAGCGCTATGAGCGCGATATCGCCGCGGCCCAGGAAAAATTGCTGATCCAGCAAACGCAGATCGAGAATACAAATCTGGAGCTCGAACAGATCGTCGGCACGCTGACCACGGAGCAGACGCGGCTCGATGAGAAAATGCGCCAGGTCAACGAGCTGAGCGCGCAGCGGGTGGAGCGCGAAAACGCGGTGCAGGGTTTGTTTGAGACAATCGCCAAAGTCCAAAACCGCCTCGGCAGTTTGCGCGGGGAGCTTTCCAGCCTCGCGAGCCAGCGCGACGGCAGTGAAACGCGAATGTCGATTTTGGAAGAGGAAATCAAACAAGCGCACGGCGTGAACGAGGTGCTCGCGCAGCGCCATGTGGAGACCGCCGCCGAGCTGGGGCGCAGCGAGAACGCCTTGGAGACGCAACTTGCGGAAGGCCGGGAAGCGGAAGAACAGACGCGCTCGATTGCCGTCGAGCTCGTCGCGACAGACCAAGAGCTGGCCGCGGAAAACCGGTTGCTCGCGGAAAAAGAATCAAAGCTCGAAGTGCTGCGGCAGCTCAACGAAAGCGGCGAAGGTTTTGCGGAGGGAACGCAGGCCGTGTTGCGCGGCCTGGATGATCCAACGCTGTTCCAGCCCGCGGTGCTGGGCACGCTCGCTGCCCACATTGAGGTGGAGCCGCAATTCGTGCCAGCCGTCGAAGCCGCGTTGGGACAAAACCTGCAGGCCGTTTTAGTCAAAGATGCGAGCGTTGCCCAAGCTGTGATCGAATCACTCGCGCGGAAAAAAGCGGGCCGCGCGACCCTTGCTCTCCGGGAGTTTTTCCCCTCTTCAATTGAGAACAGCGCGTTGCCCGAGGGCGCGATCGCCTGGGCGGTGGATTGCATCAGAGCCGACCGCGATGCGCAAACGCTCGTTGCCTGTTTGTTGCACAATGTGGTGGTCGTTGAAAACCTCGCCACTGCCATGCGTCTGCGCGCTGGCGATCTCGCGTTTGTCACGCTCGCGGGCGAGACGCTTTCCCGCGAAGGACTTCTGTGCGGGGGAATCAACGGCAAGGCGGGGACATCTGTGCTGCAACGGAAAAATCAGATCGCAGACCTGGAACGCGAAGCGCGGCAGGCCCAGGAAAAGACAGCGGCGGTTTCCACGCGCCGCACGGAGACGCTGGAGCGGCTGGAGAAAGCGAATCTCCGTCTCTCTGAAGCGCGCCAGGAGACGCAAAAAACGTCCCTCGCGGTCTCCATGTTGCGCGGCCAGTTGCAAGCACTGGAGCGCGACGAACGCGACAGTTTGAAAAAGGAGGAAAACCTCGGCTGGGAGCGCCAAAACATCGAAACGCGTCATCGGGAAGCCGTGGAAAAGCTCGGCGCGCGGGAAGCCGAGCACAACCAGATGTTGGCGAAACTCGAAGAGATGCAAACGCAACAAGGCGCGTTGCAGGTGGAACTCGACGCGCTGCGTGCACGTGAGGGCGAACGCGGTGGAGAGCTTGGCGAACTGCGCGTAAAAGTGGCGACGGAAAAGCAGCGGCACACCAGCTTGAATGATCAGCGCCAACCGATGGCGGCGCGACTTCAGGAGTTGCGCGATTTGATCGAACAACGCCACCGGGACATCGAAGGATATCGATTCAAATCAGAGCAGTTGGAGGCGGAGACCGGGCAGGTGCGGTCGGAAATCGAAGCGACGCAGCGGAAAGCGGCGGAGTCTGAAATGCGCGTCAACGGTCTCGTCGGGGAGCGGGCCGCCCTTGCGGAAAACATCGAGGCGCTCGACTCCACCTTGCGCATCATGCGCCGCCAGTTGAGCGACTGTCATGGACAGCTCGGCCAGCAGGAGGTGAAACAAACACAAACTCAGCTTCGGCTCGAGAATCTCACCGGCCACATCAGCCGGCGTTATCAGGTTGAGCTGGCGGAGTTTAAACCCGACGCCTACACGCTGCTCTGCACCTTGCGCGAGCAGGTGAAAAAAGAACGCGGCAGCGACCCGGCCCTGGCGGCGAACGTCGAACGCGAATCAGAACAACGCATCGATTGGGATCGCATCGAGCAGATCGTTGCAGACCTCAATCAGCGCATCGATTCCATGGGACCGGTCAATATCGACGCGATTCAGGAATATGACGAACTGGAACAGCGGCACACTTTCCTCGAGAAGCAACTCGGCGACCTGAACACGTCAAAAGGCGAGCTCCTCGACGTGATCGCAAAGATCAATCTGACCACGAAAAAGATGTTCGCGGAGACGTTCGAGAAAGTGCGCGTGAACTTCCAGGAAATGTTCACCGAGCTTTTTGGCGGCGGGAAGGCGAACCTCCTCTTGCTGGACGAAAGCGATCCGCTCGAGAGCGGGATCGACATCATTGCGAAGCCGCCCGGAAAGCAGTTGCAAAGCATCTCGCTGCTCAGTGGTGGCGAAAAAACCATGACTGCCGTAGCGCTGCTGTTTTCCATCTACATGGTGAAGCCGAGTCCGTTTTGCGTCCTAGATGAAATGGACGCGCCGCTCGATGAATCGAACATCAATCGCTTCATCAAAATCCTCGATCGCTTCGTCTCGCAGAGCCAATTCGTGGTGATTTCCCACAACAAGCGCACGATCGCGAAAGCGGATGCGCTCTATGGCGTGACGATGGAGGAACACG
>JAXDQV010000183.1:0-8151 GCA_034667645.1 Chthoniobacter sp.
GGGAGATTGACGACATTCGCAATCGGGTAATGTCGCCGCCACAGCAGCAACAACGCGCCGCAAATCAGCGCCTGGGCGGGATAAACTAGATGTTCAGGGCCGTAAGCCGCCAGCGAGCTGGAGCTCGAGGCGGCTGTTCTCACGAGCGGCATTGCTGTGAGCAGCAGCATAAACGTCGCGAATGGCGCGATGTAAGCTCTCTCAGATTTCGACATGAAGACCAGCGAAGCTATAGATCCGTCGCCAGCAATTCCAGAAGTTGATCCAGACCAGCTCTTGCAAGCCATCGAGATCCAACTGGCAATGCGCCGCAATGATCGGAAGAGCCGCGGTTCCCGAACAGCCTTTCGCGTGGTGAGCTTGGTGGTAATCGCTTTGGCGACGCTGGTTGCCCTCGCCGTAGCACAATGGATGGCCAGCCAGCTCCCGGTTCATTCTGTGCAGGCCAGCGGAGAGTATTCTGGGAAATAAGGCGATTCATTAGAAAAACCATAACTGCGGCATCCGGCTTGCTTGTTCAGATTCCGCGATGGCAAAAACACCTACTTCAATTATTGGAATCGACCTCGGCCGCTATGCCTTGAAGTCGGTCTCCATGCAGCGGAAAGGCGCGAACCGTTTCGTGCTGAATAACTACGCGACGCGCGTCATGGAGAATCCGCCCGCGACCGCGGAGGCACTCGCCACCGAGATCAAGCTTCTCTTCAAGGAAATGGGTGGCAGCGCCAAAAGCTGCGCCATTGCGGTCAGTTCCGATTCCCTGATCCGGATCATCGATCAGCCCGAGACGCCGACGGAGATTCTCCGGGACGCTTTGCGGCTGAATGGCATTACACTGTTGAACCAGGACGTGAAGGAATTCGTGCTCGATTGCGAAAAAATCGAGAAGAAGACCGTCGAAGGAGGGCCGGTTCGCTATCTGGTTTGCGGCCTTCCACGGACGCGTGTCACTGAAATCGATGAAGCGTTTCAAGCGCACCGCAAAAACTCAGTGCGCAACGTGCAAGTCGCGCCGGTCTGCAGTTTTAATGCTTTCGAATTCGCCAATCCCGAAACCTTCAACAATGAAGGATTTCTGCTCGTGGATTTCGGTCACACGACCGCAACGATCACTGTCGGCGCAAAGCGGGAACTCATTCTGGTCCGGGCGCTGGAATATGGAGCGCAGACTTTGCTGGATGCGCTGATCGCACACGGCGCCAAAAATCGCGAGGAGGCGCTGCGCCAACTCGAGGAAAACGATGAAGTGGCACTCGAGTGTGCGCGGCTTTCGCTCACCGTCCTGACCCGCAGCATCACGAGCTCGATCGGGTTTTTCGAGGGACGGCATGAGGAAAATATCGCGAAGATCTTCGTCTCTGGCGCGATCGCGCGCTCGAAGGCGTTGCTGAATATACTTTCCGAGGAGCTGCACATTCCCTGCGAATCCTGGGACCCCTTTAAATCCTGCGAAGTCTCGCTCCCGGCCGCCCGGCGGCAGACGATCGCGGAGGATTTCGTCAGTCTCAACGTTGCCTGCGGCGCGGCCGCGGAAGCATTGAAAGGAAACTAACATGGCGCTTCACATCAATCTTTATCACGAAATCCAAAAGCAGGCTCTCGTCCGGCGGCGTGATCCTTTAAAGCTCGGCATGTTCGGGCTGCTGATCATCGGCGTAGGCCTCGTCGCGTATTATTTTGTCCGCGTCGAGCAGATCGCCTCATTGAACACGCGGGTCGCGACGCTCGAGCAGGAGTATAAAAAATACGAGCCTAAGCAGAAGGCCGCGAAAGCGCGCGAGGATGAGCTCAATGAGAACATCAAGGTCAGCGAGTTGCTCGTGAAGCGCATCGAAGGCCGGTTCTATTGGGCGCCAATTTTGGGCCGGATTTTGCAGAACACGCCGACCGCGGTGCAGTTTACAAAGCTGAACGGCGTCCTCGCGACCGAGCCATTCCAGCCGGCAAGCCTGGTCATGACGGGGATTGCCGGGAGTGAAGTTCCGCGCAAGACCGCGGAGGATCTCCGCACGACGCTGGCGGAAAAAATCGCGCCCGATTTCAAGAAAGTCGAAGCGGGCTTCAGCTCGCTCGAAGACTCCGATGTGAATGTAACTGTCGCAGGACAATCACGGCCCGTCGCCAATTTCATCATCGACATCCACCTCAAGAAAACTGAGCCCGCGCCAACACCGGTCCCGGCTCGCAAAAAAGTAGCAGTCGCCGCCCAATGAAACTCGGAAAAGAAGAAATCAAGAAAATCACCCTCAGCCTGATGGTGCTGACTGGAGTGCTGTATTGCTACACCACGATGCTGCTTGGGCCGCTCGCCCGCAGCGAGGCTGCGAGCCAGGGCAAGATCAAAACGATCGAGCCGCAGATTGCGGAGGCGAAGAAGCAACTGCAAAAAACCAGTGCAGTGGAGGCCAGGGCGCCGGTCGCCGCCGCCGCTCTGGAGGAGATCAAAGCGAGCATCCCCGAGGGAGCGCCCGTTGCCTGGTTTCCGCCGCGCATCACGGAATTCTTCAAGCGTGCCGGCATCGAGAAAACGCAAGCTCGTTTCGTGAAGGAAGAGACGGAAAAGGAATTAACCGGCTTCCGCAAAATGATCTGGAACATCGAGGTGCCGCGCGCTGAATTCGGCGTGCTCGGAGCGGCCATTGCGGCGCTGGAAAACGAGGAACCGCTGCTCGAGGTCACGACCGTGACGGTGGACGCCTTAAAAGATGAACCGCAGTTTCAACACGCGACGTTAATCGTCTCAACACTTGGCAAATAATGAAAAACAAAGCTCTCATCGCCTTGATCTTCGCTGCGACCCACGTGCAGGCCGGAGAATACACCCTCAAGAACCGCTCCGCGTTTTCAACAGGTGACTCCGTGCACAATCCGTTTTGTCCGATCGGCTGGACAAAAACCGTGGTTGCCAGCACAGGACAGGAGACGACTACGGCGGCACTTCTGAAGGCGGAGGATTTCAATGTCTCCAGCATCCTGCTGAACAATCCGCCGCTCGCGCTGATCAATGGAAAGGCGATGGCCGAGGGCGAAGTGTTTCGCATGCAAATCGGCACCCAACAGGTGCTCGTTCAACTCGCCTCAGTGCAGGACGGACAGGTCGTTTTACGGTATCAGGGACAGGACCTGATTGTTCCGCTGCACCGCCGAGGCGATGCTCCCCGCACCGCGCTGCGCTGACGCTTACCGCGTCTGCTGCACAAACTCACCGATCCGCTTCAGTGCGACTTTGAGCTGATCCAAGCTGGTGGCGTAGCAGGCGCGGACAAATCCTTCACCGCTCGCTCCGAACGCGGTGCCGGGCACGACGGCGACGCTTTTTTCCTGCAGCAATCGCACGGAAAAATCGCGGCTGGTCAAGCCGGTGCTGGCGATCTTTGGGAACACGTAAAACGAGCCGAGAGGCTTGAAGCAATCGAGCCCGATTTCGTTAAAGCCTTGCACGACAAAATTGCGGCGGAGCTCGTATTCGCGCCGCATTGACTCGACGTCGCGCGTGCCGTTTTCCAGCGCCTCGATCGCGGCATCCTGAGCGGTCGTTTGCGCGCAAAGAATGCCGTATTGATGGATTTTCATCATCGCCTCCGTGAGCACGGCCGGCGCGCAAGCGTAGCCGATGCGAAATCCAGTCATCGCGAATGCTTTGGAGAATCCGTGCAGGAAAATAGTGCGCTCGCGCATTCCGGGCAGCGAACCAACGCTCGCATGCTGCGCGCCATCGTAGGTGAGCTCGGAGTAGATCTCGTCGGTGAGGACGATCAAATCGTGCCGAATCGCGAGGGCGGAGATTTTTTCCAGCTCCTCCACCGTCTGCGTGGCCCCGGTGGGATTGCACGGGAAATTCAGCATCAGAACTTTCGACTGCGACGTGATTCGCTTTTCCAGTTCCGCGGCGGTGAGACGAAAATTGTCCGCAGCAAACGTCGGCACGGCGACAGGCACCCCGTGTGAAAGCAGGATGCTCGGGCTGTAGCTCACATAGCACGGCTCGTGGTAGAGCACCTCGTCGCCGGGATTGAGCAGGGCGCGCAAGGCGAGGTCGAGCGCCTCGGACACGCCGACTGTGACGATAATCTCGGTCTTCGCGTCGTAGGTAACGCCAAAGTTTTTGCCGACATATTCCGAAATCGCTTCGCGCAATTTCGGCAGGCCAAGATTCGAGGTGTAACCCGTCCGACCGCGTTCCAGTGAGTAAATCGCCGCTTCACGGATGTGCCATGGCGTATCGAAATCCGGCTCGCCAATCCCGAGGGAAATGACGTTTTGCATCGACTGCACGATCTCAAAGAAATCGCGGATGCCGGAACGCGGGATTCCGCGAACGTGATTGGCTACGTGATTCTCAAGGTTCATGAAGAGCGGTTACGCTGTTTCTCTCGATCTAATGACTTTCGGCAAGATCAAGAGGAAGAAAGACGGCGAAACTTAAGGGGAGACAGCCAGCCGGGGTTCGCGTTTTTCGCGATGCAGCATCACGCCGTTTTCCTTGTAGGCCTTCAGGCGAAAATGCGTCGCGGTGGAGATGACGCCTTTGATCGTGCTCAGTTTCTCGGCAATGAAGGTGGCGATTTCCTGCAACGACCGGCCCTCGGCGATCACCAAAAGATCATACCCGCCGCTCATGAGATAGCAGCTTTGCACCTGCTCAAATTTTGCAATGCGAGCCGCGAGCCGGTCGAATCCGCCGCCGCGTTCCGGCGTGATTTTCACCTCGATCACGGCCGTGACCGAGCCGCCCACCGCCTTGTCCGGATCCAGGATGACCTGATAGCCCAGAATGGTGCCGTCGTTTTCAAGCTTCGCGATGCGCGCCTGGGTTTCGGCGACGCTGAGATTGAGCTCCTTGGCGAGATCCTCGACCGGCGTGTGAGCGTTTGTTTTGAGGAGTTTCAGTAAGTCATCCACGGCGGCGAAAATGTTCCTGTTTGATCTGCGGATGTCGAACGCTTTCAGCGGCGCCGAAAAACGTCCGCGCAGCGATACTTTGATGAAAAGAATCTCGTTTTTCCCTATGGTGTTTTTAAAAGATGGAATCGGATATGGCTGAAACTCAAATGGCCGCCGCGGTGCGCAGGCACGGTCGGATGGATGCATTCCCGACCACGCACTGGTCGCTCGTCCTGCGGGCCGGTCGCACGGATGCGCCGAAAGCGGCGCCAGCCCTGCAAAGGCTTTGCCAGAGCTATTGGTATCCGCTCTATGCTTTCGTGCGCCGCCGCGGTTACGCACAGCACGATGCGGAAGACATCACGCAGGGCTTTTTTGAGCATCTGCTCAAAAACGACGTTTTCACGAAAGTGGACTGTGAACGGGGAAGGTTCCGGTCGTTCCTGCTCGCGGCCGCTGCAAATTTTCTCCTCAACGAACGAGACAAGCGCTGCGCCAAGAAACGCGGCGGCGCGGTGGAGATTTATTCCTGGGATTCGCTCCAGGCCGCGGAGCGCTTCAGTGCGGAACCGCGCAGTGAGGCGACTCCCGAGACGCTCTTTGAGCGGCGGTGGGCGTTCACCGTGCTGGACGCCGTTTTACAGCGGCTCAAAGCCGAACATTTTGCGGCCGACAGGGCTGGAGTTTACGAGGCGTTGTCGCCGTATTTGACCGTGCAGATGGAGCGTGGCGTCCTTTCCACGCTCGCCGAAAAGCTTGGCATGAACGAAGGCGCCGTGAAAACGGCGCTGCATCGGCTGCGGCGCCGGTTTGGCGAATTGTTGCGGAAGGAGGTCGCCTACACCGTGGGCGCGCCGGAGGACGTGGACGATGAGCTGAGGTATTTGCTGGGCGTGATCGCCGGCTAAAGCACCATGCCGATTCTCCTTCAGTGCCTTAATTGTGGGGCCGAACTGGCGGCCGATGCGCCCGGCGGGCAATGTGTGCGCTGCTTGATTGAGCTTGGTTTACGCGACGGCGGCTTTTTTTTTGACGAGGATGAAAACGTGGAGGCAGTGGACGAGTTCGATATCGAATTGGCGCTCGATCTGCCGAACTACCGGATGCGCCGCGTCGTTGGCGAAGGAGGTTTTGGCGTGGTTTACCTCGCGGAGCAGCTCCTTCCCGTGCAGCGCGAGGTGGCCGTAAAGATCATTAAGCCGGGGATGGACACGCGCGCCGTGATCACCCGGTTCGCCGTCGAGCGCCAGGCGCTCGCTCTGATGGAGCACCCGAACATCGCGCGCGTGCTCGATGCCGGCACGACCGGCGACCGCCGCCCGTTTTTCGTGATGGACTACGTCTCAGGCGTGCCGATCACGATTTACTGCGATGAACACAGGCTGTCCCTCCGAGAAAGAATCGAGCTTTTCCTGCGAGTCTGCGACGCCGTGTTGCACGCCCATCAAAAGGGAGTCGTGCATCGGGATCTCAAGCCGGCGAACGTGCTGGTCGCCGAGCGAAACGGGGATGCCGTGCCGGTGGTGATCGATTTTGGGATCGCGAAGGCCATCGGCGATCAGCGGCTTGCAGAGGCAACCTTATATACGGCGTTTGAACGCTGCCTCGGCACGCCGGCTTACATGAGCCCGGAGCAGGCGGGGAGTGAGGCGAACGACATCGACACGCGCAGCGACATCTACTCGCTCGGCGTGCTGCTTTATGAATTGCTGACGGGCCAAACTCCGCTCTCAACGGGCGAAGTGCGCGACGTCGACGAGCTGCGTCGCCGCGTGCGCGAGGACGATCCCGCGTCACCATCGGCGCGATTTGCGGAGCCGGGCAAAGGAGCATCAGCCGCCGCGCTGAATCGAAAATTAGACGCGAAGCGCCTGCGCCAGCAACTGCGCGGCGACCTTGATTGCATCGTGATGAAGTGTCTGGAGAAAGACCGCACGCACCGCTATGTGGCCGCTGGCGCGTTGATGGCAGATCTGAAGCGGCATCTGGCCAACGAGCCGATCGCAGCGCGGCCGCCCACGGTTGCCTACACGTTTCGGAAGTTCACGCGACGGCATCGCTCCGCGGTCGCGGCAGGTGCGCTTGCCGTTCTCATCCTGATCGGCGGTCTCGCTGCCACGCTTTATCTCTATGCCGTGGAAACCCGTGCGGCCCGCCAGGCAGAGGCTGCGGCGCAGGAACAGCGGCGCTTGCGGGAGGCGGCCGAGAAAAGCTCTGCGCAAAGCGAGGAAATCAGCCGATTCCTGGAGCAGATGTTTCAAGGGGTCGCCCCCGGGCAGTCAGCGGGCCGCGATACCAAAGTGCTCTGGGACATGCTGGAGAAAGCGACGGCTCACGTCACCACCGACCTGCGCGCCCAACCCGAGGTCGCGGCAAAGCTCCTGCTGGTCATCGGGAACGATTACCGCTGGATGGGCGAATACACCAAGGCGGAAGCGGTTTATCGTCAGGCCGCGGAAATGGCCGCCACGGTTTCCAGTCCGGATGCAGAGCCGCAAGCGAGTATCTTCGAGCAGCTCGGCGTGACCCTGCATCGATTGAAACGGGACGCCGAGGCGCAGCAAATGTTTAACAAAGTGCTGGAGCTGCACCGCCGCGCCCCCAAGGCGTCGGCCGCGGAAGCATCGAACGCGTTTCAAATGCTCGGTCAGCTCGCCGGCTATCGTCGCGAATTTGAAAAAGCCGAGGGTATGTTGAAGACGGCTCGTGCGGCGCAAACGCAACTGCTCGGGCCGGATCATCCGGTGCTCTGCGAAGTCTGCAATGCGCTCGGCGCGGTTTTGCGCCAAGAGCGCAAGCTCGCCGAAGCGCGCACGGTGTTTGAAGAGGCGGTGCGACTGAGCTGTCTCGGCCGGGGAGAAGTGATCTTGCAGGTGCGCGCCGAGCGGAATCTCGCCGAAGTCTGCAATCTGCTCGGCGACCGGGAAGCAGCGGAGCGATGGGCCTCGGATGCAGTCGCCGTGGCCTCGCGTTCGTTTCCCAAAGGCCACTTCGATTGGATCGACGCACTGGTTTCTCTCAGCTCATTGAGAGATGCACAGGGGCGCGCTCTCGCCGCCGAGGAACCATTGCGGGTTGTGATCGGATGGGATGCAAACGGAGAATCTGTCGCACCCGATCGCCTGACGGCCGTTGTCGGAAGGTTGGCAGAGCTGAGGTTTCGCGCCGGAGACGACAAGGAGGGCGAAGCGCTCCTGGCACGCAACGTTGCGATAAATTCCAAACACCGTTGAGACCAGCGCCTCGCCTCTCTTTACGGTGACTCCG
>JAXDQV010000184.1:0-8967 GCA_034667645.1 Chthoniobacter sp.
TTCACGTCGAGCATCAGCTTCGTCTTTGCCCAGTCGGCGTTTTTGAATTCGCCGTGATCGCCGAGGCCCGCATTGTTGATGAGCAAATTCACGCGCAGACCTTCGTTCCAGATCCAGCGCAGGAACGCGTCGATCGCCGTGTCATCCGCGAGGTCGAGACCGTAGGTGTAAATACCCAGCTGCGGATGCGCCTGCATCAGTTCGGCTTTGATCTCTTCGAGGCGGTCCACGCGGCGGGCGGCGATGATCAACGCATGCGCATGCGGCGCAAGTTGCCGTGCGAATTCCACGCCCAACCCCGAGGACGCGCCGGTGATCAATGCTGTGCAGCGGTCGAACACCATCGCCGCTATTTCACGTCCTCCACCTTCGTCAGCTTGAGGGTGATCTTCTGCTTCATCGGAATCTCGATCGTCTTTCCTGGATCAGTCGGATTTTTCATGCTCATCGTCAGCGTTTGATCGAGCGCCGCGTCCCGGGCCATGCCGAGCGCGGGATCAAACCACGTGGTGCCGGTGAGCGTGCCATTGTCGAGTTTCATGCCGAGGCTTTGAATCGCCTTGGCCGCGTCCGGCGCCGCGCCGCTCCCGAGTCCGCTCAGGTCCATCGCGAGCTGCGCGTCGTTGGCGATTTCCGCGCAGCGAACACCGTCGTGATCCACCATTCCCTTGAAAGTGTAAGTGCCGTTCACGCTTATTTTTCCGAGCTGCGGCAGATCGAGATCCACGCTCACCGGCCACTGGTCGCCGGGTTTCACCGGGCCGGGAGGCACCGATTTCAACATGCTTTGGTTCATCATCTGGGTGAACGTCTCGTTGCTCAGCATTTTTTTCATCGCGCCGTCCATCGGCCCCGGCGGCATATCCTTGAGCAGATCGGCGGCATTCTCGACCTCGGTGACCACATTCTTTTCGTTCAACACGATGCGGACCTCCTTCTTCACGAGCGCGCCCATGATCTTGCCCATGCCCTGCGCGTCGCCGGCGGCGTCAGGCTTGTCGGAATCAAAGCCGGATTTTTGTCCGTTCATCTCCATCTCCATCTGCATGCGTCCGTATAAAAGGGAGACTCGCTTGCTTTTCCCATCCTCATGCTGGGTCACGGTCATGATCATCTCGTTCGTGTTGTTGACGTGCTGGTTCATCGTCTTGTCACCAATGCCAAAGGTCATCTCCTGATCCATGCGCGTGGTCATGAAATAGCGTTTGCCGACCAGCCACTGCGGGTGGAGTTCGACGGTATCTTCTGCGAGAAGCGCGGGAGCGGCGGCGAGGAGGAGGGTGGCGAAAAATAGAGTGCGCGGCTTGAACATGGGAGTGAGTGCTAGACTGGCAAGGGACCGAAGTCCACATTGGAAGCCGTGGCGCGATCTTCTTTCGCGCGCGTTTTTGAAAATGAAAAACATCCTTTCGCTCACCATCCTCTTGTGTCTTGGGTGTGCCACCGCCGCGGCCGATTCGAGCGAGGTTCTCACAGCCGAAAAAGCAGGCACTCCGAATTCCACGCTCCTGGCGAATCCGGGCGAAGTGCTCGCCGATGCCGTGATCAAGGCCTCCGGAGGCGACCACTGGCCCCAACTCAAGACACTCGATTTTACCTTCAACGTCGCTCATGACGAAAAGCAACTCAGCACCGTGAAGCACCACTGGGATTTGGAGGCGAAGACGGACACCGTGGAGTGGAACGGCAAAAACGTGACGGTGAAGCTCGACGAGAAGAACGATGCGGGTGACGCCAAAGCCGCTTACCAGCGCTGGGTAAACGACTCTTATTGGCTGCTTGCACCTTTGAAGCTGCGCGACTCTGGCACGCACATCGCCGACAAAGGAGAGCAGCAGGTGGAAGGCAAAACCTACCGCATGCTCGAGATGACCTTTGATCACGTGGGACTCACGCCGGGCGACAAATATCACTTTTACATCGATCCGGCGACGAACCTCGTGAGGCGCTGGGATTACATGCCGACGCCGGAAAAAACGGTCAGCGGCACGTGGGAGAAGTATGAAGATTTCGGCGGTTTAAAGCTCGCGACCGAGCATGAGTTTGGTGGCAAGCGCATCTATTTCACCGGCGTTGCCGTCAAAAACTGACGTGTCGGGTGTCGCCGCGGGTGGGGCTATCCGGCCACAGAAGCGCTTTCCGCCGGAGCGGGATCAACCCACTTGCCATGCTCGCGGATCAAGTCCTGAAGCCGATCCACGGCTTCCGCTTCCGGAATGTTGAATTTCACCGGCGTTTTCCCGACGTAAAGATTCACCTTTCCCGGCGCGCCGCCGACATAACCGAAATCGGCGTCCGCCATCTCGCCCGGCCCATTCACGATGCAACCCATGATCGCGATCTTCACGCCTTTCAAATGCACCGTGGAGGCTTTGATGCGAGCCGTGGTGGTTTGCAGATTGAAGAGCGTGCGCCCGCAGCTCGGACACGCGACGTAGTCCGTTTTGAAAATGCGGGAGCCCGCGGCTTGCAGGATGTTGTAGGAAAGGCGCATCGCCTGTCCCGGCGCCGTCTCACCTCGCACCAGGATTGCGTCGCCGATTCCGTCGCAGAGCAGGGAGCCGATGTTGGTGGCTGCGGTGAGCAGTGTGCTCAGGAACTCCTGCACGGGCGGCGCTGCTGCCAGCGTATCCTTGAGCAAAATCGGATGCCGCGCCTGCAGTTTCCCCGCCAATAATCGGAACGCGGCAATGACCGGGAGACCGAGGTCGTCACGAACGGTGACCAACGCATCCGCGGCGTTTTCGTTCACCCGGGCGATCGCCGCGTCGTCGCGCGGATCGACTTCCACGACCTCTGCCGTTTCGTAAACGATTTCCGGCTTGTAATCGCCCATGCGTTCAATCTTGTGGGCGATTTGGTCGAATTGTTTTTGCGGAATCAGCACTCGAATCAGCTCTTCGCCGCCGAAAGCGACGCCATCGCGAACGAGCTTATGAGACTCGCGACGTCGGTAGGAAAATGGATCGTAGCTGAGCGCGACGAGTGGGAATTCTCCGGTATCCGACTCGGGCGGCCGCACTTCGCTGCCTTCGCCAAAGTCTTCGTAGCGTGAAACGGATGCGACGTGTGCATGCGAAGCTCCCTGCGCAGGCCGTGCGGCTTGTTCCACGAGCGCGCGCGCCACGGGAATTTCATGGACGCTGTCTTCGGTCAAAGAGACGCGGATGGTGTCGCCGATCCCGTCGCTCAAGAGCGAGCCGATGCCGATCGCGCTTTTGATCCGCGCGTCCTCGCCTTCGCCTGCCTCGGTCACGCCGAGATGAATCGGATAATTCCAATCCGCGCCTTCCTGATGGAGCCGCGCCGCGAGCAGCCGGTAAGCTTCGATCATCACTTTCGGGTTGCTCGATTTCATCGAGAAAACGAAGGCGTGATAGTCGAGGTCGCGCGCGATGCGGGCGAACTCGAGGGCGCTCTCGACCATGCCGAGCGGCGTGTCGCCGTAGCGATTCATGATGCGGTCGGAGAGCGAGCCGTGATTTGTGCCGATCCGCATCGCGATGCCGCGTGTTTTACAAAGTGCAACCAGCGGCGTGAACCGATCGCGGATCCGCGCGAGTTCCGCGGCGTATTGCTCATCGGTGTATTCGATGATCTTGAACTTCTTCGAGTCCGCGTAGTTGCCGGGATTGATGCGGACCTTGTCCACCCACTTCGCGGCTTCCATTGCCGCCTCGGGTTTGAAATGGATGTCCGCGACGATCGGCACCTTGCACCCCTTTTCCAAAAGTCCCGCTTTGATGTGCTGCAGATTTGCCGCGTCTTTCACCGTCGGCGCGGTGATGCGCACGATCTCACAACCGACCGCCGCGAGGTCGAGCGTTTGCTGGATCGACGCCGCCGTGTCCATCGTGTCGCACGTGATCATCGACTGCACCCGAATCGGGTTCGCGCCGCCGACGCCGACGTTGCCAATCATCACCTCGCGCGTGACGCGGCGTGCGTAAACGAACGGATTGGCGCAGTAGCTCATTTCCCGGTTTCAGCCGCGCTCGATTTTGGGGAAAACTTCATCCCCTCGCTCTTCCCGCCGAACAAATCCTGCACATCGAAAAAGGCGATGTAGAGCATGAAGCCGATGATAACCATCGCGCACGCCGTCTGCACGATTTCCAGCACGCGGACATTCACCGGCCGGCGTCGCACCGCTTCCACGAGCGCGAGCGTGATGTGACCGCCATCGAGCACGGGAATCGGGAGCAAATTGATCAGCGCCAGATTGACGTTGAGCACGACCGAAAACCAGATCGCCATGCGCCAGCCTTCCTTGCTTTCAAACATCAAATAGTAGATACGCATCATCATTACCGGCCCTCCCATGTGCTGCAGTTTCACGTCGCTTTTGCGCGAGACGATCGCGCCGACGGTGTTGAAAATGGACATCATCCCAGCGCGAATCTGCTCCGCGGGCGTCGGATGCAACACGCTGAACCGGCCATAGGCGTCGAGCATGATGCCGTAATCTTCATCCCAGCTGATGCCGATGCGGGGCATGGTCTCGCCGACTGGAATCTCGGGCGTCACCTTGATCTCCGTGTTTTCGCCGCCGCGCAAAATGGAAAGGGTGATCACCTCTCCGCGATGTGCCTTGATGTAATCCGTCACGGCCATCGCGCCGGACATTTTCTTGCCGTCGACCGCAGCGACGACGTCACCTTTTTTTAAACCTGCACGCTCAGCGGGACTCTGGGTGACGATGCTGCCGACGGTGGCGCCGCCGGGCTCGAACGGCAAGGCGATCGCGCGTCCCTCCCGCTCGACATTCAGCGTGAGCGGTTCCCCGGCGTGGTCGCGAATGAAATCGGCGATGCCGAGGATGTGATAAAGCCGCCGGCCATTGATGCCGGTGATGAAGTCGTTCGGGAGTAGCCCTGCTTTGGCCGCGGGTGCGCCAGGCTCAACCTTCGCGACCATCGGCGTTTCACCCGGCATGATTTCGATTTGCCGCAGTGCCTTGCGCATCCACGGTTTCGTCTCGGGAATGCGCGGCTTTGTTTCGGCCGTGATTCGTTGTGTGGTGCCGTTGTCGTTGCGCTCGACAGTGATCGGGATCGTCTCGCCTTCGCTGCGCACGATGCGCCACGTGACACTGTCCTCCCGCATCCCGCCAAAGCGCGTCACGGGCCGCCCATCGACCGCGACGATCTTGTCACCGGGTTTGAGGCCCGCCGTCTCCGCGGGTGAGTCTGGTAAAATGTAACCGATCGTGGTCGTCGCTTCCGCTTCGCTGACCGGGCGTCCGATGATCCAGACGACGCAGGCGAAGGCGATCGCGAGCCCGAAACTGAAGAGTGGCCCCGCGAAAGCGACGATGATTTTGTCGAGAGCACTGATCGGAGGCAGCGCCTCGCGCGGCGTTTCTGTTTCGCCTTCCACCACCTCCATCGGTGCCATCTGCGGCAGCGCGACGAAGCCGCCGGCCGGGATCGAGCCGAGGCTGTATTCCACGCCACCGATGCGCTTTTTCCAGATCGGTTTGCCAAACCAGATGCCGAATTTCTCGATGACGAGCCCGCGCCAGCGCGCGGCGAGAAAGTGCCCGAGCTCATGCACGACGATCATCAGGTTGAAGACCAGCACGACCTCGAGGGCGATGAGGAGGATTTTCAGCGAGCTAAGAAACATAAAATTGAGCGTGGGCCAGGGCCCGTGGGAATACGGATGACTCGATCGCGGCGCTGCCGTTCAAAGAATTCGCGGGGTTCATCTGGTTATCGGGCGCTGGACACAAGCTGCAGCGCATGTTCGCGAGCTTCGAAATCGGCACGCAAGATAGCATCCAGCGTGGCATGCGCAACGGCCCGGTGGGCATCCATCACCAGCGCGACGGTCTCCCAGATCCGGGGAAAACGAATGCGGTTTTGCAGGAAAGCCTCCACCGCAATTTCGTTCGCGGCATTCAGGACGGCCGGCAGAGTTCCACCCGTCTCGCCCGCCCGGCGCGCCAGATCGAGCGCGGGAAAATCGGTCGAGCGCGGCCTTTCGAATTCCAGTCGCGAGAGCTCAGCGAAGTCGAGCGGGCGCAGCGTATTCGCGACGCGTTCCGGCCATGTGACGGCGTATTGAATCGGGAAGCACATGTCGGAGTGCGAAAGCTGCGCGAGCACGGAACCATCCACGAACTCGACCATCGAATGCACGATCGACTGCGGATGCACCACGACATCCACGCGCGCCATCTCGACGCCGAAGAGCCAGCGTGCTTCGATCATCTCCAGCCCTTTATTAAACAAGGTGGCCGAATCAATCGTGATCTTGGCTCCCATGTTCCAAGTCGGATGTTTGAGCGCCTGCTCGGGCGTGACGTTCGCGAGTTCCTCCGCCGGCATTTTGCGGAAAGGACCGCCGCTCGCGGTGAGGATCAATCGCGTTACTTCGCGCACGTCCCGATTTTCGAGGCATTGAAAAATCGCGTTATGTTCGCTGTCCACCGGCAGCACTTTCACGCCGCGGCGACGTGCCGCGTCCATCACGATCTCGCCGGCCATGACGAGGATTTCCTTGCTGGCAACGGCGATGTCCTTGCCTGCCTCGATCGCCGCTAGCGCAGGCCGCAATCCGCCGGTCCCGACGATCGCGATGAGCACCAGATCGGCCTCGGGCATCGTCGCGAGTTCGATCAATCCTTCCTCGCCGGAAAGGCATCGCGCAGAGCCGCCGAACCGTGCAGAGGATTTCGAGAAAATCTCTGCGTCCGTAACGCATAATCTGGCGTTCGGAAATTCGCGCGAAAGCTCTGCGAGTTTCTCTGCATTCCGGTGCGCGGACATCCCCACGATCTCCATCCGCTCCGGAATATCGCGCGCCACCTTCGCGGCGCTCTGGCCGATCGAGCCAGTCGCCCCCAGCACCACCACGCGCCGTTTTCTCATGAGTGCCAAAGTGCCTCGCGCAACGACGTAAAGGCGCACGAGGAAAGCCTCGCGTAATCCCGTGGATGTAAAAATTTAACATTCCCTCCGCGCCTCTGCGCCTCTGCGCGATGCCTCTTCATCCGATCCTCAAAACGAGCCGCACGTAAAAAAACAACAGAGGCGCGGTGAACAAAAGACTGTCGATCAAATCGAGCGCGCCGCCGATCCCCGGCAACATCTTGCCCGAGTCTTTAACGTCGCAGCTCCGCTTGATGATCGACTCAGCCAGATCGCCGATGATCGCCGCGAACCCGAGCAAAAGCCCGAGGGCGAGCGCGTGCTGCCATGTGAGCAAATCGAGCGCGTGCGGCATCAGCTTCCACGCGCCGAAACTGCCGAGCACGGAAAACCCGAGCGCGCCAAAGAATCCCTCCCAGGTTTTCTTCGGCGAGATGTGCGGGATGAGCGGATGCTTGCCGATCAGGGAGCCGGTGAGATACGCGCCCATGTCGCTGAATTTCGTGATCACGATCAAGTAGAGCACGTAAAAATGTCCCGTGACGTGCCCGTTTTGCTGCGGAAAAACATAGACGATCTTCGTGATGAAATTGAAAAGCCACAGCACGTAGAGAAAGCCGAAAGTCGTGTAAGCCATCGCCTCCAGCGGCGAGTAATGGCGCGTGCGCTCGAACATCTGCCGCGCGAAAACGATCAGCAGAAAAAACAGCAGCACCGACACCTCATAGTCATACGATTCGCCCGGCCCGACCTTTTTAAAATAGTAAAAACTGCCGCCGATGAAGAGCAGGCCGCAGATCATCGCGAGGATTTTGAAATTCGGCAGCTTCTTGTGATCGAGCATCCCGTAAAACTCCCACAGCGCGAGCAGGCCCAGGCTGCTGATCAGCAGGAAAAACCCGATCTCGAATCCCGAAAAGATGATCCAGAGCGCCACGCTCCAGAGCACCAGCGAGCTTCCCAGTCTCGAAAGAAAAATGGCTCGGGCGCTCGGCATGGGTTTGACGGAGAGAAACAGACAACTTCCGAGTAAGGCAAGCTTTTGGGGCTCGATTTTCTTGCATGAGATTTTTCAAATCTCGCATGCGCAATTCGGTGCTCCCACGTGTTGGCGGCGCGCCTTCAACGGTTGATTCGTTAACCTTCTTCGGGCCTCTCCTTTCCAAAGTGCTGCGCTCACTTTGGGAACGAGAGGTAAATCAAAGAACTCGGTGGCAAAGGCAAGAACTCCCGCTTGCTTCGATTCAGGATCCGGCTACAACGCACCGCGTGCGGTTCAGTCTTCTTTTACCACGGATTTTCTTTACCCTGATTGTGCTCGCGCCGGCGCTCCACGCCGATGTTCCGAGCGGGCAATACACAATCCTGCTGAGCTCAAGCGGAAGCCCTCGATGCGACGCCGGTAGCGGCACGCTCACCGTTGCTGCGGACGGGTCGGCTCGCGTCGTGCTTTCTTCAGCGGAGGGGAAAACTTTCTCTGGCTCTGGACATCTCAACGACGATGGCGCCCTTGCGATTGTGGCTAAAAGCGGCCGCGAGACAATTTCCGGCCAGCTTGTTTTCGCGGACATGCTCGATGCAGATTGCACTGGCACGCTGACTCGCAGCCGCGCGACAAGCTCCTCCGAGTTGCAGTTGATAGGGTCGCGTTTCGTGCCTCGCGTTCCATACTCGCTGATGTGGCCAGCGAGGATAATATCTCGGTGACACTATTGCTCGTCGGGATGCAGCAAACCGTGGCCGCCAAATTGGACAGCATCGCTGCTCCGAACGTCTTTTTCGTGCTGATTCCGAGTTTTGGCGCGTGCAAAACTTCATTCTGCCTGAATGCCAAAACTGGCCGCGTCTTCAGCGCGCCGCATCAGCCGGCAGGCGCGCTCGCGAGCATCAAACTGCGCGGTGTGGTTTTCCAAAAGCAGAACTTGGTCGCGGGTCTGACGGACGCGGGTGGGCTGGTTGTCATTCAGCCATCTTCGACAGCGACCGGAACCACTGGCGTGATCACCACCGGCGCGGGCACGCTCGTTTTGAATGGCTCCAATACGAACACCGGCACGCTGACAGTGATCGGCTCGAACGTCATTACCTCAAC
>JAXDQV010000185.1:0-4053 GCA_034667645.1 Chthoniobacter sp.
TCTTGAGCTTCTCGCTGAAGAGCTGCGACTGCACGAGGTTACGCTTCGAACGGACCTTCAGTTCGTCCTTGAGCAACTTCTCCAACAGCTCGGCGGCAACATTTTCGTGCTTCAGGCCACGCACTTCGGCGAGGAACTGGTCGCTGAGGATGCTGATGTCCGGCTTCGGCAATCCGGCGGCGGTGAAAACGTCGATCACCTGTCCCTCGGTGGTGATGGCTTTCGACACGAGCTGGCGCACCGCGGCATCGATCTGCTCGGGGGTCTTCTTGCTGTTTGGGCTTTGTTTGTTCAGCGCGGCTTGGATGGCTTGGAAGAAAGACACGTCATCGCGGATCTCCGTGGCTTCATCACTCGCGGCGCAGAGGGCGAAGGCGCGGGAGAGGTCGCTCACCACTTGCACGAAACGTTTCTTGCCGTCGTCTTGTTCGAGGACGTGCTGTTGGCCGGCGGGGATGAGCGCGAGGCGTTCGGTGGGCTTGCCGGTCGTCCACTTGTTCCAGTTGAATCCGTGCATCATGTCGCAGGCGATGCCGTGCTTTTCCAGCAGCACGGCCACGGCCTGGGCCATGTCGTAGGTCGGCGCCCCTTGGCCGCCGCTGCCCGTGTAGATGGCGAGGGCGTGCTTTAGTTGATCGGCAAGGCCGAGGTAATCGACGACTAAGCCGCCGGGCTTGTCCCGGAAGACGCGATTCACGCGCGCGATGGCCTGCATGAGGCCGTGGCCCTGCATCGGCTTGTCGGCATACATCGTGTGCAGGCACGGCGCATCGAAGCCGGTCAGCCACATGTCGCGCACGATCACGATACGGAATGGATCGCGGCTGTCCTTGAAGCGGTTCGCCAGCTTGCGGCGCTTGTCCTTATTGCGGATGTGCGGCTGCCAGTCGGGGCCGTCCTCGGCGCTCCCGGTCATCACCACCTTTACGACGCAAGCCTTGGCTTTCTCGGTTTCGCTGTCGTCGTCCTTCGCGCTGGCCCAATCGGGACGCAGCGCGATGAGCGCGTTGTAAAGGTCCACGCAGACGCGCCGGCTCATGCCGACGATCATCGCCTTGCCGTCCATCGCTTCGAGGCGCTTCTCGAAATGCGTCACCAGATCCGCGGCGATGAGCTTGATCCGTTTCGGATCGCCCACCAACGCCTCCAGCGCCGCCCACTTCGTCTTGATCTGCTCCTTCTTCGACTGCTCCTCGCCTTCCGTGATCTCGTCGAACTCCGCGTCGAGCTTCGGCAACTCGGCGGCGTTCAGCCCGAGCTTGGCGATGCGGCTCTCGTAATAGATCGGCACCGTGGCCTTGTCGGCCACGGCCCGCTGGATGTCGTAGATCGAGATGTAATCGCCGAAGACGGCTCGCGTGTTTGCGTCCGTCTTTTCGATCGGCGTGCCGGTGAAGCCGATGAAGGACGCCCCCGGCAGCGCGTCGCGCAGGTGCCGGGCGAGGCCGTCGATGAGATCGTATTGGCTGCGGTGCGCTTCGTCGGCGATCACGATGATGTTCCGCCGCTCGCTCAGCGCCGGCATCTGGGCGCCTTTCTCGGGGAGAAACTTCTGGATCGTCGTGAAGACCACGCCGCCGCTCGCCACAGCCAGCAGTTCGCGCAACTGCTCCCGGTTCGCCGCCTGCACCGGCGTCTGGCCCAGGATGTCCGCGCACCGCTGGAACTGGCCGAAAAGCTGGTCATCGAGATCGTTGCGGTCAGTCAGCACCACCAGCGTCGGGTTCTGCATCGCTGGATGGCGCACCACGCGCGCGGCGTAGAAGAGCATGGAGAACGACTTGCCGCTGCCCTGCGTGTGCCAGACCACGCCCGCGCGACGGTCGCCCGGCTGGCCGCCGTGCATCAGGCCACTCCAATAGCCGCCGTCCTCCTGCACGCGCGCGGCTTCGGCGGAGGTCGCTGACGCCCGCAGCGTCTCCTCCACCGCTGCATTCACCGCGTGAAATTGATGGTAGCCCGCGATGATCTTGTGCAGCGCGCCCGAGTCCGGGTCTTCCTCGAAGACGATGAAATGCTGGAGCAGTTCGAGGAACCGTTGCCGCTCGAAGACACCGCGGATCAACGTCTCCAGCTCCAAAGCTCCCGGCGCCGCGTCGTGCTGCCCGTCGATCGTGCGCCAGACCTTGAACCACTCCTGGTTCGCCGTGAGCGAGCCAATGCGCGCTTGCAAGCCATCGGAGAGCACCAGCGCCGCGTTGTAGTGCAGCAGCAAGGGAATCTCGGCCTTGTAGGTCTGCACCTGCGCGTAGGCGCTCCAGATTGTCGCGCCTTCATCGCCCGCATTCTTCAGCTCGATCAGGCCCAGCGGCAGCCCGTTGACGAACACCACGATGTCCGGCCGCCGGTTGTGCTGCCCTTCGATCACCGTGAACTGGTTCACCGCCAGCCAGTCGTTCGCGCGCACGTCGCCGAAATCCACCAACCAAACCTGATCGCCTTTGATCGAGCCATCGGGCCGCGGATATTCCACCGGCACGCCATCACGGAGCATCCGGTGAAAGGCGCGGTTCGTCTGCGTGAGCGAAGGCGTCCCCACTCGCAGCACCTTGCGCAAAGCCTCTTCCCGCGCCTCCTCGGGAATGGCCGGGTTCAGCCGCCGGATCGCCTCGCGCAATCGCCCCACCAGCACCACTTCGTCAAACGAATCCCGCTCTGCTGCCGGTTCACCGGGCGCAAGCTGCGGCCCGTGTCCGATCGTAAAGCCCAACTCTCCGAACCAATCGAGCGCAGCGTCTTCGACGACGGATTCGGTCAAGAACATAGTCTGCTAATTTCCGTAGGGCCAGATCTCCCTCGCAATCGTGAACAATGCTCGGCTCCTAGCCTGGATCTCCTCTTCACTCCAAACGAGCACATCCTGAAAATACCGGTTCAATGCAAGTGCAGAACTATTTAGCAACTCGCCTCGTTTCTGCTCAAATCCAGCGTTGGAAACGGATGAATTTAGAGGCTGGGTTACCAGTGTCAGATTGCCAAAGGTATGTTTAACTTTGTCACGAAGCGAAGAGGCATCGGCGTCCGCACGGTCGACGTTTGCATTGAGCCGTTCAAACCACCGGACACCGGAATTTCCATTCGGCAGCGGCCAGCCAGCAATCCACTCCTGGGGCAGAACGTGTTCAATCGTTAGGGGCGACTTGATCTCGACGACCTCCGATTTCTTGGCTCTCATCTTCTCCTCGATCTGTTTAAGAATCCATTGAGCGCGAATCGCTGTGAGGTTTTCATACACAGGATTCGTTTCCCATGCCTTTTGGAAATCAGGATCACTGGGCCAAACGCTACTTTCGCCACGCTGCTCGAGCAAAATTCCCCTCAAGACCTGCCGAGACAATTCCACTTGTGATAGTTTTGTCAGAATGGCCAGGAACAGTCGGTTATAATTTTTGGTCCCTAAGTTGCAAACGGCTCTTCGCACAACATAAGATTCGAGATCGGCAAAGATGCCGTCCATCTCGGTCTTGTCCGGTTGACGCTCTAGTATCCCTAAAAGCAACGGATAGATAGTTCTGATCTCTAGCGTCTGAAGTGCCCGTGCAAGACGACCAAGGCTCGTCTCGTCATCCGGTTCGACAAGTTGCCTAAAAAAGCCACGGTGGCGTTCCATCTCACCCAACTCTTCGCCGACTGTCTGAAAAGGATGCTTGGTCGTAATCCAATACTTATATTCCGCGAACAGGTGTCCGATGTTGATTTCTTCGCGACGTTTGAGAGCTAGGTAATGTTGTAGAAACATGTCTGAACGCGGCCTGTTGAGCCGCCCTTGCCTCTCTTCCTTCCGCCAAAAAGGATCGTCAAACGCTAACCAATAGGTAGTATAAAGCTCTTCTTGGGATTCATGGTTTTGTGCTGCCCTCCAAAATACGAAGTTTCTAAGAAGGTCAGAAGGAAGCAGCGGTTCGCCGCGAGCGTTCAACGTTTCAAAGATAACCTGTGGATCGTCGTTGCCCTCAAGTTCGATAGTGACGACCTGCAACGCGTTTCGCAATGCCTCGAAAAGCCGGGCCACTTTAACTTTCGTCGTGATTTCAGGGCTCTCCTCTTTAAGGA
>JAXDQV010000186.1:0-24167 GCA_034667645.1 Chthoniobacter sp.
CCGCCTTTCATGATCGCCGATGGAAATCCCGCTGCCGTTCGCGGGATCAATCTGGTCGGGCTGGAGCGCAACGGATTTTCCGAGGAAACGATCCGCCGAATCCGCGAAGCCTATCGTCTGATCTACCGGTCGCGACTGAACATGCAGCAGGCTGGGGAAAAAATCCGTGAGACACTTTCCGGGAGCGATGAAATCGAACAGCTCCTCGATTTCATCTCTTCCAGCAAGCGCGGCATCGTTCGGAAACCCGTCCGGCGCAACCCCGGCTCCGGTGACGACGAAGCGGATTGAGCCGCTACTTTTTCCGCGATGCACCCGCAGGAATCGCCGGGCCGTAGCACTTCCAGTTTTTCGCAATGAAGTGCCACCACTCGCCGTGCATGCCGTAAAATCCCGGGCTCATCGCATGCTGCAGCGTCGCCAGGTTCTTCCAGACGCGGCGATCGCCGCCGGCGTAGTGCATCGAGGCCGTCTTTGAAAAATCGTCGAAGTCGGTGGGCATCGGCACATCCCGTCCGTGCGCGTCCACGAGTGTGGCATCCACCGCAACGCCCCAGGAGTGCAATGCTCCACCGCTCGCGGGGTCGGCCACGAATTCACTCATTTTAACTGCGTCAAACAAGCGGCGCTGAGCCGCCAGCGGACGATACGCATCCCAAACCTTCAGCCCTAATCCCTGCCGCCGCAGAACATATTGGGCGGCGCGGAGTCGTTGGGCCACCCCGGCGCGGACGAGGCATGGCGTGCCGGGCGGATAAAGCGGTCGTCCAGTCACGTTGTGCGGCGTGGCGTAGCGCAGATCGATGACGATCGTCGGGTCCACGGCGTGCAGATCCACCAGCGGTTCCCGATCGAGCGGGCGCTCCGCGCAAATGCCGTCGGCGCAGGGCAAAAAGCAAACAGCCGCGGCGAGACACAACAGAAGATGCGCGGACGACCTCAATCTCATCGCCCGCGTTCCATCAAAGCGATGACCTCCTCGTCCGTGACCTGCGCGAAGGATTCGTAGAATCCCCCGACGGCCGAAAAACCAATCGGTGTATGGAGCACGATGATCCGATCGGCCTCCTCCGCGAGATCCGCCTCCGCAGAAATCGGGGCCACCGGAACGGCGAGAAACAGCCTTGCCGGATTTTGCGTGCGCAAAGATTTCAAAGCCGCTCGCGCCGTCGCTCCGGTCGCGAGTCCATCATCGACCAGCACGACGGTTTTTCCCTCCAACTCGAGCGGTGGACGCATTCCCCGATACTGCCGCAACCGGCGGACGATTTCCGCGCGCTGGGCGGCGATTTCCATCGCGAGATAATCGGATGAAACCCCAAGCGCCCGGATGGCGGCGCCGTCGAGTTCAGCCTCTCCGGTTTCCGCCACGGAGCCGATGGCAAACTCCGGATTGCCCGGCGCGCCGATCTTGCGCGAAACCCAAACGTCGAGCGGCAGGCCGAGCGTGGCCGCCACTTCGGCCGCCACAACGACTCCGCCGCGGGGAATTCCAAGCACGATCGCCCCGCTTTCGCCGCGCAGAAAATCGAGCGAAACCGCGAGCTGCTTTCCGGCCTCGACTCGATCGCGGAAAATCATTCCGCCGAGACTAGAGGCGCTATTTTGCCACGCAAGCCCCGGACTGCGGGCCAATTTGCTTGTTCACCCGAAGGCGGTTTTTATGATCACCGCCCGCGCGAGCGCACGCGCAAACTGAATGCTTTTCGTCGAGTTTCGCTTTTTCATTTTCTTCGCGTTCGTATTTTGCGTCGTTTGGACGCTCCGCGGAAACGCGGCGCGAAAGGCGTTCCTGCTGGTCTGCTCGCATTGTTTTTACGCCTGTTTTTTTCTCGGCGATCCGTTTTCGTTTTTTGAAAACGTCTTCGGCCGGCACTGGAAGCATCTCCCGGCCGGCTGGTGGTTTCCCTGCGTGCTCATCGGCTCGACGTGCATGGACTACGTCGTCGGTCTCGGCATCGAGCGCGCGCCAGGCGAGCGACGGCGACGCGCATGGTTGTTCGCAAGTCTGGCCGTCAACGTCGGCGTCCTTTGCTACTTCAAATACTTCAATTTCTTCATCACCTCGGCCTCTGGCTTTCTCGAGTGGATCGGCCTCCACACTTCGCTGCACACGCTGAAGATCATCCTCCCCTACGGCGTGAGTTTTTACACGTTTCAGTCGATGAGCTACACGATCGAGGTCTATCGGCGGCACCGTCCCGCAGAGCGAAGCTTTCTCGATCTCGCGTTTTTCATCGCGTTTTTTCCGCAATTGGTGGCGGGGCCGATCGTGCGCGCGATGACGTTTTTGCCGCAGACAAAGGTGCGGCGCGTGTGGGAACGGGACGTGGATGTGCGTGGCGCGCTCGTGCAGTTCATGACCGGATTTGTGAAAAAGGCGTGCGTCGCCGAAACGGTCGCGCCGTTTGCGGATCAGTATTTTTCAGCGCCCGCGAATTTCACCGTGCTCAGCGCGTGGATCGGGACGCTGCTGTATGCGGTCCAGATTTACTGCGATTTTTCCGGCTACACCGACATGGCGATCGCGACCGCGCGGCTGCTTGGCTACGAGCTGACGGTGAATTTCAATTTTCCGTATTTCGCGCAGAACGTGACGGATTTCTGGCGCCGCTGGCATATCTCGCTGAGCACCTGGCTGCGCGATTACCTGTATATTTCGCTCGGCGGAAACCGCGGCTCGCGTCTTTTTACCTACCGCAATCTCCTGCTCACGATGCTGCTCGGAGGCTTATGGCACGGGGCTTCGTGGGCTTTCGTGATCTGGGGCGGGTTGCATGGCGCGGCGCTCGTCGCGCATCGCGAGTGGGTGCGATGGAGAGGCGCAGAAACCGCGCAACGCTGGATGGGAGCCGTGCTGGGCACGGTGTTCACCTTTTATTTCACCTGTGTCGCGTGGATCTTTTTCCGAGCGGTTGATCTGCAAAAAGCGAAGCCGGCAATCCTCGCGTTTGTCGGGTTCCAGAGCTCCGGTCGCGAGATCCTGGATGCGCGGCTGCTTTGGCTGTTCGCAGCCATCGCGTTCGTCCACTGGCTGAATTACAAACGGGTATTCGCCACGTGGTGGCGCCGCGGACCCGATGTAGCGTTTGCGGCAAGCTACGGCGCAGCTGCGGCGATCATCCTGCTTTTCATCCCGCAGAAATACACGCCGTTTATCTACTTCCAGTTCTAGTCGGACTCCGGCGTGCGGACGTCGTCCACAAGCTTGGAGATCGCGTAAATGAACGTCGCCGGCTTGACGAGCAGCAGCACGACTTTGATCACCGCGACGAACATCCAGCGCAAGGGCAGCTGCGCGAGCAGGAAGCCGACGCCCATCGCCACGAGCGCGGACTTGGTCGGGTTGGCGCGCACGTAATTTTCGCCGTCGGCGTAGCAGCGTTCGATGCCGTTTTCAGCGGCTTTGGCGTGGTCGGAGACGGATTCGGTAAAGTTTTCCATGATGTGTAATTTACTATCGGCTCCGGCGCGAAAGGCGCGCTTTTTTAAGCGAGCGCTCGTTCGCGCTTACTGCATCGTGACCGTCTTCGATTTCTTGAAAGCCTCGAGCGCTTTTTTGTCCTCACCCAGATTCTGATAGGCGATCGCGAGCTTGCTCCAGGCCTCGGCAAACTGCGGATTGAGTTTCAACGCCTTTTCGTAGGCCACCGCCGCATCAGCGTAGCGTCCCTGTTCCATGCAAAGATTTCCGAGGGTAAAACTATCCGCAATGCTCTCCGTATCCGGGAGCGCTTCGGCAGGAACGACGCCCGCGGGCGAAGGCGCCAGCTCCGGAGGCGGTGCAGGAACCGCGACCAGTTCCGGCCGTTTCGCGAGGGAAAGCGCCGCGGATTGTCCCGGCGGCACGTGGTGAATGTAGGAACAGCCGGCGAGCATAGCCGCGACCAAAAGACAAAATACCGATCTCATGGGCTGCTATGATAGCACGAACTCTGCCCGATTGCCGCTTCTCTACTGCGCAGCGGCGGGAGCGCTCGGGCTGCCCATCACCGGAGTGGTGCCGCGGGATACCGCCGAGGGCGGCGTGCTCATGTCCGCAGGCAGAATGGCGGTGTCGCCCGGATGCCAGATGCGCAGGTTCTTCGGGGTGCGCGTCGCGTAAATCACGCGGTCATGCGTTTGGCAGCCAGTGGCGCCGGCGAGCAGGCCGGCCATGAGCAAAACTCGGATCGGGAGGTTCATCGTTGCGCGGCATTTAACAAGGCGCGGCCCGAAAAGCAATCGCATTGACGGCGCTCGCGCTGTCGCCTAAGCAGGCGGACCCCTCATGATTATCCACGCCCACGCCTACGCGCGCGCGGGGCTCGTCGGAAATCCCTCCGACGGCTACTTCGGCAAAACCATCTCGTTCATCGTGCGCAACTTCGTCGCCGACGTGGTGCTCTACGAAACGCCCGAACTCGAGATCCTGCCCAATGATCGCGATCACTCGCGCTTTGAAAGTATTTCCGCGCTCGCGCAGGACGTGCGGCAGTTTGGCTACTACGGCGGCATTCGCCTGCTGAAGGCAGCGGTGAAGCGCTTTCACGACTACGCGCTGGAGAATGGCATCGCGTTGCGCGGGGAGAATTTCACGATTCGCTATCGCTCGAATATTCCCGGACAGGTCGGCATGGCGGGCTCCAGCGCGATCATCACCGCCTGCATGCGGGCTTTGATGAAATTCTACAACGTGAACATCTCGAAGCCGGTGCTCGCGAATTTGATCCTCTCCGTGGAAAACAATGAGCTGACCATTCCCGCGGGGCTGCAGGACCGCGTCATCCAGGTTTATGAAGGCCTTGTTTATATGGATTTCAGCGAAGACCTCTTTCAAAAACAGGGCTTCGGAAATTACGAGGAGCTCGATCCGCGCCTGCTCCCGCCGGTGTATCTCGCCTACCGCACCGATCTCTCGGAGGGCACGGAAGTTTTCCACAACGACATCCGTGGGCGCTTCAATCGTGGTGATCCCGCATTGATCGACGCCATGAAATTTTGGGCTGATCTCGCGGAACGCGCGAAAGCACATCTGCTCGCCGGCGAACGTGATAAAATCGGGCCGTTGCTGGATGCGAACTTCGACAAGCGGCGCGAGATTTACAAAATCAGCGACGACAATATTCGCATGGTCGAGGTCGCCCGCAGCGCCGGGGCGAGCGCAAAATTTACCGGCTCCGGCGGCGCGATCGTGGGAACATACGAGGACGAACCGATGTTCCAGCGTCTCGTCCAGAAACTCGAGCCGCTCGGCGTGCGCGTTTTTAAGCCAATGATCCTGCCCAGCCTGAAAACATGATCCGCAAAGCTGTCATCCCTGCCGCCGGTTTCGGCACCCGCTTTCTGCCCGCATCCAAATCGCAGCCGAAAGAAATGCTGCCCATCGTCGATACGCCGACCATCCAATATGTCGTCGAGGAGGCGGTCAGCGCCGGCGTGACGGACGTTCTGATGATCATCGGTAAGGGGAAGCGCGCGATCGAGGAACACTTCGATCGCAACTTCGATCTGGAGAACGAGCTTGCGGAAAAGGGCCGCACCGCCGAGCTCGCCGCGATGCGCCGCATCAGCGACCTGGCGAATGTGCATTTCGTCTGGCAAAAGGAACTCAACGGCCTCGGCGACGCTGTTTCCTATGCGCGCTGCCACGTCGGCAATGAGCCGTTTTTACTGCTGCTCGGCGACACGTTGATCGAATCGCGCGTGCCCGTCACGAAACGGCTCAGTGAGATTTACGATCGCTACAACGAATCGGTCGTCGCGCTCGAGGAAGTGCCTCGCGACAAAGTCGGCCGCTACGGCGTGATCGGCGGCAAAGCCATCGCCGGCGATGTCTGGCTCATCGACGCGCTCGTCGAAAAACCGGATCCCGCCACCGCGCCCTCGAATCTCGTCATCGCCGCGCGCTACGCCTTCAGCCCGAAAATCTTCGACTACATTGCGAAGACGCAGCCCGGAAAGAACGGCGAGATCCAATTGACCGACGCCATGCAGTTGATGCTGCAGGATTCGGCCATGTATGGCCTCCTCTTCGAAGGCCGGCGCCACGACATCGGGAACAAACTCGATTTCCTAAAAACGAACGTGATTTACGGTCTCGCCCGCGAAGATCTCGGTGCAGAGTTTCGCGCCTTTATTAAGGAGCTCGCGGCGACGCTTTAATCCACCGACCGGCTCTGCTTGAGGCGGTTTCGGAAAATGGCGGTCACGATTTTCACCGCCAACTCGAAAACGTTGAACGGCTTTTCAATAAAGTCATCTTCGTCGCGGAGAGCGGGATCGAGGAGGGCCATGCGCATTTCATGCGCCGAGGTGAGGACGATGATCGGGGTGGCTTGCTGGCGGGGGAAATCGCGGATGCGCGCGGAAACTTCTTCAGCCGAGAGGCCATGTTCCCCGGCGTCGAGCACGAGCAACTCGCAATCCACATCCGCCACCGCGGCCCATCGTTCCGTCGGATAATGAAAGGTGGAGAGATCGAAATCGACGAGCCGCGTCGCCACGATCATCGGCTCCTCGGCGTCGTCGCTGATCACGCACATCCTGGCTCCGGGCGGATCGCGCGACTCATCCGCACTCTGTTCACTCAAAGCGCAGAGTGTTTCCACGGCACGGGTCACGGTGCGCATTTTTCCCGAATCGAGCTCCTCCGGCACGCGGCACAAATCTCCAATCAGCGCCTCCAGCGTCGAAGCCATGCGGCGCGCGGTGTGGATATCCGTCCGCTGCGCCAGCTCGCGCACATTTCCGAAAAGCTCCTGCAGGGCCGGGCGATCGTTCGGGTTGATGCTCAGCCGAAAAATCACCGAGTGCATGCCGCACAGCATATCGTCGGGACCCTCTGGGGCATGCTCCGCTGGGGCAATCGGAAGGCTCGCGCCGGCGCTTTGCTCCAGCAGTCGCTCATGGGCGGAGCGCCACTGCTCGCGTTGCGCCTCCGTGGCCCGCAATCGCACTTCCGCGTGGCGAAGCGCCGTTTCGAGCGCCTCTTTCTCGAGCTTCAGCTCAACCACTTCCCGATGCAGGAGCCGGTGCGATGCATCCCCGCCATTCCCGTCTCCATTCGGGAAGGGAAGTTCCGGGAGGAACACACAATCGAGGTCGCCAAAACGGATCACGCAGGGCGAGCTCACCTCGGCGTGGCGGGCCGAGACGCCATTGACCCATGTCTCCAGCGCGGATCCGAGATCCTCCACCCGGTATCCATCTTTTTGCAAAATGAACCGCGCGTGATGGGGTGCGACGGAAGGATCGTCGAGGCGGATGGTGTTGCCCAAGGCGGAGCCCACCGTGATTTCCTCCCCGCTCAATTCGTGCGCGACAACCCCGATCTCCGACAAAGTAACGATAAGTTTGGCCATTCCGAACCCTTCCAGTGATTATCAATCGTCCGATCTGAGGTCAAAGTAATCAGGAAACCCGTCACAACGCGAGTGAAGAGGTGATCCAATCAATCCGGGTGCCCACGGCAAAACAGCGGTGCATTCTGGCACTCGTATTGCTACCTTTGCATTGCTCATGAACCGCGGCGGAAGCAAGGATGTGTGTGTCCATCGTTTATTTGAAAAGCAGGCTGCCGGCGCTCCCGACGCGGTCGCGGTGGTATGCGGAGACGCGCGGACGAGCTACGGCGAACTCAATCGCCGCGCAAATCAGATCGCTCATCATCTGCGTCGCCTTGGCGTTGCCCGCGATGAAATTATCGGGGTTTGTGTCGGGCGCTCCTCCCGTTTTGTGGAGGCGATTCTGGGCATCCTGAAAGCGGAATGTGCGTATTTGCCGCTCGATGCGGATTATCCAGCAGAGCGGCTCGCTTTCATGATCAGCGACGCGCGGGCCGCAGTCGTGCTGGCTGGCGGCGAGTTTAGCGAAAAACTTCCCGCCTCAGCCGCGAAGATCGTCTGCCTGGACGACGGGGTTTTTCAAAACGAGAGCAGCGAAAACCTCGTCGTCGAGGAGAGTGCGGAAGACCTCGCGTATGTGATCTACACCTCCGGCTCGACCGGAACGCCGAAGGGTGTGGCGGTGCCGCATCGTGCCGTTGTGCGCCTGGTCGTCGATACGGACTACGTGCAGTTCGCGCCGGACGATGTCGTCGCGCAGGTGGCAAATTGCTCCTTCGATGCCGTCACCTTTGAAATCTGGGGACCGCTTCTAAATGGCGGGAGCCTCGCGATCATCCCACGCGATTCGGTTATTTCTCCGTGCAAGCTGGTGGACGAAATCCAGCGTCATCACGTGACCACGATGTTCCTGACGGCCGCGCTGTTCAATCAAGCCGCAACCGAAATCCCGGATGGCTTCCGCAGTTTGCGTTTCCTCTCGGTCGGCGGTGAAGCGCTCGATCCCAGGAGCATTGCGACCGTCCTGCGCGCCGGCGCTCCGCGGCGATTGCTCAACGGTTACGGGCCGACGGAAACGACCACCTTTGCCATGTGGCATGAAGTGCAGGAAATACGCGACGGCCAGACGAACGTGCCGCTCGGAAAACCGATCGCCGGCACGCAAATCCACGTGCTCGATGAAAATCGGCAGCCGGTCTCGGCGGGGGAAACGGGCGAACTTTATATCAGTGGCGCCGGAGTGGCGCGCGGCTATTTGCACCGCCCGGAACTGACGGCGGAGAAATTTGTGACGCTCAAGGACCAGATGCGCGCTTACCGCACTGGAGACCTCGTTCGCGTCAACAAAGATGGTAACGTCGAGTTTCTGGGTCGCATTGATTTCCAGGTCAAAATCCGCGGGTTCCGCATCGAGCTGGGTGAAATCGAAGCTACGCTCACGTCGCATCCCGCCGTGCGCGCCGCGGCCGTGCTCGCACGGGAAGACCAACCGGGCGACAAGCGACTCGTCGCCTATGTGACGACGCAGACTTCCACTGGCGAGTTACGCGACTATTTGCGCGCAAAGCTGCCTGAATACATGGTTCCGGTTGCCTTCGTGACCATGGACCGCCTGCCGCTGACGCCGAATGGAAAACTCGACCGCGATGCGCTTCCCGCGCCGGTGCGCGAGGCGGCGAATGCCGTCGAGCCGTCCCTTCCGCTCGAGCGCGACATTTTGAAAATCTGGCAGCACGTTTTGCGCGGCGACCGCATCGGCGTCGAGGCCAATTTCTTCGATGTCGGCGGCAATTCGCTCCAGCTCGCACAGGTGCACACGGGCATCGAAAAACTGCTCGAGCGCGCCGTCCCGATCACGGCGCTTTTTCAATTTCCCACGGTTCGCGGCCTCGCCACGCACCTGAGCGGGGAACGCGCGACAAAGACCGGCAATCCGTTTCTCGCTCGCGCCAGTCGCCAGCGCGCCGCGACGGGCCGCCCACTTTCACCGACTTAAAATATGGCTGACGACACTCAACTCGACGGAATCGCGATCATCGGCATGGCCGGAAAATTTCCCGGCGCGAACGACGTGCGCGCCTTCTGGGAAAACCTTAAGAACGGCGTGGAGAGCATCTCGCGTTTTCGCGACGACGAGCTGGAGTTTTCCGTCGGCGGCTCCGACCTGGTAAAAGCCCGTGCCGTTCTCGACGACGTCGATCTTTTCGACGCGGACTTTTTCGGCATCTATCCAAAGGAGGCCGAGGTGATGGATCCACAGCACCGGCTTTTCCTCGAGTGCGCCTGGCAATCGCTTGAAGACGCGGGCTACGATCCCGAGACGGCACGCGGACTGGTGGGCGTTTTCGCCGGTCTCAGCCTGAATACTTACCTGCTCTACAATCTCTGCGCCGACCGCGAATTCGCCGCGCGTTTTGCAGGCGGTTATCCGAGCGGCGATTTCCAGGCGTTGATGGGCAACGACAAGGATTTCCTGCCAACGCGCGTCGCCTACAAACTGAATTTGAAAGGCCCCGCTGTCGCCGTGCAAAGCGCGTGCAGCACCTCGCTCGTTGCTATTTCACAAGCGTGCCAGAGCCTGCTCACCTATTCGTGCGACATGGCGCTCGCTGGCGGCGTTTCCATCACTTTTCCACAAAAACGTGACTATCAATACACACCCGCCGGGATGGTTTCGGGAGACGGATTCTGCCGCACGTTCGATGCCGATGCACAAGGCACTGTCTTCGGCCACGGCGTCGGGATCGTGGTTCTGAAAAGGCTCGCCGAGGCGGTCGAGGACGGTGATCACATCTACGCGGTCATCAAAGGCAGCGCCGTCAATAACGACGGCAGCGGCAAAGTCGGCTACGCCGCGCCGAGCGTGAACGGACAGGCCGACGTGATCGCGATGGCGCAAGCCGCCGCGGGCATCAGTGCGGACTCGATCAGCTACATCGAGGCGCACGGCACCGGCACGCCCCTTGGCGATCCGGTGGAAATCGCCGCGCTAACACAGGCCTTCGCGCATTCCACGGACAAAAAACAATTCTGCGCCATCGGCACGGCAAAGACGAACGTCGGCCATCTCGACATCGCAGCCGGCGTGACCGGACTTATCAAAACCGCACTGTCGCTTGAAAACAGGTTGTTGCCGCCCGTTTTACACTTTGCAAAACCGAATCCGCAGATCGATTTCGCGAACAGCCCGTTTTATCCGGTCACGAAATTGACCGAGTGGACCGGCGAGCAGCCACTCCGCGCAGGCGTGAGTGCATTCGGCGTCGGCGGAACGAACGCACACGTCGTCCTGGAAGCCGCTCCAGCATTGGCTTCGCGAACATCCGCACCTGGGCCGCACCTCCTGATTCTGTCCGCACGAACCGCCTCCGCTCTCGCATCGGCAGCCGAGCGCCTTGCCTCGCATCTGGAAAGCAATCGCAACATTGATCTCGCGGACGTCGCTTTCACTTTGCAGACGGGCCGGCGCGCCTTTCCTCATCGCCGCATCCTGTTCGCACAAAACGTGGAGGATGCGATCCGGTTTTTGCGCGATGGCGACATGGCCCGGGCGCTCACGCGACATGTTTCTTCGCGCAATGCAACCGCCGCCAGCGGCAGCGAATCCGCGGCCAATCTCGCCCAGCGCTGGCTCGGTGGCGAAGCCGTGGACTGGACAACACTGCACGCGGGAAAAAACCGGCGGCGCGTTTCGCTGCCGACCTATCCATTCGAACGGAAACGTTTTTGGGTCGAGCCTCCAAAGCGCGCCGTCGCGGGCACGAATGTTGCAGCTCTTTCGGCGGGTTCCGACCCGCGCATGATCTCCACGACCAATCCCGCACTTCCCGCCGAGCCGCGCGCCGAGCGGCTTACCAGGCAGATCGTCAAGCTGGTCAGTGATCTCTCCGGCGTGGAAGCGGCAGAAATTGATCCGGCCGTTTCGTTCCTCGAGCTTGGCTTTGACTCGCTCTTTCTCACGCAGGCGAGCACCGCATTGCAGCAGAAATTCAGCGTCAAAATCACGTTCCGCCAGTTGCTCAGCGACTTGCCAACTGTCAGCGCGATCTCCGCTCATCTCGACGCGCAGCTTCCGCCCGACGCGCCGCAAACGTCCGAAACTCGTGCGTCCGCCACCATTGCCCCTCCGACCGGAGACGCTTCCTACGACCGCATCCTGGCGCATCAGCAGCAGATTTTGCAGGAAATCGAGGCGATGAAAAACAGCGGGAATGGGACTGGTTCCCCGAATCGCTCCCGCATTCTCGCCGCGCCGCCGGATCACGCGCAGCCGGCCCGATTCGGTCCCTACAAGCCGATCGAAAAAGGCGCGCAAGGCGGATTCACGCCGCGCCAGCAGGAACATCTCGACGCTCTCATCGCGCGCTACACCCAGCGCACGGCGAACTCGAAAGCCTACGCCGCCGAGCATCGCGGACATCTTGCCGATCCGCGCGCCGTTTCGGGTTTTAAATCCAACTGGAAGGAAATGGTTTACCCGATCGTGGCGACGCGCTCGGAAGGCTCAAAAATCTGGGACTCCGATGGCAACGAATACGTGGATGTCACGATGGGTTTCGGCCTCGGATTTTTCGGCTGGTCCCCAAAATTCGTGAACGACGCGGTGCGCGCGCAGCTCGATCTCGGCATTGAAATCGGGCCGCAATCACCGCTGGCCGGAAAAGTCGCCACACTGATGTGCGAGTTCACCGGGATGGAACGCGCGACGTTTTGCAACACCGGTTCCGAAGCTGTCATGGCCGCAATGCGCCTCGCGCGCACGGTCACCGGCCGCTCGAAAGTCGCGCTTTTCACCGGTGGCTATCACGGCACCTTTGACGAAGTGCTCGTGCGCGCCCTCCATAAAAACGGCGAGCTGCTGACCGCGCCGGTCGCACCGGGAATTCCCGCGTCAGTCGGCAAAAACATGATCGTGCTGGAATACGGCACGCCGCAGTCGCTGGAGATTTTGCGAACGCATGCGCACGAGCTTGCGGCCGTGCTGGTCGAGCCCGTGCAAAGCCGCCGACCCGATTTGCAGCCGCGCGAGTTTTTGCACGAAATCCGCCGCATCACCGAGCAGTCTGGCACCGCGTTTGTCTTCGACGAAGTCGTCACCGGTTTCCGCTGCCATCCCGGCGGCGCGCAGGCCTGGTTCGGCATCAAGGCCGACATGGCGACCTATGGAAAAGTGGTTGGCGGAGGCATCCCGATCGGCGTCCTGACCGGCCAGGCCAAATACCTCGATGCGCTCGACGGCGGCGCGTGGAATTACGGCGACGATTCGTTTCCGGAAGTCGGCGTGACGTTTTTCGCCGGCACGTTTGTGCGCCATCCGATCGCGATGGCCGCCGCTTGGGCGGTGCTGAATCATTTGAAAAACGAAGGGCCGCAGTTGCAGGAAAATCTCAATGCGCGGACTGCGGAATATGTAGGAAACCTCGAGGAGCATTTCGAGGAAATCGGAGTGCCGATCCGGCTCCCGCACTTCTCGTCCTTCTTCATGGTCGAGTATCCGCACGATCTAAAATACGGGAGCCTACTCTGGTATTTCCTCCGCGCGCGGGGCGTGCACATCTGGGAAAATCGGCCGAACTTTCTCTCGCTCGCGCACAGCGAGGCCGATGTTGAATTTCTCACCGACGCGTTCAAGGCGGCGGTCGCCGACATGCAGGCCGCGGGCTTTTTCCCCGAGTCGCAGCCGGCAGCTGAAACGACTACCGCTCCGCTCACCGAAGCCCAAAAAGAGATCTGGCTTTCGACGCAGATGGACCACGATGCGAATCGTTCCTACAACGAAATGCTCGCGTTGCATCTCGACGGCGCGCTCAACCACTCCCGCCTGCGACGCGCGCTGCGGCAGTTGGTGAAACGGCATGACGCGCTGCGCAGCACGTTTGAAGCGAGCGGCGAAACACAGTATTTTGCCCCGAAGACGGAAGTGGCTCTGGAGACGGTCGATCTTTCCTCGCTCGATGAAGATCAGCGCGCAGAGCGGGTTGCCGCCCTGTTCGATGAGGAGGCGAAGCATTCGTTCGACCTTGTTCACGGTCCACTTTTTCGCACCCGATTGCTGAAGCTGGCGGAGGACAAACACGCGCTGGTCCTGAGTGCGCATCATATTGTGTGCGACGGATGGTCGTTCGGCGTGCTGCTGCATGAGCTCGCGGGTCTTTACAACGGCGACTCGCCCGCGTTCGGAATGGACTTCCGCGAATATGCGGAGTTCCAGCGGCGCGAACGCGAGAGCGCCGATTCTCAAAAGGCGGAGGATTACTGGCTCGCGCAATTTTCAGAGAGGCCTCCAGTGCTCGATCTGCCGTCCGACCGTCCGCGTCCGGCCGTCAAGACTTACACCGGCTCGCTCGAAACCCGCGCGCTCGATCAGCAACTGTTTAAACAGTTGAAAAAGACCAGTGCGCAAAGTGGAAACACCGTTTTCGCAACGCTCTTCGCCACGTTCAACGTTCTCCTCCACCGGCTCAGCGGCCAGAACGATCTCGTCGTCGGCATTCCCGCCGCGGGCCAGTCCATCGTTGGATGCGACTCGCTCGTCGGACACTGCCTGAACTTTTTGCCGGTGCGCACGCGAGTGTCCGGCGAAACGAATTTCGATGAATTTGCGAGCGCGGCGAAGAAGACCGTGCTCGATGCCTACGAGCATCAAAACTACACCTTCGGGACGCTGATCCAGAAGCTGAAGCTCCCGCGGGACACCAGCCGCCTGCCGCTCGTCTCCGTGATGTTCAACATCGACAAGTCGGGCTTCGACAAGCTGAAGTTTTCGGGTGTCGAAGCGAGCGTGGCGACGATCGCAAAAGCGTTCGTCAACTTTGACCTGTTTTTCAACCTCGTGCAGACCGACTCCGACATGCTCGTGCAGTGCGAGTTCAACACCGACCTGTTCGATCGTGCGACCATCCAGCGCTGGCTTGCGCATTTTGAAACGCTGATCGCCGGCATCGTGGAAAACAGCCGCGAGACCTTGGGGCAACTGCCGATGCTCGGCGCGAGCGAACGCGAGGAAATCCTGGTGAAATGGAACGACACCCGCGCGGAGTTTCCGGCGCATAAAACGCTGCATGCGCTCATCGAGGAGCAGGCCGCGCAGACGCCGGAAAAGACCGCCGTAATTTTTGGCGAGCATCGCGTGTCTTACGTCGAGTTGAACAGGCGCGCGGATGTCCTCGCCGTCGAACTGGAGGCGCGCGGTTTGCGGCCGGGTGCGCTCGCCGGAGTGTTCGTCTCGCGTTCAGCCGAGATGATCGTCGCCGTGCTGGCGGTTTTGAAAACGGGCGCGGCCTACGTTCCGATGGACCCGTCGTTCCCGAAAGAGCGCCTCGCATTCATGATCGAGGACGGACACATGGCCGCGATTGTGACGCAACGGGAGCTGGCCGGTGCATTGCCTGCGCAGGAAGCGCCGCTCGTTTTTGTGGATGATCTTTCGTCCCGGGCCGCGATTTTCTCAGAGGCCCGGCGCGATTCGTCCTCGCCGGCGGCAAAGGAGGGCAGCCCGGACTCGCTCGCCTACGTGATCTTCACCTCGGGCTCCACCGGGCGTCCGAAGGGTGTGGAAATTTCACACCGCGCCGTGGTGAATTTCCTGAACTCGATGCGCAAAACTCCGGGACTTTCGAGCGACGACGTCTTGCTGGCGGTGACAACGTTGTCCTTCGACATCGCCGGACTCGAAATCTTTCTGCCGCTCATCTGCGGCGCAACGGTGGTCGTGGCGCATCGCGATTCGGTCGCTGACGGCACGCAGTTGATGCACGAGCTGAAACGTTGTGGCGTGACCGTGATGCAGGCGACGCCCGTGACGTGGCGGATGCTGCTCGAGGCGGGCTGGAACGGCGATCGGCGCTTGAAAATGCTCATCGGTGGGGAAGCGGTGCCGCGCGACCTGGCCAACGCACTCGTCCCAAAAGGCGTGTCGCTTTGGAACATGTATGGCCCGACGGAAACGACGATCTGGTCCGCGGTGCATCGCATCGACGCCAACGACGAACAGATCTCCATCGGACGCCCAATCGACAACACGCAGATCTATATCCTCGACCCGCAGCTCCAGCCGGTGCCGGTCGGCGTGGCCGGCGAGTTGCTCATCGGCGGCGACGGGCTGGCCCGCGGCTATCTCGATCGGCCGGAGCTGACCGCGGAGAAGTTCATCCCAAATCCGTTCACGCCCGGCACGCGTCTTTACAAAACCGGCGACCTCGCGCGCCATCGCACGGACGGAACCATCGAGTGCCTTGGCCGGATGGACCATCAAATCAAGCTGCGCGGCTTCCGCATCGAGCTCGGGGAAATCGAGGCGTTCCTCGCGCAGCATCCGAAGGTGCGGGAAACTGTGGTGGTGATTCGCGAAGACGCTCCAGGCGAGAAGCGGCTGGTTGCTTACGTGGTGAACGGCCCCGGCGAGAAAGCCGTGGCAGGCGATCTGCGGAAGTGCCTGGCGGAAAATCTGCCGGATTACATGATCCCGTCGGCGTTCGTTTCGCTGGAAAATTTACCCCGCACGCCGAACGGCAAAATCGACCGCAAAGCGTTGCCGAAGCCCGAAGCGGCCGGAGGCGAGAGTCGTGAGCTCGTCGCCCCGCGCACTCCGCGCGAGAAGATGCTCGCGCTCATTTGCGCAGAAGTTTTGCGGCTCGAAAAAATCAGCGTCGAGGAAAGCCTGTTCGATCTCGGCGCGGACTCGATCCACATCTTCCAGATTACGGCACGGGCGACGAAAGCCGGGCTTGCGCTGACGCCGCGACACATTCTGCAGCATCGCACCGTCGCGGCGATCGCCGCCGCGCTGGATGGCGATCGTGCGCCGGCGGAGGAACGCGGCATTACCCGCGTCTCGCGCGAGGCATTTCGCGTGAAACGTCCGGTCGCATAAACGTTTCCTCCCGTGGGAACTTCTAAAGAAACGACGGTTTTGGAAAGCGACGCGCAACTCTCGGGCGACACCGGGGACGTGTTCGTTTTTCCGGCGTCGTGCGCGCAGCAGCGATTCTGGATGCTCGACCAGCTCGAGCTCGGAAATCCGGCTTACAACGTCGCCGTCCGCTTCAAACTCGAAGGCCGTTTGCACCTCGCCACCCTCGAGCGCGCATTCAACGAAATCATGCAGCGCCATGAAGTCCTGCGCACGAGTCTCGCCGCGCAAGACGGTGAGCCGGTGCAGGTGATCGCGCCCTCGATCGCGCTGCATGTGCCATGCATTGATCTGCGCTGCCTCGATGCGACGCAGCGTCAGGAAGAGGTGGATCGGCTCTCGGTCGCGGAAGCACGCGCCTCATTCGATTTGGAAAAACCGCCGCTCATCCGCGTGAGCCTGCTCCAGCTCGGCGATGAGGAGCACATGCTGCTCATCACGCTACATCACGCCATTTCCGATGGCTGGTCCATCGGGGTAATCACCGACGAGCTCGGCGGGATTTACGCAGCGTTTGCCCGCGGCGAGGAATCGCCGCTGCCGGAGCTGCCGATTCAATTCGCCGATTTCACGCTCTGGCAGCGCGACGCTCTCGCCGGTCCCGCGATTCGAGAGCAGCTCGATTATTGGAAAACGAAGCTGCGCGACGTGAGCGAGCTCAATGTGCTCACCGATCGTCCACGCCCGGCGGTGCAGACGTTCAACGGCAACATCATTTCCGTGCTTTTGCCAAAGAGCCTCACGAACGCCCTGCACGAGCTGAGCGCACGCTGCGAAGTCACGCTTTTCACCCTGATGCTCTCGGCGTTCAACGTCCTGCTGCATCGCTACACGGGGCAGCACGACATCGTCGTCGGCTCACCGATTACGGGCCGCAGCCGCATTGATCTGGAACCGCTCATCGGTGTTTTCATCAACACGCTCGTCTTGCGCAACGATTTGTCCGGCGATCCGAAATTCACCGAGCTGATGAACCGCGTCCGCGACACGGTTTTCGGCGCGATGGCGAACCAGGATCTACCGATCGACCGCCTCGTGGAAGCGCTGCAACCCGTGCGCGACGCCGGACGCAACCCGATCTTCCAGGTGAACTTCACCTATCAGCGCGATTTCATAAAACCGATCGAGTTCGCGGGAGTGAAGCTAACGGCCGTGCCCTCGAAATCTCCGGGCTCCCTTTTCGATCTCTCGTTTTTCATGGTCGAGCGCGCGGAAGGCTGGCGCACCTCCTGCGAATACAACACGGATCTGTTCGATGGCGCGACGGTGCAGGCGATCCTCGCCCACTTTGTGGCTATGCTCGAAGGAATCGCCGCAGACCCGCAACGGCGGATTTCCGAGTTCGAGTTTCTCAGCGAGGCGGAACGGCAGAAACTGCTCGTGGACTGGAACGACACGCGCACTGATTACCCACGCGACCAAACGCTCGCGGACATTTTCGCAAGCCAGGCGGCGCGCACTCCGAATGCGATCGCGGTTGCTTTCGGCGGAGAAAAGCTCACCTATCGCGAGCTCGATGCAGCCGCGAACCGGCTCGCGCATGTTTTGCAAAGGCACGGCGTCGGTCCCGATGTTCCAGTCGGTGTTTTGCTCGAGCGCTCGAACACGATGATCGTCGCGCTGCTCGCAATTCTGAAAGCCGGCGGCGCATATTTGCCGATCGAGGTGGCATCTCCGCCAGCCCGAATCGCATTCATGCTCGCCGATGCGGGCGCGCCGCTGACGCTGACGCAGCGCGGCCTCGCAGGCTCGCTCCCGACCGACGCGAACGCGCTGGTGCTCGATTCGCAGAGCTTTGATGACGGAAATGCGACCGCTCCAAACAGCGGAGCCACAGCGGAAAACCTCGCCTACGTCATGTTCACCTCTGGCTCGACGGGTCAGCCGAAAGGCGTGGCGATCCCGCAGCGCGCGGTGAGCCGGCTGGTCCTCCGCACGAACTACATCGAGTTCAAACCGGACGACATCGTCGCGCAGGCCTCCAATGTCGCGTTCGACGCCGCGACGCTCGAAATCTGGGGCGCACTGCTCAACGGCGCGCAGCTCACCGGCATTTCCACCGCACTCGCTCCGCGCGATTTCGCCCGCGAACTTCGCGAGCGCGGCATCACCACGCTTTTCCTCACCACCGCGCTTTTCAATCAGGTCGCACGCGCCGAGCCGCGCGCCTTCGCGTCCCTCCGCTACACCGTCTTCGGAGGCGAAGCCGCGGATGCCGGCGCGGTGCGCGAGATTTTCCAGCACGGCGCGCCCCCCGAGCATCTCGTGAACGGCTACGGGCCGACCGAGGCAACAACCTTTGCGATCTGCCACGAGGTGACGCGGGAAAACGAGCGCTCCGTTCCCATCGGTCGCGCGATTTGCAATACCGAGATTTACCTTCTCGACGAGTATCGGAAGCTGGTGCCGATTGGCGCGCCGGGAGAAATTTACATCGGCGGCGACGGACTGGCCCGCGGTTACGTGAACCGGCCGGAGCTGAATGCCGAGCGTTTTGTCCAGCATCCATTCAAGCCGCACGGGCTCCTTTACCGCACCGGCGATCTCGCGCGTTATTTGCCGGACGGCACCATCGAGTATCTGGGTCGGATTGATGGACAGATAAAGCTGCGCGGTTTCCGCATCGAGCTCGGCGAGATCGAGTGGAGGCTCGGGAAGCATCCCGCCGTGCGCGAGCAGGCGGTGACGGTGCACGAGAACGCGGCCGCGGGGAAACAGCTCATCGCCTACGTGGTCCTCCATCCAGGCAGCCAGGCGGACGCAGCCGAGTTGCGGGAGTTCGTGAAAAAAGAACTTCCGGATTACATGACCCCCGCGGCGTTCGTTTTCCTCGATCGCCTGCCCGTGACGGCGAATGGAAAGCTCGACCGCCGTGCGTTGCCGGCGCCGGAATTTGGCGCTGCGCAAAGCGATTACGTCGCCCCGTCGTCGAAGACGGAACACGCGCTGGCGGAGATTTGGGAGGAGGTGCTCAAACATTCTCCAGTTTGTGTGCACGACAATTTTTTCGAGATCGGCGGCCACTCGCTGCTCGCCCTCAGCCTCTTTGCGCGCATCGAGTCGCGCCTGGGCCGGAAGCTGCCGCTCGCGACACTTTTCAATGCCCCGACGATCGCGGAACTGGCGCACGTGATTGATGCGCGTGACGGCGCGGAAAGCCACTCACCCGTCGTCGCCGTGCAGCCGCGCGGAACGAAGCCTCCGTTTTTCTGTGTCCACGGTGCCGACGGTGGCGTGCTTTTTTACCGCGATCTCGGAGCGCGCTTCGACACCGCCCGGCCGCTGTATGCGCTCGAAGCGCCGTGGCTCAACAGCAGCGCGCAGGCGCAGGACACCATCGAGGAAATTGCCGCTTCGTATGTGCGCGAAATCCGCGCCATCCAGCCACGCGGACCCTATCACCTCGGCGGCTTCTCGCTCGGTGGCGTGGTCGCGTTTGAAATGGCGCAGCAGCTCGCTGCGGCCGGCGAGCGAGTTGGGGTTTTGACTTTGTTTGACACCTTCAACCCGCTCATTCCGCCGCGGCGATTAACATTGCTCGAGCGCGTGCAATTGAACCGGCGCCTCATGGCGGGCATGCCGTGGCGGAAAAAGTTGACTCAGCTGGCCACCCGCGGCGCGCAGAAATCCGAGATCCACAAACGGATGGCCGAGGAAGCCGTGCTGCAAAAGGAAGCGGAGGAACTCGCCGCCGCGGGAAATGCGGTTCCCACGGAAATGCGGCACCTGCTCGCGCGCAGCGCGCACGGCCGGGCGATGAAAGCCTACGTTCCGAAACCATATCCCGGTTCGATGCTCCTGTTTACCGCGCAGACTATGCTGGAGGGTTACCACCTCGGGCCGACGCTCGGCTGGGATAGCCTCGTCCGGGGCGAGCTCGAGATTTGCAGCGTCAGCGGCTCGCACGACACGATTCTGAAGGAGCCGAACGTGCAAGCCGTCTGCGAAAACTTAAAAGTATTTTTGGAAAAAGAGGATCGGCGTGCCGACGCCCGTTAAGGCGGGGGCTGGAAGCTCTGAAACTCGACCTCGGGATAAGCGGACGAGTTCCCATCGAGCATAATCGTCTTCTGGCCATTGAGCGTTTTTTCAAAAAACGCGAGCGTGTAGGCGTTCACGATTTGATGGGCGCGGCCGGTCTCGATCTTTTGTAGGCGTTTGGAAATAATCCTCCGCAATCCCGTGGGTCCATCCTCAAACGAAAGATGGCCTGCGCCGCGAATCGTCATCATGAACCCGCCATTCCGCACGAGAAAAGCGTCCATGTCGTGAAAGCCGCGCTGGAGAAATCTCGCCGGATTGTCCATCGCGATTTGGGAGGCGGCGGGCCGCTCGGTGTCATCGTTCATGAAGAGGAACGGCTGACGAACCCGCACCTCGCGCGCCTTGCCGAAAAGGACGCCGTCCATGTCCAGGCCGGCTCTGAATCGCGAATCCGTCGCGCAGACTTCCGCCGCCACCGCGCCGCCGAATGAATGGCCGAAAACGCCGACGCGCTGGGGATCAATCGCTTTGCGCAAGACGTCGTCGACCGCGTTGGGCTTTTCGATTTGATCCAGAACGAATCGCACGTCGCCGGTCCTCACCGACAACTGCGTCTCGGCGTTTTTGAGGAAACGGGCATAAGACGCGTCGTTGGAAAAATCGATCGCGAGATCCGGATCGGCGCGCACGATCCGGCCATCCGGAAACTGCGTTGCGGCGGAGCCGAAGGGATGATCGAGGCCGGAGACGATGAAACCTCTTCGCGCAAGATCCTCGACTTGGAAAGTGTTTTGGTCGCGCTGGCCATCCCATGCCGGCGAGAAAATCAGTAGCGGATATTTTCCAGCGGGAATCGCTCCTCCCTCGTTTGCAGCCGGAAACCAGAATTGCACCATCAACTCGCGATGCGCGCTGGTGTCCCGGCTGAAAAGCTCCGGGCGTGACGTGTCCACGAGATGAAACGTTTTTGTCCCGACCGGATAACTACCGGTGGGCGCAGCCGACGCGCGAAACCCGAGCGCGAGCAACCCGAGCACAGCGGCGCCTGCGGCGGCGCAGCCCAGCGGGAGGAGAAGCGGGTGGATGAAATCGATGCGAAGCGGCGCCACGCCGGAGTCTCGGAAAAATCCGATGTATCTGCAACTCACGCCCGCCCGGAAAGCGGGATTGAAAACGGCGCGGTGGCTGCTAGCCTCCCAGCCATGTTCGCGATTCTCGACAGCCGACTTACGACACTCCGGGCCTCGCTCGGAGTTCTCCTTTCGCTTTAACGTCGGCTGCGCTGCTCTCGGTGGAAGCGGTTGCGGCCGCAGGTTTCAAAACTTCCACCCGCACCGAAATGATCGCCAATCTCAGCTCCAAATACCGTCCCTTCCCGCCCGTCGTTTTACCAGGACGGCAGTGGCCGAACCGTGTCCTGACGCACGCGCCGATCTGGTGCAGCGTTGATTTGCGCGACGGCAATCAGGCGCTCGCGGTGCCGATGAATGTCTCGCAAAAGCTCGATCTCTTCGATGCGCTCGTGCGGTGCGGATTCAAGGAAATCGAGGTCGGTTTTCCGGCTGCGTCGAACACCGAATTCGAATTCATGCGGCGGCTGATCGACGATTCCCGCATCCCGAAGGATGTGACGATTCAGGTGCTCGTGCAGGCGCGTGAGGACTTGATCGAGCGCACTATCGAATCCCTCGCGGGTGCAAAACGGGCGATCATCCACATGTATAACAGCACGTCGCCGGCACAGCGGCGCGACGTTTTCGGCCTGGAGAAAACGGAGATCGTGAAGATTGCCACGCGCGGAACGCAATGGGTGAAAGACCGCCTGCTGAAGCTCGCGGGAACCGATGTTACTTTCCAATATTCGCCGGAAAGTTTTTCGGCGACGGAAGTCGAGTTTTCGCTCGAGATCTGCCAGGCGGTGATGGAGGTCTGGCAGCCAACGGCGGAACGGAAGATCATTCTGAACCTGCCCGACACCGTGGAAGTCGCGATGCCGAATGTCTATGCAGACCAGATCGAGTGGTTCTGCACTCATTTAAACAACCGTGACCGCGCGATCATCAGTGTGCACACGCACAATGACCGCGGAACCGGCGTGGCCGCAACCGAACTGGCATTGCTCGCCGGAGCGGAGCGCGTCGAGGGAACGCTCTTCGGCAACGGCGAGCGCACGGGCAACCTCGACGTCGTCACCGTTGCCCTCAATCTCCACATGCACGGCATCGCATCCGGGCTCGATTTTTCCGAACTGAACACGCTCCTCGAAATCTACGAACGCTGCACGGGAATGATGGTGCCGCCGCGCCAGCCCTACGCCGGAGAGCTCGTCTTCACGGCGTTTTCGGGCTCCCACCAGGACGCCATCAAGAAGGGCCTCACTGCGCGCAAAGGCCGGGACGACGTGTGGGATGTGCCGTATTTGACGATCGATCCGGGCGATATCGGACGGCATTACCGCGAGGTCATCCGAGTCAACAGCCAATCCGGGAAAGGCGGCGTCGCCTATCTGCTCGAGAGCGAATTTGGCATCGTGTTGCCAAAGGACATGCAGCGCGAGTTTGGCCCGATTGCCAACGACGAGGTGGACCGCATGGGCCGCGAAGTCAGTGGCACGGAGTTGCGCGATATTTTCTGGAGGGAATACATCGATCGCGCGTCGCCGTTCGCCTTGCAGCATTTCCATGCCGACGGCTCGCAAGGCGCGATGCGCTGCCGCGCGACGATGCAACGCGACGGCGAGCGGCTCGATTTGGTCGGCGAAGGCAATGGTCCGATTGCGGCCTTCGTCCACGCGCTGCGCAGCGCGGGCGCGCCGGAATTTGAGATCGCGCACTACTCCGAGCACGCGCTTGGGAGCGGCTCGGACGCGGCGGCGATCGCCTACATTCAGATCAAGCTTGCGACCGGCAAAACGCGTTGGGGCGCAGCCGTGGACACGAACATCGAACTCGCTTCCATCAAGGCGGTGCTCAGCGCGTTGAACCGGGCGATCGCCTAGCGCCAGGTCGATCCGGACGGATCGGCAGCGGGTTTGTTTCTTGCTTTCGTGTGGAATGACTGAAGGTTGCTCCCTTTCACCGATGGCTGCTTTTACCAATATCGCAGGCTACCGATTCGTCTCTCTCCACGAACTTCAGCCACTGCGCGAGCGGCTGCTGGCTCTCTGCGGTGCGAACGAGCTCCGGGGAACCATTTTACTCGCAACCGAGGGCATCAACCTTTGCGTCTCGGGCACGCCATCAGCAGTGGCCGTCCTGCTTGCCGAGCTACGAGCGGTGCAGGGGCTGGAGGATTTTGAAGTGAAGGAAAGCGTGAGCGCGGAGCGGCCATTCAGTCGAATGCTCGTGAAGATCAAGAAGGAGATCATCGCTTTGGGAGTGAAAGGATTGGACCCAAGCCGCCGGCCAACGACGAAGGTGTCAGCGCGAACGCTCAAGCAATGGCTCGACTCGGACCACCCCGTTACCTTGCTCGATGCGCGAAACGACTACGAAGTGCGCATGGGAACATTCCGCACCGCCGTTCCCGCCGGCATCGAGACGTTCCGCGATTTTCCGGACGCCGTTCGGCGGCTGCCTGCGGAGCTGAAAGAGCAGCCGATCGTGATGTTTTGCACCGGCGGTATTCGCTGCGAAAAAGCCGGGCCTCTCATGGAGCGCGAAGGATTTCAGCACGTTTTCCAACTCGACGGCGGCATCCTGAAATACTTCGAGGAATGCGGCGGTGCGCACTTTCAGGGCGAGTGTTTTGTTTTCGATCGACGAGTCGGCGTGGATGCGGAACTGCGCGAGACGAATTCCGTGATGTGTTTTCAGTGCCAAATGCCATTGACGACCGATGAACAGCGCCACCCGCACTACGTCCGCGAGCAGACCTGCCCCTACTGCTTTCCGTCCCGCTGAAGATTTGAGCGGCCGAGAACCTGTGGGAAAAAGATGGAGGCGAGG
>JAXDQV010000187.1:0-11223 GCA_034667645.1 Chthoniobacter sp.
CTCGTGCGGCGCCGCGTTGTCGTGCTTGCGGAGCGTGCGTTTTATTTTCTCAAGCTCGGACATCAGATTGATCTTCGTGTGCAGGCGTCCGGCCGTATCGCAGAGCAAAAACTCGATGTTCTTCTTCTCGGCGGCCACGTAGGCGTCGTAGCAAAGCGAGGCGGGATCGGCGTTGTATTGTCCCTTGATCATCTCCACGTCCGCGCGCTCCGCCCAGACGGCAAGCTGCTCGATCGCCGCGGCTCGAAAAGTATCCGCCGCGCACAGCATCACGCTATGCCGGCGGCTTTTCAAAAGGTGCGCGAGCTTCGCGGTCGAGGTGGTTTTACCGGTCCCGTTGACGCCCACCACCATCACCACTTTGGGACTCGAAGGCAGCGGCCGCATTGGCGGCTGATCGAAGGGCAAAATCTCCGACACCTTCTCCCGCGTCACCTCGATTACATCCTTCGCCGTGATCTCGTCCGCGCGCGCGCGCAGCGACGCCAGGATTTTCAGCGTCATCGGCACGCCGAGATCGGCGCGAATCAGCGTCTCCTCCAGCTCGTCCCAATCCACCGGCTTCGCGGCGAATTTCTGGATGATCGATTTGAAAAACCCGATCGCCATGGCTCAACGCAGCGGCCGCACGATCTCTTTCCGCACCTTGTCCAGAATGCCGTTCACAAAGCGTCCCGAGTCCTCGCTGCCAAAGCGTTTCGCGATCTCGATCGCCTCATTGATTGAAACCACGGGCGGCACGTCGTCGGTGAAGAGCATCTCGTAGATCGCCACCCGCAGGATGTTGCGGTCCACGGCCGCGATGCGATCGAGCTGGTAGTTGGCTGCGATCGCCGTGATCCGCTCGTCGATCGCCGGCTGCTGCGCGATCACGCCATGGATCAATGCGTTGGCAAAGCCGCGCGTCTTCTCCGTCGCCGTGCGGATTTCCCAGAAATGCGCCAGCGATTCGCGCTGCTCGCCCGAATTCAAATCCCGCTGAAACAAAAACTGAATGGCCGCTTCACGGCCTTCGCGGCGTTTTCCCATGGCCGCATCAGCGTCCCTTCACCTCGTGGAGTGCCTGCAGCGCCCGCACCGCCACCCGCGCCGCTTCCGTCCCGCGATTGAGCTCCGGCTCCAGGCAGCGCTGGCGCGCCTGCGCCTCGTCCGCCACCAGCAACACCTGATGCACCACCGGTAGCCGATAGCGCATCCCGCATTCCAGCAGCGCGTAGGTCACGGCCTCGGCCAGCAATCCCGCATGCCCCGTTTCACCCTGCACGATCACCCCCAGCGCGAGGATCGCATCCACGCCCCCGCGTTCCGCCGCTTCCTGCACCGCGAGCGGGATCTCAAAAGCTCCCGGCACCCGATACACGGTCACGTAAGCGCCGGGCACCAGTTCCTGCAATTCCCGCATCGCAAAATCCACCAGCCCCTGCACGAACTCCCCGTTGTATTCGCTCGCCACGATGGCAAACGCGCGACGCTGATGCATCTGGCGCGGGCGGGTGGGAAGCATGCTGGACATGGCGGAGCAGAGTCCTTAGCGGAGAGTTGAAAGCGGCGCAAGCGCGCACTCGGGCACCGTGAACGGACGCCGCGCAGACTTCACCGAGGAGTTTGGGCTTGCCCCTCTCCCGATTTAGGCGAAATGTCCGGCGCTTTAGCCTGAAAGGCTATTCAAGGATAGCACACGGTTTCCGGTCTTAGACGAAACACAAAGGCAAAAACCCATTTCGCCTGCTTCTTGTTAGGCGCTTCCACGCTCCATGCCATTCCCAATCTCAGCCCAAGGGACTATTGTTGTTAGAGTATCCAACATCGAGCGCGTCATCACCGCTGTGGAAGCAGCAATTCGCGATGCCAAGCCAACGGAACTCTTGCGACGAGGAGAGGAGACTCGGTTTTACCCGTAGGAGGCCCGATCCAACTCGTAGGCCACTCGGTTTTACCCGTAGGAGACTCAATCAAACCCGTAGGTGGCCCGATCCAACCCGTAGGCGACCCGATCCGGCCTGTCGGTGACTCGGTTTTACCCGTAGGAGGAGTGATCCAACCCGTCGGCGGCACGGTCGCACATAGCGGTGTAGCGATTTAATACACTTGAAGCCGCTTGGGAGGACGCCAATAATTGTTAGACCATCGAAACCGATGCCTATAACTTTTAGGCCATCGAAATGGCGCTAACATGCTATCAGGGCATTGCTACGCGCTTCCTTATCTACCTGCTGAATGTTTGATCGCTTCCGAATTAGTGCGTTCCATTTTCACCATTTCGGTTTCAGTGAATGGATTCGGGTAACCTTCTTCGATCGGAAGCACAAGGAGGGCTTTTCCGTAGCGCGGCATAAGGATTCCGGAGACGACAAGTGGTTCGACATCTCTTCCGGACGGATTGCGATTTACATCGAAGTTCCGCCAGCAGACGAGCACGCCGAAGAAGACGACTTTGTATGTTTGGCGTTTGACCACCATGACCTCAAGCGTCGGAAGCGAATCGACCTTTTCGTTTCTCCAGGCGGCGATGCTGCACACATTCACGCTCGCCTCATTGCCAACCAAAGTGAACTGCTCTTCGACGGTGACGTAGCGCACTTCAAAGATTCCTTTGAGGACCTATTTGTTCTCAATGCACCATGACGCCTAACCCGAGTGAAAGGTGTCCAGTGCGTGAATTGAGTTTTCCGGTGATTGGTTCCATGGCAGAGGGCGGGCGCAGAGAGCCTTGAGCGCACCAGCCGCGCTTTCCCCCTCTATTTTGTTTAGACCATCGAAACCGACGCCGATAACCTAGACCATCCAAACGGATGCGAATACCCTGTTAGGCCTCAAGTCATGCGCTCGACACTAACCGTGAGAATAATCGCGATGATCTGCGCCCTTATCGCCGCGCCGACCGTATTTTCGTTTTTGCCTTGGGGCTTACTGGCGATCCAAGGAATTATCCGAGCGCACCGCGAGACTCAGCTTCCGACCGCAGATAGTTATTACGTTCACGACAAGCACCTAGAGATGCTTTGCCACCTTTTCGAGTTTTTGCTTTGGATCTGCGCTCTTGTCGCCGAGTGGGGGTTCATTGCCATAGCCGCCAACGTATTGCGCTACCGCTGGAAGCTTGTTGTGTGGGGATGCGCCCTCTTTGCCGGTTTCGGAATGGCACTCTACAATTACCCAAACATTCCTCCACCCGAACTCGCCGCGACCTTCAACAGTTCAGGATTGTGGCTCGTCATCCTTAATCCAGCGATAGTCGGAGTATGCTCTTTATTGGCTTTGTTCTTTACCATTCGCACCAAGGTGCCCCAACCCGCATGAAGCGCGGCTAGAGCAAGTGGCCCATTTTCACCCGCTTGGTCTCGAGATACTGCGCGTTGTGGCGGTTGGGTTTTGATTTGATGGGGACCAGCTCGACGATCTCGAGCCCGTAGCCTTCCAGCCCGACGACTTTTTTCGGGTTGTTGGTCAGGAAGCGCATTTTGCGGACGCCGAGGTCGGTGAGGATCTGCGCGCCGATGCCGTAATCGCGCAGCTCGGCGGGGAAGCCGAGGCGCTCATTGGCCTCCACGGTGTCGAGGCCCTGCTCCTGGAGTTTGTAGGCGTGAATTTTCGCGGAGAGGCCGATGCCGCGGCCTTCGTGCCGCCGCATGTAAACGAGGACGCCGGAGCCGGCGGCGTCGATCTGCCGGAGCGCAGCGTGAAGCTGATTGCCGCAATCGCAGCGCAGAGAGCCGAAGATATCGCCGGTGAGACACTCCGAGTGGACGCGGACGAGGGTGGCTTTCGTTTTGGAGATCGCGCCTTTGACGAGCGCGAGATGATGCGTGTCGTCGAGCAAAGAGCGATACATGTGGAGATCGAACTCCCCGAAGGCGGTGGGCATTTTCACGATCTGCTCGGAGACGACGAGCTTCTCGCGCTGGCGGCGGTAGGCGATCAGGTCCTGGATGGTGCAGAGCTTGAGGCCGTGCTTTTTTTTGTAACGCAGCAGCTCGGGGAGCCGCGACATGGAGCCGTCCTCGTGGAGGATTTCGCACAGGACGCCGGCGGTCTGCAATCCGGCGAGGCGGGGCAGGTCGGTCGCCGCTTCGGTGTGCCCGGCGCGGCGCAGCACGCCGCCCGGTTTCGCGCGCAACGGGAAGACGTGGCCGGGCTGCACGAGATCGCGCGGGGAGGAATGCGGATCGGCGAGGATGCGGATGGTTTGAGCGCGGTCGGCGGCGCTGATGCCGGTCGAGACGCCCTGGGCGGCATCGACGGAGACGGTGAAGTCGGTGCGCTGGCTCTCGCGATTATCGAGCACCATGCGCTGGAGGCCGAGCTGCGCGGCGCGTTCCTCGGTGATGGGCACGCAGATGAGACCGCGGCCATGCTTGGTCATGAAGTTGACTGCCTCCGGCGTCACCTTTTCCGCCGCCATCACGAGATCGCCCTCGTTCTCGCGATCCGCATCGTCCACGACGATGACCATGCGCCCCGCCTTAATCTCGGCGATGACTTCCTCGATGGGATCGAACGGGTTTTTCACTTCGAGAACTATGCGCACCGCAGCGAGCGTTGCCAACCCTGTGCGAGAACCGGCCAGACGATTCTCGCGGTCAGGCTTTTGCGGAAACGCCCAGCATTTGCAGTGTCAATGACCCTTGAAAAGGCCCGCCTTAAACTCCAGTTTTACCTAACACCCGCCGCGCTCAAGCTGAAGAAAATCTTCAGGGCGGGCAATCGATTTCGGTGACGGTTCATCCCAGCGCTTAATTTTTCAGTTTTCACGCGGTCGCTATTGAAAACACGCAGCCCAGTCCTAAGATGCGCGACGCATGACGCAAGACTGGGACATCTCATCGGCCATTTCGCTTTATAATATCGACCGATGGAGCACCGGATATTTCTCGGTGAACGAACGCGGAAACATCCAGATCCTGCCGCAGCAAAACGGCGTCTCGATCGACATGATGGAGGTGATCGCCGATGCCACGGAGCAAGGCCTGCGTTTCCCGATGGTGCTGCGTTTTCAAGACCTGCTGCGGCATCGCGTCGAGACCATCAACAAAGCCTTCACGGCCGCAATTGCTGAGTTCGGTTACGGGAATGTTTACCGCGGCGTTTTCCCGATCAAGGTCAACCAGTTGCGCGAAGTCGTGGAGGAAATCATCGACGCCGGAAAGCCGTTCCATTTCGGACTGGAGGCTGGCAGCAAGCCGGAGCTGACGGCGGCGCTGGCGATTCACAACGACCCGGAAAGCCTGGTGATCTGCAACGGCTACAAAGACACCGTTTTCATCAAGAACGCGCTGCTCGGAACGAAGCTGGGGAAAAAAGTGGTGATGGTGGTGGAGAAACTCGAGGAGCTTTTTGAAATCCTGCGCGTCTCGCGCGAAGTGGGTGTCGAGCCGCTGATCGGGCTCCGCGTGCGGTTGCTCTCAAAGGGTTCGGGCAAATGGGCAACCAGCGGCGGCGAGCACGCGAAGTTCGGTCTTTCGACGGCGGATCTCGTTTGCGCGAGCGAGACATTGAAGCGGGAGGGACTCGCCCATTGTTTAAAGCTTGTGCATTTCCACGTCGGCTCGCAGGTGCCGGACATTGGCACGATCAAACGCGCGGTGCGCGAGGCGGCGCGCTTTTACGCGAAGCTCGCGAAAATGGGCCACGAGCTGGGCTATCTCGACGTTGGCGGCGGTCTCGGCGTGGACTACGACGGCTCGCGGACGACCTTTGACTCTTCGACGAACTACTCGCTGCAGGACTACGCGCGCGACATCGTTTACAACGTGATGGACGTCTGCGACTCCGAGCGCGTGCCGCATCCGGTAATCATCAGCGAAAGCGGCCGCGCGATCGTGGCGCATCACTCGGTGCTGATCGTGGAGGCTTTTGGATCCATCGAGAAAAACGCGGCGCCTGACAACCCGCAACCGGGCGAGGCGGACTCGAAGCTCGTGCGCGAAATGCTCGACGTGCAGAAGAACATCGGACGCCATCGGCTGGAGTCGCTCCACGATGCGGCGCAGATCAAGGAGCAGGCGCAATCCATGTTCGACCTCGGCCTGCTCGACCTCGAGAGCAAGGCGAAGATCGAGACGGTTTACTGGCGCATCGCGCAGACGATCGTGGAGCAATTTCGCGACGCGACCTACGTGCCGGATGAAGTGAAGGAATTGGAAACAACGCTCAGCGATCAATACGTCTGCAACTTCTCCGTTTTCCAATCCCTGCTCGATCACTGGGCACTCGGTCAGCTTTTTCCGATCATGCCGATCCATCGCCTCGACCAGCGGCCGGAGCGCAACGGCACCCTCGTGGACATCACGTGTGATTCCGACGGGAAAGTGAGCAAGTTCATCGATTTGCAGGATGTGAAAGACACGTTGCCGCTGCATCGGCTGCGGCCCGGCGAGCCTTATTACATCGGCATCTTCCTCATGGGCGCCTACCAGGACATCATGGGCGATCTGCACAATTTGTTCGGCCGCGTCAACGAGGCGCACGTGTTCCTCGATGACGATGAGGAGGATGGTTTTTACATCGAGGAAACGATCGAGGGGAGCACGATCGGCGAGGTGCTGACGCTCACGCAGTGGGATCAAAACGAGCTCATCCGGCTCGTAAAAGCGCAGGTCGATGCCGCGATCAAAAGCGACCGGCTAAAACCGAACGAAGCGATGAAACTACTCGCCAATTACGAACGCGGGTTGAAGGGCTACACGTATCTGCACCTCGATGCTGCGAAACAAAACGACACCGCCATAGTCCCACCGCCTCTTGCCGTTCCGGGCGTCGCCCACGGAGCGGGCTAACGCTCGGAAGACTCGCGGACAGCGGTTCCACTCTCATCCGCCGCTCTGTAAACACGCGAAAGCTGCACGTATTTTTCCGCCCAGCTTTTGAGCGAGCGCTGCTCTGACACATCGAGTTGCCGCACGACTTTTGCGGGAGATCCGAGGACAAGCGAGCCGGGCGGTATCCTGGTGTGCTGCGTGACCAGAGCGTTTGCGCCGATGATAGACCGCGCGCCAACTTCCACGCCGTCGAGCAGGATCGCGCCCATGCCGACAAGCACTTCGTCCCCGACTTTGCATGCGTGCAAAATCGCACGATGCCCGACCGTCACAAACTCGCCGACGATCGTCGGAAAATCATCCGCCAAGTGAATGACCGAGCCGTCCTGGATGTTCGAGCGCGCGCCAATCACGATCGAGTTGATGTCGCCGCGCAGTGTGGCGTGAAACCAAATGCTCGATTCTTCGCCGAGTGTGACGTCGCCGCGGACTACCGCTCCGGGCGCGACATAGGCCGTCGGGTGCAGCTTCGGTTTTTGCGCAAAATGGCGCGCCATTCTTTCCTCGAACGTCACTTGTTTACGCTGCGCTTTCCCGTCATGCGAATCAATCGCGAACCCTGATGGCAAAAGGCTTCCCGCCTCATGTAATATTTCCCCGAAAATGGTTTGACAGTCTGTGCAGAGAGTGTCACAAGAAGCGCGTTTTCGGCAGGCGTTCGCCAGCCTTTAGCGAAATCTCAAAGGATCATATCTTCTCATGAACAAGTCAGAACTCGTGGACGCTGTCGCCAAAACGCTCGGCAGCAGCTCCCGCGCGGAAGCGGAGCGGGCGGTCAGCGCGGTGGTGGAAGGAATTCGAACCGGTATTCGCAAGGATAAATCCGTTCAACTCGTTGGTTTCGGCACCTTTCGCGTCGCCGAGCGCGCCGCGCGGATGGGCATCAACCCAAAAACCGGCGAGAAGATTAAAATCAAAAAGTCGAAGACGGTGAAATTCGCCGCCGGCAAAGAACTGAAGAGCAAACTTTAACAATTTCCCCCTCGGCCCCCGAGAAAACCCGTTTCGCCTGTGGGCAAAACGGGTTTTCTTTTTTTAACTGGATCGCGTGCAAACCAATCACTCCTGTCGCATAAAATTCTGGGGCGTGCGCGGTTCCGTGCCGACTCCGGGTCCCTCGACGGTGATTTACGGCGGCAACACGTCGTGTGTCGAAGTGAGAGCCGATGGTGAACTGATCGTGCTCGATGCCGGCTCCGGGATTCGGCCTCTCGGTCTGTCTCTGGCAGAGGAATTTGGCGACAAACCGATCAATCTCACTCTGCTCATCACGCACACGCATTGGGACCATATTCAGGGCTTCCCATTTTTCCGTCCCGCTTATGAGGCGAAAAACAAGCTGCGGATTCTCGGCTACGAGGGGGCGCAGGCGAGCCTCGCGAGCACTCTCGCGGGCCAGATGGAGAGCACTTATTTCCCCATCGCCTTGGGGGAAATGCCGAGCAACATCGTTATTCAGGAACTGAGGGAATTCGATTTCCCCATCGGCCAGGTTCGGGTGCAGGCTTGGGCCAGCAACCATCCTGGCGTGGCCGTCGGCTACAAACTTTTTACGAGCGCAGGTTCGATCGTTTACCTGCCAGACAATGAGCCTTTCACCAACAAGGCCGGCGTGTTTCCGGCGCATGTCACCGATTCAGAAAACGTTGAACTGCTGAGCTTCATCCAGGATTGCGACGTGCTGATCATCGACTCGCAATACGACCGCGCGGAATACGCCTGCCATGTCGGATGGGGGCACGGATGCGTCGACGACGTGGTGCGACTCGCCGTGAGGGCAAATGTTAAACAGTTGTTTCTTTTTCATCACGATCCCGATCACGACGACGTCCGCATCTCGGAAATCGCAAAGCATGGGCAGAAGATCGCGCGCGAACAGGGAAGCACGATGAGCGTGGAAGCCGCGCGCGAGATGAGTGAAATCGTTTTGCCGTCGGCCATCACGAATGAGTCGCACGGTTGAAAAGCCGGAGGCGAGGATTACTATTTCGACATGAACCTGCGCGTTTTCAGGCTCCCGGCTCGTGGCGCATTGGTTTTCTTATCGGTCGTCACGGCGGCGCACGCGCAGTTTCAGTATTACGTCGGGTATCCACCCGCCCGCTATGTAGTCATCCACCGGCAACCCATGTCCTATGATGCATATGAGGACCGAAGCTACGGGGCGCCTGACGCCTGCCTTTACGACTACGTAAACCGCGCGAATCGGCTCACGCCGGAGCCGGTCTGGCGTGAGATGTTTCCGGGAATCCACGCGCGCATCGCGGCCGAGCGGCGCCAATTTGGGATCAGCGGCGAGGCTCGGCGCGAACAGCTCTACTGGCGGGAATACCGCTAGCCGATTTTCTTTTTAAACCGCAGCGCGCAAAGACAAAAAAGCGCGATGGCCATCACGGTGAGAATCGCGAGTTGCGGCAGGAAATCGGCGAGGCTCGCGCCGCGAAGAATGATCGCTCGCATCAGCGAGATGAAATAGGTCGTGGGGAGCACCGCGCCGATCGCGTAGAAAATCCCGGGCATCGTTTCGCGAGGAAAGATAAAGCCGGAGAAAAAAACGCTCGGCATGATAAAGGTCATCGACATTTGCAAAGCCTGCATCTGCGTCTCCGCCTTCGTTGCCACGAGAAGCCCCAGACTCAGCAGCGCGAAAACGTAGATCAGCGTGGAGAACATCATCAGCGTGACGCTGCCGGCGATCGGCACGTGAAACAGAAAGCGCATGATCGAAAAGAGCAGCACGGCCATAGTCATCCCGATGCAAAGATACGGAACGAGTTTGCCGAGCATCAATCCCCAGCGCGACAGCGGGCTGACCAGAAGTTGCTCGAGCGTGCCGCGCTCGCGCTCGCGCACGACCGCCATCGCGGTGGCAAAGGTGGTGCCGATTTGCAACACCACGCCGATCACTCCGGGCACGAAAAAATTCGGGCTCCGCATCTGCGGGTTGTAGAGCATCTGCGGCCGGATTTCGATCGGCAGCCCGTGCCGCCCCGCTTCGGCCAGGAGCGTCCTGGTGGACTGCGTTAATGAGACCGCGAGTCCGGTGTTGAGCGCCTGCAGCGCGGTCGTGGAATTCGCGCCATCGATGAGCATCTGCACGTGTGCCGTCCGCCCGGCCGCGAGCTCGCGTGAGAAGTCCGGCGGAATCTGCAGGCCGACATAAGCGTGCCCTTTGCGAATTTCGCTGGCGAGCGCACCCGCGCTGCCGACCTCGCGCACCACGCGGAAGGTTTGCGTGTTCACGAACCGATCGATCATCTCGCGGCTCTCGACGGTTTTGTCCTCGTTAAAGACGACCATCGCCATGTGTTTAACATCGTTGTCGAGCGCGTAACCGAAGGCGACCATTTCGATGAGCGGCGGAAAGAGCATGAAGAAAAGCGTCATCGGATCCCGCAGCACCACGATGAACTCCTTGAATAAAATGGCACCGAAGCCGCGAAAAGGTCTCGTCAATGCGTTCATTTCAGTTCTTGCGCGCGCTTTCAGTGAGCGCCCAGTCGTGCATCTCCATTGGCGTGCTTGTTTGTGAGCGCCACAAAAACGTCTTCCAGCGAAGGCGCGATCGGGCGGATATCCGCCTCCCCTATCCCTGCTTTTGCGAGCTCGGTGCGCATGGACTGCTCACTCACGTTTTCATCGACGAGCAAATGCATTGACTGGCCAAAAACCGTCGAGCTTTGCACACCGGGAAAATGCCGCAGGGTCTGCAATCCAGTCGTGACGTGGTCGCACGTCACGTCGAGCCTGCGAGTGCCGGGCGGGTTCACCTCGGGCAACGTTTTCAGTTCATCCGGTTCGCCGCAGACGATCAACTTTGACATGTAGATATAACCAACGTGCGAGCAGCGTTCGGCTTCGTCCATGTAATGCGTGGTGACGAAAAGCGTCATCCCGCGGCTGGCAAACTCAAAGAGCAAATCCCAAAGCTCGCGGCGCGCGACCGGATCGATGCCAGCGGTGGGCTCATCGAGAAAAAGCACAGTCGGCTCATGCATGAGCGCGCAGGCCATGGCGAGCCGCTGCCGCCAGCCGCCGGAGAGAAGCGCGGCGCGACGCTTCAGATACGGCGCGAGGTGCGTCAGCGCGATCAGCTCGTCGCGGCGCCGCTTCAGCAGCGTGCTGCCGAGGCCGTAGAGTTTGCCGTAGAAAACGAGATTCTCATCCACCGTCAACTCGTCATAGAGCGAAAACTTTTGCGACATGTAGCCGATCGTTTCTTTCAACTCATCACCGTGAGCCACGACATCGAGTCCGGCGATGCTGGCCCTGCCGTCGCTCGGTTCCAAAATCCCACACAGCATGCGAATCACCGTGGATTTTCCCGAGCCATTCGGCCCTAGGAAACCGAAGATCGATCCTCGCGCGACGCTGAAGGTAACGTGGTCGACGGCGGTGAACGTGC
>JAXDQV010000188.1:0-4765 GCA_034667645.1 Chthoniobacter sp.
TGGTTCACCAGCAGGTCCAGGAGTTGTTTGAAGACGTTCCCGAGCACCAGCACCAGGCTCAGCACCGCGATGGCAAAGGTGGCCGTCAGCAGGATTTCTTTGCCGACGTAGCGATCGAGGAGCTTCATGGGTAAACGGGCGCGGAATGTTTGACCCGCACGCCACGTGTGGCAAGCAGTTTGCCGCGCGGCGAGCTGCTCACCAGCTACCGCAATGTCGTGGACCGCAGCGAAACGCGATGTCATCTACGGCTTCCGCTGTGTGCTCGTCAGCGAGGCGGCGCCGTGACGCACGGAGTAGTTCGCTGCAGCGCATGGTTAGGCGTTGTGGATGTTGTCATGGGCGCTTAGCTGTCGGCAACATCCCCACTCGAAAACCGACGGAATGGTAAGCGCCGCTGGCCGCCCGGCCCTCGCCGGTGCTGGCTGAAACACAACTGCGGCTGGTGGAATACCACGAGCCGCCACGAACCTCGTTCACCTGCTTGCCGCGTTCCGCGCCGTTTGTCGCGGTGATAAGCGTGGTTGTCCACTCGTAGGCATTGCCGGCCATGTCGTAAGCGCCGCACCAGCTCTTGCCGTCCTCATAGGTGCCCACTGGCGTTGTAAAGCCACCCTCGGCGACGAGATCGTGATAAAGGGTGGTGCCGACGAAGCCGGTGTTGTTCGTGTGGTCAATCCAACCCGTCACGCCGCCATCGCGCGAGATGCTCAGCGTGCGTCCTCCGCCGCTGATGTCCTTCACCGCGACCGGCTCGCCCTTGCGCGTCGAGCGTTCGCCGTAGGTCGTCATCGTATCGGGCTGTTCGAGGAAGTGCGCAGCGCAGACGCCATTGTAATTGAAGCGCGCCTTTGTCGTCACCCCACGGATAGCGCCCGCCTTTGGGTCCGCGCGCCGCCCACTCCCATTGATCTGCGCTGGGGACCACGACCTGCCACCCGGTGGCCTTGCTCACCCACGCACAATACTGTTGGGCTTCAGTGAGCGACACGAAGAGGACGGGGTGATTGGCCTGCCTGTTGGAAAACGCGCCGCCCTTCCAGTAGCGCGGTGGGCGTCCGCCGGTCGCGTCGAGGAACTGCTTCCATTCCGCATTCGTTACCTCAAAGCGACCGATGCAAAACGCCTCGACCGAAACGTCTTTCGCTGTCGCACCCTCGCCCGCGGTGAACTTGCCGGCGGGCACATACACCATGCCCTCTGGCACGGCGATCGTCCTGCCACCGTCCTTGACGGAGTAGGTCTTGGTCGAAATGGGATTAGCGTCAGCCGCAGGTGATGAAGCGCATCCGAAGATTGCGACGAGTAGAGACAGAGTGAACGTTTTCATAGTGGCTCTTGGGATGAGCGGGTGGCGCGAGCAACGGCTAACTCTGAATTAGGCGAACGTTCACCTTGTAGGGCGAACATTCTTTCCTCTGCCCCACCTACGGCGCGACCTTGGTGGCGGGATCGCTCCAGGGCCCCTGGCCGGCGGAGCCGACGGCGGCGACGCGGAACCAGTGACGGCTGCCGCTTTGCAGCCCAGTCACCTCGGCGCGGCTTTTGGTGACGATCTGCGCGTTGCCCCGGCCGGTCTGGCCCGCGGCGTCGCTGGTGCGCTCCACCACGTAGCTTTTCGCACCGCGCCGCACCGGGTCCCAATGCAGGTCCACCTCGCCGTCGCCCGCGGTCGCGGCCAGCCGCGTGACTTTCGGCATGCCGCCCACCGGAGCGGGATCCTCGGCCACGCGCATCCCGGCGGAGTGGATCTTCTCGGCATCGCCGCCGCTGGCCGTGTCCACGTAATCGGCGTCGCTGCGCAGCGCGTTTTCGAGGGCGAGGCGGGCGTTGCGGATGGCAATGGTCTTGGTCTGGATTTGCGCCTCGAGCTGGGAGCGCTCGTTGATTTTTCCCTGCATCGCGTCGGCGAGGTCGTTGAGGTCATCGGTGGTGACTGGAGCCGCGGGGAAGGAATTGTTGCCATCGAGTGCGGTCGCCACGGTGCGGCCGAGGCTGATGACGTCGTCGTCGGTGAGTTTGTCGAGGTTGAGTTTGGCTTTGCTCATAGTGTGGGTTTTTCGGTTCTACAGAGTAAACCGGTCGTAAAGTGGACAAAAAAAGCCATTTTCTTCATTACGGAAGCCATTTCCGTAACAACGGAAGCCGCTTCCGTAGTCACGGAAGCCGCAAGAGGAGCTACGGAAGCGGCGAGAGCTGTCGCGGAAACCATTTCCGTAACAACGGAAGCCGCAAGAGGAGTCGCGGAAACCGCAGGAGCAGCGACGGAAATCGTTTCCGCAGTCACGGAAGTGGCAGGAGGATGCAAGGGGGACATGATCCGCGACACCATCCCGACCACCTCCAACCCGCCCCCGCCTCCCGCGCCCCCCGCTCCGCCCACGCCGTAAGGGTCAATCGGCTGATTCCCCGGCGCTGTGGAAGCCAGCTATCTCAACGCATCAGGCCACATGTCGTGAACATCGCAAGGCCTCGTCGGCAAGCTCGCGAGCGCGCTGATGGCTGTCCGCATGACTGCCGCTGCCATTTCCACACCAACGCGCTCCATACCCAGTCTTCCAATCACGCGTGTCCACTCAACACTGATCCGATAATCCCCGGTGTCGTCGACCGTGATGAAGACACGCTCGCGCTTTGAGTCAGAGTAAACTATCTCAACGATGCGCTGTCCGGGAAACGTCGGCTGATGCGCCTGATCAGGCGGCGGGGGTGGCCCGAAGTCCGAAAGAAAAAAGCGTCGAAAGAAGCCGGGCATACACTGACACCGGCATGCTACAGGCGGCGGTATCGATGGTCTAAACAAATAGAGGCGTCCTTTAACAGCGGGAAGAATCGCTCTCGGCGTCTCCCGGCTGCTCCACGAAGGGTCAGGCGGCGTGAAGTTCTCCCGGCTCGACGCGGCGCTTGCGCCGGCTGCGGGGTCGTTAGACGGCGTGGCCTTGGGAAAAATGGAGGGGTAAATCCGTGGTTTCGCGGACCCAGACGATGTGCTGATCCGCAAGCGGCGCTGCATCAGATTACCGATCATCGGGATAGTTCCCCGATCTCAGCTTTCCTTCCAAACGGCTGCAGGAGCCTCCTCTCCGATTCGGCGCGCCCGGCCGTGAATCGAAACGCTCTGCGTTTCAGCTCCGGCTCGCAGCGATGCGGCGGAGGACCTCGGGATAGAGCGCGTGCTCGGCGTGCTGGATGCGCGCGTGCAGCGACTGGGGGGTGTCGCCGGGTTCGACCGGCACCTCGCGCTGCGCAATGATTTCGCCGGAGTCCATCCCGGAATCGACATAATGCACCGTGCAGCCGGTGGTCGGGACACCGGCGGCGAGCGCCTGCTTCCACGCTTCGATGCCGGGGAAGGCGGGGAGGAGGGAGGGGTGGATATTGACGATGCGGCAGAGGAACGCGTCGAGCAGCGGCGCCTTGATGATGCGCATGAAACCGGCGAGCACCACGAGCTCGACGTTTTCGTTTTGCAAAAGCGACACCACGCGCTGCTCGGCCCCGGCCTCCAGCTTCGTGCGGAAGGGTCCGGGCGCGACGTATTCAGCGCGCAGGCCGCGGAGCCGCGCCAGATCGAGGATGCCGGCGGACTCGATGTCGGAGATAACGATGCGCACCTCGGCATGGAGCGCGCCGCCGTCGATCGCGTCGAGGATGGCGCGCAGGTTGGAGCCCTTGCCGGAGCCGAGGACGCCGAGCCTCAGCTTTTCCATCGCTCAATGATCGCCGTCGTCGATTTGCCCGGAACAAGGGGAAGGATCTCGATGCGTGCGCCGACGCTCTCGAGCGCGGCGCGTTCCCCGGCGTCGAGAGAATCGAGCGTGTAGTCGCCGCCTTTCACGTAGAGGTGCGGACGCACGGCGCGGAGGAGATTCGTGACGCGCTCCTCGCTGAAAATGGTGACGAAATCCACGCAGCCGAGCGCCGAGAGCACCTCGGCCCGGTCCGCCTCGCTGTTGATCGGGCGCCCCTCGCCCTTCAGCGCGCGCACGGAAGCGTCGGCGTTCACCGCGACCAGCAGCGCGTCGCCGAGCGCTCGCGCGGCCTGCAGGTAGCGCACGTGGCCCACGTGCAGGAGATCGAAGCAGCCGTTGGTGAAGACGAGCTTCGCCGAGCGGACGTCGAAATCTGCGCGGAGGTGCGGCCAATCCGCGGCCGTGAGGACTTTTGCCGTGCTCATCTGGCCGCGGGCTTTGCGGAGTTCCATTCTTTTTCCGCTCGGTTTTCAACGTGCATGCGGTAGACGTTACTGTTCGCCGATTTCGTCTCAAACCTTTTCCCGCCCCATGCACGATCCGCGTTACGACAAGCTCGCCCGCCTCCTGGTGGATTATTCCACGAAGTTGAAAGCGGGGGACAACGTGCTGATCGACGCGTTCGACATTCCGGCGGAGATGACGATCGCGCTCATCCGGGCGGCGCGCGCGGCGAAGGCCCTGCCTTTCGTGCAAACCCATCAGGCGCGGGTGTCGCGCGAGATCGTGCTGCACGCGGAGGAGGATCAATACAGCATCGCCGCGGAGCACGAGCTGACGCGGATGAAAAAAATGTCGGCCTACATCGCGCTGCGCGGCAGCGAAAACATCACCGAGATGTCTGACGTGCCGGGGGAAAAGATGAAGCTCGCGATGAAGATCATGCGGCCGGTGCTGGACTGGCGCGTGAAGAAGACGCGCTGGTGCGTGCTGCGGTGGCCGACGCCGTCGATGGCGCAGCAGGCCGGGATGAGCACGGAGCAATTCGAGGATTTTTACTTCGATGTCTGCAC
>JAXDQV010000189.1:0-3684 GCA_034667645.1 Chthoniobacter sp.
AGCAGGAGGAAAAAACGCTGCGACCGGCGCAGCATCAGGATCAACAGCCGGGAATCGAGGCGGAAATGGATCCCCGGCCGAAGGCGGTGGACCATCAATATCGTGGCAGCGGCAAGCTCGCCGGAAAGGTCGCGCTCGTCACCGGCGGTGACAGCGGAATCGGGCGCGCCGTCTCGATTTTCTTTGCGAAAGAAGGAGCAGACGTTGCGATCGTTTATCTCAATGAAGATCAGGACGCGGAAGAAACAAAACGGCTGGTGGAGCGTGAAGAACGGCGCTGCGTCTTGATTCCGGGCGACATCGGGTCCGAGCCATTCTGCATTCAGGCAGTGGAAAAAACGGTGAGCGAGCTGGGCGGGCTGGACATTCTGGTCAACAACGCGGCCGAGCAGCATCCGCAAAAAAGCATCGAGGAGATTACGAGTGAACAACTCGAGCGGACATTTCGCACCAATATTTTCGCGATGTTTTATCTCGTGAAAGCCGCGCTCAAGCATCTGCGAGAGGGGAGCGCGATCATCAACACCACGTCGGTGACGGCTTATCGCGGCAGCGACAAACTGCTGGATTACTCCGCGACCAAAGGCGCGATTGTGTCGTTCACGCGCGCGCTGGCTCATTCGCTCGTGGAGAAAAAAATCCGCGTGAACGCAGTGGCGCCCGGACCGATTTGGACGCCGCTCATCCCCTCCACGTTTCCGGCGGAGACCGTGAAAACATTTGGCTCGGACGTGCCCATGGGCCGCGCCGGCGAGCCGGAAGAAGTTGCACCGAGCTACGTCTTTCTCGCCAGCGACGACTCGTCTTACATTACCGGCCAGGTGCTGCATCCCAATGGCGGGGAGATTGTAAATGGATGACGAAGGTCGCGGCTCCCGCCACCGTTGGTCTGCCGTGATAAATGCGTTGCTCCGCGAGGGCGTTCCGTTAGGCTGGTCTCAGCTGTGAAACATCGTTTCATCGGGATGAGCGTTGCGAATGCGGCTCTCCCATTGGAGATCGCAGTCTACCTCACTTTCTTTGCAGGAGCTCCTGCGAGCGGGACCTTGGTTGCGAATTACACTTTTAGCGGAAACACGCTGACGTCGAGCGATAGCGATGCAAACTCTACGGCGGCGGACCTTGTTGTTGGCGTGGGCCTCTCCGGCTCCGCCACATTCTTCAATTCCACCTTTAACAGCCCGGCATATGGCGTGCCCTCGAATTCCACGCCGAGCACCGAAACTCTCGCGATCGCCGGTAATGACTATTTCAGTTTCACGATCACTCCAGCGAGCGGATCGCTCGCCTATGGCGCACTCAGCTTTGACTTCGTCATCCAGAACAATAGCAACACCATTACTGAGAACGTTTCCGCCCGATGGAGTGTGGATAATTTCGCGTCGTCGCTGGGAACGAACTCCTTTGTCGGCAACTCGGGTTTTACCAGCGCCGGTGGACATACAACATTCACCCTTTCCTCATTTCCGGCGCAGAGCGGGCCAGTGGTGTTTCGCCTATATTTCTTCGATGATCAGGACAGCCAATTTTCAACCGTGGGGATCGATAGCATCTCCCTTACGGCGACCGCCGTTCCCGAGCCGTTATCGCTGACGCTGGCTCTCGTCGGTATGGGCTTCATCGCGCACCGTGCTGGAATGCGTGCAGCGCGCGCCCAATCGCATACTACTCACTGATCGAGGCGGAAGTGGCATGATCTGTTTTTGAGCGAAGCAGCGCTTCGCTTGTCCCACACTATCCGTTTCCAAAGACATGTCCCGTTTTTCGATTATCGCTTGTTTGGTTTTCGCATGCTGCGCGCGATCATTTGCGCAGAGCGATCCGGCGAGCGAGCCGGCGGTGATCGCAGTCGGCAAAGTCTGGCCGGCGGTCGTGAACATCAATACCGAGCGAGTCATCCGCAGCACGTATCAGGATCCTTACGACCAGTTTTTCAACCAGTTCTTTGGGCGGCAGATGGCGCCGCGGCGGCAGATGGCGCAAAAGGTGCAGAGTCTCGGAAGCGGCTTCATGGTTGATCCGGCGGGCTACATCGTCACCAACGAGCACGTCGTCGAGCGCGCGGCGGATTTAAAAATTCGCGTCACGACGAGCGACGGGAAAACGTATGACGGGAAATACATTTCGGGAGATCCGACCCGCGATGTGGCGTTCATTAAAATCGCCGCCGACAAACCGTTCACTTTTATTTCGCTCGACGATCTTTCGCCGAACATGCTCGGCGAGACGGTGCTCGCGGTCGGCAATCCTCTGGGCTACGGGCTCTCGGTGAGCCGCGGAATCCTGAGCGCGCTCAATCGCACGATCTCGCTCGATGAAGTGGAATACAAAGACCTGTTGCAGACGGATGCAGCGATCAACCCCGGCAATTCCGGCGGGCCCTTGATCGACATCGGCGGCAAGCTCGTCGGCGTGAACTCCGTGAAAATGTCCTACACGCCGCAAGGCGTGCCGACGCAGGGAATCGGCTTCGCGATTCCCGGCAGGATCGTGCGCGATGAAGTGCGTGAGTTTATGCGCGTGCTGAAAAATCCCGCGGCGGCGAAAGTGTCCCCGGCGCAATCCGCGGCGCGGCGGCTGTTCGGCCTGCAGTTGCAGGATTTGAGCAGCGAGCTCGCGGACGCGCTCGGTTTTGAAGGGAGCAAAGGCGTGCTGATCGCGGACGTGGAAACGGCGAGCCCCGCGCAGCAAGCTGGACTCCAGCGCGGCATGGTCATCTACAAAATCGGCAGGTTCGACGTGAACAGCGCGCGTGAGGCGGAAGCGCTGCTGGCCAAGGGGACGAGCGGAACGCCCGCGGATTTTCTGGTCGGAGTTCTCGGCCGCATGCGCGGGCGGGTGGTGCAGCAGACGCAGACGGTTTCCGTCACCGCCCGTTGATCGCGCGCAGCGTGACAGGCGAATCGCATGACAAAAAAGTAATCCATTTTGCTTTGAACGAAATCGCATCGCGCGAGTCAGAAAAAATCCACTTGTCGAAAATTCCTTTCACCGAGTAACTCGCATCCACCGTGATCAAAGTTGAAAATCTGACGAAGCGTTACGCGGGCGTCACCGCGATCGACAACATTTCGTTCGAGGTCGGCAAAGGCGAAATCGTCGGCTTTCTCGGGCCGAACGGCGCGGGAAAAAGCACGACGATGCGCATCCTCTCGAGCTTCATGCCAGCGAGCGCGGGGCGGGCTTCCATCGCCGGGTTCGACGTTTTCGAGAAGTCTCTCGAAGCGCGCGCGCACCTCGGCTACATGCCGGAAAACGTGCCGCTCTACACCGACATGCGCGTCACGGAATACCTCACCTACCGCGCAAAACTAAAAGGCGTGACCGGTCGTCGGCTCAAGGAACGGCTAGGGGATGTGAAGGAACTGTGCAGTTTGCGCGAGGTGGAGAACCGGATCATCGGCACTCTTTCAAAAGGCTACCGGCAGCGTGTCGGGCTCGCAGAAGCGCTGGTGCACGAGCCGGATCTCTTGATTCTCGATGAGCCCACGATCGGGCTCGATCCCAACCAGATTCGCCAGGTGCGCGAGCTGATCCGCAACCTCGGGAAGCACCATACGATCCTGCTTTCCACGCACATCCTGCCGGAAGTCGAGATGACCTGCTCGCGCGTCATCATCATCAACAAAGGCCGCATCGAAGCGTCCGATACGCCGCAAAATTTACTGAGCCAGATGCGGACGG
>JAXDQV010000190.1:0-12800 GCA_034667645.1 Chthoniobacter sp.
GCCTCCACCAAAAAGTAATCTTAATCGATGGAAGGCGACTCGTTGAACTTATGATCGAACATGGTATCGGCGTCGCGGAAGAGCATGCCCGCCACGTGAAAAAAATCGATAGCAACTATTTCGATGAAGTCTGACTGCTAGTCGGCGACCGCGCCGCCGCGCGTTTCCACGCAGAGTTTTTCAAAGATTCTCCAAGATGCTTTTCGATCGTGCGGGGCGGGTGGTGAGGATGCTGGCGATTTCGTCACTGCGCTTCCATTCCACCAGCCATTCTATGACTCCCTTTTCGCGGACGGTCCGCACGGTTCCGGCGGCAGACTCTCCTTAGGGATCGTGTTTAAGGAGGCTTTACCCGGTGTCTTCCCGTGCATTTCGCGACGGAGTCTCCGCAGCGGCGCCGAGCGCGGTAAATATGTGCTCTTACGTAGAGCGACGCATGGCGGATCCGTGTGTTCGTCATTGCAAGGCCGGAGCGGGCAGGCGAAAAACGCGGGGATGAGTTCGTTTGCACAGCGTTCGATTGTCCGCGAAGTCCTGCTCTGGAGCGCGCCGGCGCTGGCGGTCGGGTTTTTCCTCCGGGCGTGGCTCACGTGGGCGCTGCCTTATGGCTACCTGCAGTTCGACTCGATCGATTTTCTCGAGACGCCGTATTACCTGCTCGATGCGCACAAATGGGTGGTGAACTCGAAGCGCTCGTTTCTCGTTCCCCTCACCTTCACGATCCCGTTTTACCTCCACATTCCGGCGCTGCTTTTCATCCCGCTGCTGCAGCATTTCCTCGGGCTGGTGCAGATTGCGTTTGCGGGCGCGCTGGTGCGGTTCTGGTTTGCGAAATGGCAATGGTTCATCGTGCCGGTGACGCTGCTCGTGGCGATCTCGCCATGGAATCTCTGGTTCGAGCATGCGCTGATGGGCGAGGCGCAATATCTGTTTCTGCTTTTCGCCTCGGCGCTGACCGGGACGCTCTGGGCGCGCAAACCGGTCTGGCAGCGCTTCGTTTTATTCTGGTTCACGGCCTTCCTTGCGGCGTGCTCACGCGGGGAGGGCAAACTGTTCCTCGTCTTCCCGATCGTGCTCGTCGTCTTCGTGCTGTGGCGAAAATGGCGGCCGCTGGCGATCCACCTCGCGGTATCGCTCGTCGCCGCGGTGATCATTTTCCTGAGCGTAAAAAGCCCGACGAATGCCTCAACGAATCTTTACGTCTCGCTCGTGCACATGGCGCCGGATCACTTCCGTTCCGAGCCGGGCATCGAGCCATATCTCGGGCCAGTGCGCGACCAGGTGAAAGCGCAGAACCTGGAGTATCCCGAGGACTCGGTGATGCTGGCAAAACGGGTGCAGGACGCGGTGGATATCTACACGAAGAAAATCATGCCGTCAGATTCGTCGCTCAAGAACCAGCGGCGGCGCGGCGCGAAGATTCTGAACCGGCTCTCGCTGCAGATCATTCGCGATCATCCAGTAAAGGCGTTGATCCTTCCGCTGCGAAAGTTCCAGCTCGCGCTCGACAGTTGGATGAGCGGCGATTTCGACGAGCATTTTCTCCAGGACAAACAACGCTACGCGCTCAAGCGGAACGACTGGATGGAGAACGTGCTCGGCCAGGGCCTGACCGGAAAAAAGATGAGCGTAGCGGAGTTCGATCGCTTCGTGGAGGAGCACTACGATCCGAAAGGGGTGACGTGGTTTGGCAAGCTCGCCGATGGATGGAACGACGGGCTCATCTTCCTCCGCACGCCTGACCAGCGGCTCACGCGCAAACGTTGGGTGCATGATTTTCATCCGGGCATCAAACTCGAGCGCATGGGCATTCCCGGCGTGCCGCTCTTTTACATGCTCGCGGTCGCGGGAATGCTGCTCGCCGCGTTCCGTCCCTTGGATCAACGGCAGGCGCAGCTAGCATGGGCGATCGCACTGCTCTTCTCGTGGTATTGCGTGCTGACCGTCGGCGACACGCTTCCGCGCTACAGCGTGGCGTATCAGCCGTTTTGCGTGCTGTTTTTCTTCGGGTTCTTCGACTGGATTGCGGCGCGCTTTGCGCGAAAAACGAGCGACAAAAACGCTACGCTCCGAAATTCGGATCGAGATTGACGATGAGCGAAAAGCCGCCGTTCCCGTGGCCGTTTTCCAGGCGGTAAAGAACGCGGTTCAGGCCTTTTTTGAAATGCACTTTGCGGAAGCCTTCGACGGCGTTCCAGTCCTTGTGCTGGTCGCGGCTTTTCCAAATGAGCTGATCTTCAATCCAGACTTTTGACTGGTCGTCGCTGCCGATGGCCACCCAAAGGTCGCGCGGTTCATCGAACCAAAGCTCGCTGTAGCCATAGTGGATTTCGTATTCGCCGAGACCGGGCGGCACGATGAAATCGTTCGGCGATTTGTAGAACTTCCAGCGAATGGGCTGCTCGTTCTTGCCGGTGTAAACGGCATCGAGATCAACGACGGTTTCGGGCGGGAACTTGGTATCCAGGTTTTTGCGCCCCACGTTCGACCACGGCCCGATCAGATACCAGTCGTCCACATACATCCAGCCCGGCTGCCGGCCGCTCTCGATGGAAACTCCGCCCGAACCAATACGCCGGCCGGGAATTGGCTTCAAATCTTTCGGCGCGCCGGTCTTCAGTCCCCTCGCGAGCAAACCGGCTCCGCTGGCGGCGCTGCCACCCGGGCCCGTGCCTGCCCCAGTTCCGGCCCCTGCCCCAGTTCCGGCCCCTGCTCCAGTGCCCGTGCCTGCTCCAGTTCCGGCCCCTCCAGTTCCGGTGCCGGCCCCAGTGCCGGTGCCGGCCCCAGTGCCAGCGGCTGCTCCAGTGCCCGCACCGCTTTGCATCAAGCCGCTGACATCCTTTGCGGGCACTCCGCCATCTTCCACGGCGAGTTCTTCCATTTGTTCCTGGTGCGCGCTTTGCGCTTTGAGGGACTCAAGCGAAACGGTGTTTCCGTGCTCGTCGGTATCGGCGAGCGCGCTCATGCGACGCGCGAGGGTGACCATGGAGTTCATCTCGGATCTCGCGTTCTCGATTTCACGCTCCTGCGCTTTGACACCCGCCGCGTCTCGGATTTCTTGCGTGAGCAAATTCGAGTTAAGTTCGGGACGAGTTGGCGTGGCGACTTCCGTGAGCTTCATCGCTTCGGAAAGCGGGATGTTCCGCAGCATCGCCAGCTCGGCCGCGCGCGCGCGTTGGTAATTTTCGCTGATCTCGTTCTCGAGCTGCACCGCGTTCCGGTAAAGGTCGGGTAGGGATTCACTCGCAGCCGCATTTTGTGTCGACACAGGATTCGGCGCGGGAGGTTTTTCCAAAGTTTTCGCGAGATTTTGCGCACCGAGGTTGCTGATCGTCGCCGCCAGGTTGGACTGCGCTTTTGCCTGCGCGGCCTTGGCGTTCTGCTGCGTCTGCCGCGCCTGCGCCTGCGCGTTTTCCGCCTGGGCCTGCGAACCGCCGGAGCTTCCGCTGCCGCTTTTCGACTGCACTTCCTCCGCCGCGGTTTTTGCCTTGGCGACGTTCTCGCCAGCTTTCGTAACGTTCTGCTGCGCTTTCGCGAGGTTGCGTTCCGTCCGTTGCGCCTGCTTCGCAGTGTCCGCAACCGCTTTCTGTGCTTGCTTGGAACTGTCCGCCGCCGCCGCAGCTTGCGCCACTGCCGCGCTCGCTTTTTCGCTGGCGAGCTGCGCTTCCATCGCGGCCTGCTCCTGCTGCGTCTTGGCGAGGTTCGCTTCCGCCCATTCGATTTTCTTGCGCGCTTCGTCGGCGGCGGCCTGGAGTTTTTTCGCTTCCGACTCCGCTTTTTGCGCTTTGTTTTCGTCGGTCGCTGTCGAGCGAAGGTTGTTCGCAGCTTCCTGTGCAGCCTCGGCGTCCGCTTGTGCTTTCGCCGCGTCGGCCTGCGCCTGTTTGAGTTCACCGGCAGCGTCGCTCGCAAATTCCATTCGCCGCGCGATCTGTGTTTGCGCCGCGGAAGCCCGCTGCTGAGCGGTCTTCGCCTCTTCCTGCGCGCGTTTCGTCGCTTCCGCTGCGCCCTTTGCCTTTGCGGTTGCGACCGCTTTTGCTTCGTCGGTGGCGGCACTGGCGGCTTCTGCTTTCGCGTCCTTCAACTTCGCCAGTTCGGCCGCCGCCTGCTCTTGCGCCTTGAGTGCATCGTCCTGCGCCAACTGCGCTTCTTTTTGCGCAGCCCCGAGTTTTTCCGGCAAATCGCTGGAGAGGTCAGCGACAGATTCCCGATATTGATCGAGCCTTTTCTGCTGGATCGTTTCCAGCGTTTGCTTTGCTTCCGTTAATTCCGCGACTCGCTCCTTGAAAGTCTCAGCCTGCCGCTCGCGAATGTCCTGAACGACTTCCTGAATGCGCTCCGGCGGGGCCGATGTCTCCACCGGCGCTTCCGGCGAAACCTGCGTTGGCTGCTCATGCGCGGCGGGCCTGTAGAAAATAAGCGCGGCGAACAACGCGCTGTGCAACACCATCGAGCCGATCCACCACGCGCTGAATCCCTGCCTCTCCTCCGGGTCGCGCGCGTTGGTGCTGGCGAAGCTCACTTCTTGGACTCGCTGCGCGTATGCAGGCCGACGTTGCGCAAACCGTGGAACTGGCACAGCTCGATCACTTCCACGATGTCCTCGTATTTCGTCTGCCGATCCGCGTCCAGGCGCACCCGCTGATTTGGATTCGCCTCTCCCGCCTCGCGCAAAGTCTGGTGCAGCATCTCCGTTGTGACCGGCTGTGCGCGGACGTATTTCTGGCCAGCACGGTCCAGGGCGACCACGAGCAGGTTTTCATCCACCTGTTTGTTGATCGAGGCATCGGCTTGCGGCAGCTCGATCGGGAGCTCTTTTTCGGAATGTTTGACCGTCGTCGCGACCATGAAAAAGATCAGCAGGATCAGCATGCAATCAATCATCGGGATGAGATTGATCTCGAAGGGCTCGTCCTCAGTGTGCCGGCGCGACCGCATGGGAATCCTCCTTCATCAGCCACTCGATGATCAGCTCCGTGACTTCCTCTTCGAGCAGCAGCTTGTAGTTGTTCGTTTTGTTTTTGAAATAGTGATAGAGCGCTAAAAACGGGATCGCGAGGCCGATGCCGAGCGCCGTCGTGACGAGCGCCTCCGAGATGCCGGCAGCGAGCTGCGCGGGATTTCCGAGTGCGCCGGCGAGCGCAACTTTTTCAAAACTCTCGATCATGCCGAGCACCATGCCGAGCAGGCCGAGCAGCGGTTGCAGCGTCGCGACGGTGCCGAGCGGATAAGCGCGCTGCGCGTGCGCGTCCATCTCGCGGGACACCAGATCGTTCGCCGTCATTGAAACGTCCCCAACCGGATTGCGCCGATGTTTCGCGATGAAGGAAATCGCCCGCGTCAGCGTGCTGGGCTGAGTCTCATCGAGGTTTTCCAACTCGCTGAATTTGCCCGCCTTCCATAGCTCCTGCGCCCGGCGAAAAACACCTCGCGGGGCAATGGCTCCGCGGCGGCAGCGCGCGAATCGTTCGAGCGCAAAACCGGCTCCGAAAATCGAAAGCAAAATCTGCACTTTCGCCGCCCAGCCGCCGCGTTCGAAGCGCGCCAGCCAAAGGCTTTTCGTTTCCTGTTTTTTAGCAGGAGCGACCGTCTCCACGGGCGCGGGGGTGTTTTGCGAGAATGCCGGCGCGGCGGACAGGAGCAGGCAGAGCGAAAGGAGCAAGGGGCAAAGTTTCATCGGGAAGGGCGTAATTTAGAATCAGGAGAAGACCGGACAAAGGTTAATCAGCCTCGTTGCACAATCGCGCATAAGAATTGCAAGCCAATCAACCTGTCGCCCGACCTGGCGGGCTTTTGAACTTTGAAATGAGCCACCGCCCCGCACTGATCACGCAATCAAGCAGCACCAGCACGTAGAGATACCAGAAGGGCTCAAACACAAACCGGAAGCGCGGTTTTACATTGGCGGTCACGCAGATCGTGAAGAGCAACCCCATCAGCGCAAGGCCAAAGGCGATGTGGAATTTTTGGAGCGGATTGCGGCGGAGCATAATGGCAAACATTCCCGCAAACGCCGCGACGAAAAGCAGGGGCATTCCTTTGAGCGGCCGACCCGGAAATTGGGTGTCCGGCAGGCGCTTCTTCAACATCTTTGCATGCCAGCGCGTGTCGTAGCGGTTGAACCATTCCAGCCGCTCCGGCACGTAATGCGCCTTCACCCATTCAGTCGTCTCCTCCTTTGTCGTGAGCGCGGTGCCGGTGAGCCGTTCGGCGAGCGAATCGAAAATGCGCGCGCTGCCGAACATCACGTCGAACTGCCGTTTGCGCAGCCAGTAATCCGTGAACTGCCCGTTGGTTGGCTCGCCGGAAACGTAGCGGAACTTCCAATAGCCGAGTTTCAGAATCTCCAGCGGTGAATGGAGAAACGTGGCTTGAGCGAGGGTTTTTCCGAGTTTGCTCACGCCGCCGTGGCCCTGGAACTTCTTCACCTCGGGATGCTCCTTGATGTAACGGCCGCAGACCTCCGAGATAATTTTTCGTTCGTGTGCTTTCGCAAAACGCATCCCTTTTTCCCATCCCTCAATGAGCTTTTCCTGCGTCGGCCGGAAGTATTCTGCAAAGCCGGGCGCGCTGCTCACGTGGTCGGGTGTAAGATAGGCGACCGAGGTGTAAATGAGCAGCCCGGCCTGCGTCGTGCGCGTGAGAAAATGCGTGGCCACGCCGACCACCGCGAGAATGCCGAGAACCTTCCCGCCTTCGCGCCAGCGGCCCCAATACAAAAGCGTGACCAGAAACAGCGCAAACCCGAACAGCAATTTTCCCTCCGGCCGCGCGCCGGAAATGAGCACCAGCGCCGCGCAAAGAAACACGAGAGTGCCGCGCGTCTGCCTCAGCGCGAAGACGGTCCCGGCGACCGCGAGCAGCACGAGCGTGAACGCGTAAAGGCTCTCTGCCATCAGCGTGTGTTCATACCAGAGCAGCGCGGGATTGATCGCGATCAGCACCGTCAGCGGCACGATGAACCATTTCCAATGCGTGAACCAAAGGCGGCAGAGCACACCGATGAGCACCACGAGCAGCAGCCCGACGAGATGCTGCAGTAGCGGGATGAAAATGAGCGCGCGGATGTGCAGCAGGAATGGCACGACGTAAACGACGGGCGTCAGAAACGTTTTTTTTCCGTGAACCCGGAAGCGGTGTCTGTTGACGACATTGTCGGCGGTATCGAGAAAATCCGGCGTGTCCGCTTGATAATAGCCGTAAGGCAAATCGACCGTGAGCCAGATGCGCAGTCCGGCACCGGCGATCAGGGCGGGCAGACACCAGATCAACGCCTCGCGCAGGCGCAGATCTTTGATGATGCCGCGGAGGGCTTCGCGGAATTTCGACACGGGCGCACGCTAACGGGCGCCGGTTTTTTGAAAAAGGAAATTGAGCGCGCTCCTCTGCGCTTCGGAAAAGATTGGGCGAAAATCCCGTTCGGTCCGCGCTGTCGCGGACGCGCGCACATTCGACAGGACTCAGAATTTCGCAGTAAAGAAGCGCGTGCCCACTCTCGCAAAATTCCGCGTGCCGTTGGCACTGGCGCTGTTCGTCTGCTGCCTCTGGCTCTACACGCGCCACAACGATTTCCCGTTTTTCTATCACCCCGACGAGCCGGACAAGGCGCGGCAGATCATCGACGGTCAATGGAATTTCCATCACCCCGCGCTGATGCTCGCGGCCACGAAAGCGGCGATTTTTGTCTTCAGGGTTCCGCTCGATCCGCAGCACGTCACGGTCACCGGCCGCTGGCTTTCGGCAACCTTCTGCGCAATCGCGGTGGTGTCTCTGGCGTTGCTCGCGTGGCGACTGCGCGGGCCGATGGCGTTTTTCGCCGTGGCGCTGCTGGCAGGTTTGCACCATCAGGTTTTTGAGCTGGCGCATTATTTTAAGGAAGACGCGGCGCTGCTGATGGGAATCGCAATCGCGTTTCTCGCGCTCGATCGTTTCCTGGAAAAACGCTCCGCTCCCGCAGCGGCGCTGCTCGGCCTCGCGTGCGCCATCGCTCTTTCTGCGAAATATCTCGGCGTGGTGATGCTCATTCCGGCCGGGATTGCACTCGCCCGGAGCCAGCCAGGAAAACGCGCCGCGCTCGTCGTTTCTTTTGCGGCCGCATTGTTGCTGGCGACCGCCGCCGCGAATTATCCGCTCATTGCCAATCTTGCGACGTTTCAACAGTCGTTTCACCGCGAACTCACGCTCGCGGCTGCCGGGCAAGGCGGCATGACGCATCGGATTCCGAACACCGAATATTTTCCGATCTTCGGGCAAAACATGAATCCCGCGCTCTGGCTGCTGCTCGCAGTTTTTGTGTTCACGTTTTTGCGGGATCGAAAACGAAAGACTTTCGGCGAATGGACCGTCGTGGTTTTTCCGTTCGCCTACCTGCTCCTGCTGGCTTGTTCCCCGAAATCGAACGACCGCTATTTCCTTCCGGCCGCCGCTTTTTTCGCATTGCTGGCAGCATTTGGGCTCATGGAAACGGCGCGGATTCTTTCGCCGAAAATCGGCGCCCGCTTCGCCTGGCTCGCATGCTTCGCTGTCGCTGCGTCATTTTCGGTTTACAGTCTCTTTCAATACGACATCGCGTTCGCACACGACGATCGGCGCGAGCTCAGCGACTGGATCCGCGCGAATCTTCCGGCGACCGCCGTGCTCGCGCAGGACAGCCGCGTCGGTCTCCCGACACCCGATCGCGAAGAGCGTTTGCCGTGGCAGCCCGCCATTCCTCAGCGCGTGATCGGAGTGAAATTAAAGTCTGCGACGCTCGATGAATTGCGGGCCAGTGGCGTCACGCACGTCGCGGTTTCGGAGAGTGATTACGGCCGTTATTTCCGCCGCGCCGGCCGCGCTCGCGAGGAATTCCAGAGCGAATTCGCCCAACGCCGCGCTTTTTACGAGTCCCTCTTCGAACGCGGTGAAAAACTTTGGTCGCGCCCGCGTGGGACCGTCATCTATCTGCATCCCGGCCTGGAGCTTTATCGCCTCCCAGCTCGCTGAATTCGCGCATGTATACGTCGGATCACCAGGAATTTTCGCCGCGTCCGCTTTCGGGTGGAAACAAGTTGCGTTGTTCGGTCGTCTCGCTGATGTGAGTGACTCACCGTCAGCGGCGTTGGTTCACAGCTAATCGGGATTATCGTATGAAAAGTTCGCTCCCCCGTTTTTTCACGACAGCTATACTGGCTCTTGCCTTTGCCACACTACCTCGCGCTGCATCAGCGGCGACGAATACTTTCAAGGCCGGCACGAGTTGGAACGTCGCTTCTGACTGGAGTTTGGCCCATGTCCCCACGAGCCCTGACGGGCTGCTATTCAGCCAAACTGACTATGGAGCAAATCATGCAGGCGCCACGATTCCGAATACCAGTCTCGACGGGTCGTTTACCGTCGAAACCTTGAGCTTCGACACGGGGGCGGATCTTCTCGATATAGAAGCAAACGTTAGTGGCACTACTACTGCACGCACTCTCACATTGACGGGGGGCACCAATGGCTTGGGCGGGACTGACCTCGTGGCGCTGAGTCCCACGACCACCGGCACCATCACCCTTGGTGGAATTTCGGGGCGGGGAGTCGTCACGGTTTCCTTCGGCAATGCGATGGCTACCTTCAATGTGGCGAACGTCAAAGCAAACCTCATCTTCGGCGCCAACTCGGTGTCTTCTGGTTCCAGCGGGCTCTTAAAAAGCGGCTCGGGCACAGTCACTTTCGGCGGCGTGAATAACTACTCTGGCAATACGACGGTAGCTTCGGGCACGCTCGCCATTACAGGTTCTTTTAGATCGGGCGGTGAATTTACGGTGGGGAGTGCTTCTACTGCGACCATGAGCAGTAATAGTGCACGACTGTCGGCCTCAAATGTCACAATCGGGAACCTCGCCGGAAATGGCAGCAGCTTTCTTCAGAGCGCGGGTATCCATACGATCAGCGACAATTTGTATCTAGGCCATGACAGTGGCAGCAGTGGAACCTATGATTTGACCGCCGGCTCCCTGTCGGAGTTTCTCGCGTATCTCGGTCTCAGCGGGAGTGGCAGACTCACCCAGAGGGGCGGATTGCACTCGGTGAGTTCAGACTTGGTTTTGGGACGAAATGCAGGGAGCTCTGGCTCCTATGATCTCAGTGGCGGATTCCTCCAAATGTTCGATACCGACGTCGGCTACGCTGGCAGTGGCAGCTTCGTGCAAAGCGCAGGCGACTGCACAGTCCAGGACCAAATGATACTCGGGCACGATGCCACTGGCACCGGGACTTTTGTCTTCAGCGGAGGCACGCTCGCGGTTCCCGCAGCCTCTGTAGGCTATAGCGGCACCGGAAGCTTCACTCAAGCTGGTGGAAGTAACGCCATTGGCACTGCGCTTTACCTGGGCCGGAATGCCGCCAGTAACGGGAGCTATACGTTGAACAGTGGAACTTTGTCCACCCCTTCCACTTATGTCGCCTACAGTGGCATAGGGAGTTTCATGCAAGGCGGCGGCACCCACACTGTGAGCAGTGCGCTCAACATAGGTGCCTCTGCTGGAAGCGATGGAACATATACTTTAAGCGCGGGGACACTCTACGCGGCCGCTGCCTATGTGGGCTCCAGCGGGACCGGTAAGTTCACTCAGAGCGCGGGCACTCACACCTTATCCGGATCTATTTATCTCGGCGATAATGCGGGCAGTAGCGGCACATACACTTTAAGTGGCGGGGTGCTTACCGGACCGAACATGTATGTCGGCAACAGCGGTGCCGGCACCTTTACCCAAACCGGCGGAACGAACACCGTCAGTGGAAGCAGTCAGCTTATCGTCGCCTCTTCGCCGGCCAGCAGCGGCGTCTACAATCTCAGCGGGGGGATGCTCTCGGCGACTTCTGTTTATGTTGGTTACGGCGGCACGGGAAGTTTTACTGTTACGGGGGGAACGATGTCCGCGGCGTCTGCCTATGTCGGCTACAGCGGAACCGGGAATTTCGTTCAGGGAGCCGGTTCTGTCACGATCAGCAACGGACTCTCTCTTGCCACGGGGGTAATCAGCAGCAGCGGAACTTATAACTTGAGCGGCGGCTCGCTCTCGACGCCTTCGCTCATTGTAGGAGAGCGAGGGGTCGGCAGCTTTCTCCAAAGCGGCGGCACGAACGCTGTAGGAAATGTTTCCGTCGGACACAGTGACGGGAGCACCGGTGCTTATGCAATCGGCGGCGGCAGCTTATCTGCGCAGTTTCTCAGTATCGGTGACGGAAATACGTTTGGATTCGTGAGTGCAACGGGGAGTTTCACACAAAGTGGCGCGATCGTAAGCGCAAGCAACGAGATTTCTATCGGCGTTTCAGGCGGAACCGGCAGCTACGTTCTTAGCAGTGGCACATTATCGGGGGGAAGGCTTGTCATGGCGGCTGGCGGGTTCGGGACATTCACACAAAGCGGCGGCCTAAACTCCATCAATAGTCTGGTCCTCTCTTCCTTCTCCAACTCCGCATACTTGCGTGGCGGAAACGGCACTTATACGTTAAGTGGCGGAGCGCTCTCCATAGCTTCAGACTCCGCGATTGGGGTGAACGGTGTTGGGAGTGTGATTCAAACGGGGGGGACTTGCACGGCTGGCACGATTGCCGTTTCGACGAACGGCAACTACACGCTCAGCGGAAGCTCTGTTTTGCAAACCCCAAAGTTGGACGTGGCCGTTGGTGGAGTCTTGAATCTAAACGGGGGCATCCTGAGGGCGACATCTTCAAACCCTCTTTTCATGCCTGGGGTAACTCCTGCCAATGTGCTGGCCGGTGGTGCCAGGATAGACACCAATGGATTTGGAATCACAGTTCGACAACCGCTGCAGCATGATTCCAGCCTCGGCGCAACATTGGATGGAGGATTAACCAAGAATGGTTCCGGCACGCTAACACTCACAGGCTCAAACAACTTCACTGGGGCAACCACGATTGTCAGCGGCACTCTGGAGGCGGCGGTGGGAGGCGCATTGAGCAACACTTCGTCGCTCACCGTAAATAGCAGTGCAACGCTGCTCTTTTCCGGAAGCGGAACTCATGTGACGGATTCCGTTCCGACCACGACGTTAACCAGCGGAAAACTTGCCTTGGCAAACAGCGTGACGAATCATTCCGAAACCTTGGGAGCGCTCGCTCTTAGCGGAAGTTCTACAATCGATTTCGGACTTGGCAACCGCAACAAGTTTACCTTTGCGCGCCTTGGCTTTTTGTCAGGAACACTGACTGTGAAAGGCTGGACTGGCACCACTTATTATATGGGGACGCCCACGGACAGCGCTGACTCCGCGCAAGACCGACTGTTATTTACCATGGACCCCGGTTACCCATTGGGCGCTCTCATTTCGTCTATCAGCTTTTACAACGATGCAGGCGCGTTTGTGGGCAATGGCATGGAAGTGGCCTACTTTGGCAATGAACGCGAAATCGTGGCGGCTGTTCCTGAACCCTCGGCGATAATCCTCGCAGCGCTGGGGTTGACCAGCTTGATAGCTTCCCGCGTCAGGCTTGCTCACCGACGTTTGCCGCGAAGCTGAACCGCGGGAAATTTACAAATTCGCTCAGCGGCGTTTCAGGGTATATCGCCGCACTTCAAATTCTGCATGCGCTTCGACCACTTCGGCAAAGTCGAAGAGATGTTCGAATCGTGGGAAAAACGCGTCACCGTCGATTTCCCGCAGAACGACGCTGAGGTAAAGCTCGGAGCAGCGCGGCAGGAGCTGCGCGTAAATTTCCGCGCCGCCGATCACCCAAACTTCCTGTGACATCTGCTTCGGCTCGAACGCCGCCAGATCGCGCACGATCTCCACGCCCGGGATTTCGTCCCCGCG
>JAXDQV010000191.1:0-16064 GCA_034667645.1 Chthoniobacter sp.
CGGAGAGATGGATGTTGAGAGATGAAGGGTGGTTCCATCGCGGCGAACGCGGCGTGTTTCAAAGGCGTCCACATGTTCCCCGCGCTGGATTTGATCTAGAAATGCCCCGATTTCCGCCCGACGGTCAGGCGGGATCAAGTTTAAAAAGTTGGTGCCCCGAACGGCGTCCGCGCTCCGTCCATAAATTTGCTCCGCCCCCTGATTCCACTCATTGATGGTGCCGTTGAGAGTCATCCCCACGATGCCATCGGCGGAAAACTTTACGATGGCTGCCAGCCGATGGAGCTCGTCCTCGGTGTTCATGATTTGAGCATAGCTGCCTTTCACTTGTCTGCACTTTGAATGCAGCAGCTATCGAACCCAGGCCCTGTAGTAATCTCCCGATTGAACCGGGGAACAAATTACAACAAACCTTCGCAAGACCGGGAACGCTCCACCGCTCAATCCGCAAGCCTGCTCCACGACTCTCCGCAATCTATAGCGAGTTTCGAGTCGGTGCCTGTTCGGAAAAGTCTGGAACGCCTCGAGAATCGCGCACGGTGAGATCGGTGACTTCGTGCAAGAGAAGGAGCGGCACATTCGCGAGGCGCTTCGCATTGACATGATCGAGGTCGGCGCCGGTCACGTCCTGTAAACTAATCGCAGCGCGGGCATCATCCTTGGCAAAGCTTAGTTCAGCGTGGTGCATCGTGAGATTTCTTACATGCCGCACGAAAAACCCGTAGGAGGGCATCGTGCCGAACATCTCGGGGTCGGGATAATTGGGTTCGTTTTCCGGGGGATGGAGTGCGGTTTCCGCGGCTGTGCCTCCGCCTTGATGGACGAGGCGCACATCCGAGATGGATAAATCCTCGATCGAGTGGCCGGGCACGCCGCTGATGACCGAGCCGTAACGCCAGACGGCATTTGAGCACACGATGTTTGAAATATTCACCCGACGGATCGCGCCGATGGGCGGGTTGTCTGGTCCGCGAAGGCGAGCACCGAGGCGAATGAAGATCGGTGAGTTGACGATGTCACGCATGGCAAGATTGGACACGGTGATGTCCTCGACGATCGCACCGTCCACGCTTTCAATCACCAGCCCGCCGCAGTAGTCGAAGACGCAATTGGAAATCGTGATGTTTTTAAATCCCCCGTTGGACTCGGTGCCGCATTTGATCCGGCCGTGATGCGGCAGCCGCTCCGTGACGGGAAAATGCTTGAAGGTGGCGTCGAGCACCGTGCCTTCGAGGTATCCGCCGGTGACGTAGCAATTCGTGATCGTGACATGGTCGGTCGAGCGCAGATAGCCGAGCGCGTAGGAGCTCTTGAGGCAAATGCCGTCGTCCCACGGGGAATTCACCGTGCAATTCGAAATGCGAACGTTGCGGCAGCAATCAATGTCCATGCCATCGCGGTTGGTATCGATGCGGAGGTTGTCGATCGTGAGGTTATCGACGCCGGTCGCGAGGATCCCGAAGTGCCCGCCGTGCAGGATGGAAAAGTCGCGGAGGATAACGTTCCGGCAGTTTTTCAGCGAAATGGCTTTGTTGCCGATTCCGTCGCGCAAAGTATCGCGCGGGGTAGGGTAGGTTGGCACACGTCGGACCGCGCCGGGTGCAGTCGCGTAGCGCGGCGACGGAATTAGCGTGTCGCGCGAGTCCGTGGGACCTGCTGATGGCGCGGGCGTTGCGTCCGGCTCGGGAGTCGGACTTCCCTCCAGCATCCGTCCGCGCTCTCCCTTACTGAGGCCTTTGCCGTGAATTCGGCCCGGACCCGTGATCGAGACGTTCTCAAGATTCTCGCCCCAGAGCAGGCTGTTGTGAAAATGACTATGACCGAAATCCTGCCATTTGTCCCACTGGTTCGGCTCGGGCAGATCGTAGGACCCGAAGTTTTCCGCGGGCTCCGCCGCCACAAGGGTCGCGCCTTGGTTGAGATAAAGTGCCACGTTGCTTTGCAAATGAATCGAGAAGCACAAATACGAACCCGCGGGCAGTTGCACGGTCCCGCCGCCGGTGTCATGCGCCGCCTGGATCGCAGCGTTGACCGCATCGGTATCGAGCGATTTCCCGTCCCCTTTTGCGCCGAACGTTTTGACGCTGAAAAATCCAGTGACCGAATCTGCTTTCGCCGCTCCGATCTGCGCGGAGACGAGCAGCAGCAGGCACAAGACGAGTCTCATTGGTCGCTCCCAGTGTTCATGCACCCATCGTCTCACGACAAGGTTTTTTGCGAAAGGTGCGGAACCGAACTGCAATGTCGAAGCGTCGCAACTGCCAGCGAGCAACGGCTCCACTCGCCGTTCCGCGACGGGCTAAAGTGCGACGCTCCAAATCCCGAAGGCCTCACGCAATCACGCTCGTCAGCAGCAGCGCCGAGACGAACCCGCCTACCCTAAAGACCTTCGCCGAAATCGACGAAAGGCGACAAGCATCCACGCGCTTCCAGCCAGCATCGCCCAAGTGGCAGGTTCCGGCACGGGAGCAAGCTGAACCAGTCCCGCTGCGTCGTTGTAGATTACCGTGTAGCCCGCTGGCAAGGTGTTGTCGGTCACGAAGACCCCACCGGGCGTCAGCGTCAATGGCGCGTAACTGGCAATCGTAAAGGTTTGCCCGGTGGGCGCACTCAGCACGTTAAAGGTCAACTGGTCGGTGCCAATCAGCGAGAGGCTGCCGCCGATCGCCAAGCTCCCGGAGGTCCCACCGGCGCCGTCCAAGGTGACCTTGAAAGTGCTGCCGTTGTTAAACGTCGCGCTGCCGCTAATGCTCAGCGTTGTGGGAACGCCGGAAATGACGCCCGGATGAACGGTGCCGCTGACTAGGAGATTGCCTGCGAAACCGCCGCCCCCGCCCAGCGTCGCACCTGTGAGCACTGAGGTCGTGCCGGTGGCGGTCAGTGACCCGCTGATCACCAGCGTCCCTTTGTCCACGCTCAGGTTGCCGACGTAGTTGTTGGTCTGTGTCAAAACGATCGTGCCAGGGCCGTTCGTGTGCACCACTGCATCGCTTGCTCCACCCGTGAAATCGTTGGCGTTGTTGCCGATGGTGAAAACGTCGCCGGAGTTCACGGTCGAGATCGTGCCGCTGAGTGCCGCCGAACTGGAAACTTTCAGTGTGCTATTGAGGAAATTCGTTCCGCTCTGGGTCGGATTGGCGGCGAGCGAGCCGCTGGAGCGCAGCGTGCCGCCGTTGAAGAGATTCACCGTGTAGCCGTCGCTCAGCGTGATAGCGCCATTCGCCCCGCTGGAGTTGACCTCCAGCGTGCCGCCTCCGCTGGCGCTGGTAAAGGTGTTCGTGAGGGCGGCGTTATATACATAGGTGGCCGATTTGTTACCCACCCAGATCTGGAATGCCGCCGTCGTGGAACTAACCCCCAACGCGGAATTGTTTTGCGCCGACAGCGTGCCATCGAGAATCTGGATGCCATGGTTGCCACTCGTGTCCGTCATGGCCGTGCCCGAGAAAAGATTCGATCCCGTGAGGACCCATGTGCCAACGCCCCGTTTGATGAGCAGGGGTGCCAGCTGCCCCTGGCCGGGCGAGTTGACGACGCCGCTGATCGCATTTAGACCGGCGTTGGTGCCGTTGAGAATGATGACGCCGGGACGGCTGCCGCTGGAGTTGGCCGTGATGGCGCCCGTGAAGCTCAAGGTCACCAGTGGGTCTGGCGCGTTGTTTTGAAAGGTGTAAATGCCGTTGGTGCTCGAAGGCGCATTAAAGCCTAGGGGGGCCGCGATGATCTGCGAACTGGTGGCCGAGGTGGTGATGGAGATCGCGCGAGTGGTGCTTTGTGCGCCGAAGTTGGACAAAAGCAGCTTGTTTCCCCCGTTGGTGCCGATTTGATAGGCACCCACATTCGCCGTGTCGAAGGTAATATTTCCGACCATTCTGAATTGCCCCGCCGCCGTCCCCGTGTCGATCACCACCGGATTGCTCACGCCGCCATTCGTGCCGCTATTGAGCGGATTGTTGAAAGTGGCGGTATCCGCCGTGGTGGTGGAGGTGATATTGCCTGGAACCGCGCTCCAGTTGGCCGCCGTCGACCAGTTCGTGTCGGCTCCGCCGCCGCCGATCCACGAGCCGCTGGCTGCGCGCGCTGCGGAGCTGGCGAGGCAAAGGACCGTTGCGAGAGCGAGCGTCTGAAGAGTAAAACGGCGTGTTTTTATCATAAAATAGGGGCTAAAAGGCTGGGGAGCTTTTGCGGCGCGTATCCATCGCAGCATCGCGGCAGCGGGTCAACCGCTTTTATCGGAAATACTGCTTTCCGGAGGGGTCGCCTTCGTCTCCCGGGCTCCGGGGTTAATTTCCGAAGCCTCCAGTTTCGATCCTGCAGCCTCGCGGCCTGATCCCGAAGGCTCCCTGCCCGATGTGGAAGGTCCCGGACGCAATCCCGGAGGCTCGGCACGCGGTGCGGGAGGCTCGCATCCCCATCGCGAGCCTCCGGCGCGCAGCGGCGGAGCCTGTCGCCATGGGGACGTTGCCCCCGCACCTTCCGGGCTTGACTCTCCTTCCGGGCCAAAGCGATCCTCTCCCACCCTGAACCAATGGCGATTACATCCCGAATCCAGACTTTGCCGGCTCGGCCACGCCGGAAAACACAACCAAGCCGCCGGGCGTGCACTAGCTAGCGCGGAGAGAAGCCGCCGCAGTCCGGAATGCGCCGCGGATGACTGCTTTGCATAAACCAACCGGCTGGGTGCTGGCCCTGGCGTGCGCGGGATTCCTCGGGCTCCTGTTCCGGCTGGATTTCGCGGTGCGGGGCGAGGAGCAATTCGCGCTGCTGGCGCACTCGTTCCTGTGCGGAAGGCTCGCTTTCACCGAGCCGCCGGGCGGGACGTGGGAGGATACGACCCCATTCGCGGGCGCACATTACTGGCCGCTGGGGCCGGCGCCGGCCCTCGTGCTGCTGCCGTGGCAATTCCTAGTTGAGGGGGGCGGGGTGCTTTTTCATCAAGGCTGGCTCCAGCCGTTCCTCGTGCTCGGCGTGATGGGCGCGGTGTTCGGGACCGCGCGGCAGACCGGGTTCGGGAGGGAGGATGCGGGGTGGCTGGCGTTCGGGTTCGCGTTTGGGACGGCGTTCTTGGGCGTGGCGCTTTGGCCGTGGAGCTGGTATTTCTCGCAGGTGCTGGCGTGCGGGCTCCTCTGGCTGGCGATCTGGGAGATGGCCGGGAAGCGGCGACCATGGGTGCTCGGCGCGCTTTTCGCCCTAGTGCTGGCCACGCGGGCCACGGCGGCGCTGGGGCTAGCATGGTGCGCGGGCGAGGTGCTGCGCTCGCGGGGGTCTCCACGGGAGAAAATGATGGCGCTCGCGAAGCTGGCTGCGCCGTGCGTGGCGGTGGCGGCGCTGCTGGGGTGGTATAATTTCGCGCGCTTCGGCAACCCCTTTGAGCAGGGCTACTCGACGCAGATCGTCCCGGCGCATGCGGCGGCCGCGCGGGATCTCGGCATTCTCAGTCTCCGCCATCTGCCGGGGAATCTCTACCGGCTCGTGCTGGCCGGGCCGCTGCCGGTTCGGAGCCCGGGCGCGCCGACGGTGCTCGCGTTCCCGTTCGTCGCGGCGGACCCGTGGGGGATGAGCCTCTGGACCACGTCGCCATGGCTGGCGGCGCTGTTTTTCGTGAAGAGATGGGATGCGACTGGGCGGGGGTTGCTGGCGACGGCGGGGCTGATCGCGCTGCCGCTGCTACTTTACTACGGGGTCGGCTACCGGCAGTTCGGCTACCGCTACGCGCTTGATTTCCTGCCGTTGCTGGTGTTCGCGCTCATGCGCGGAATCCGGGGGACGGAAGGCGGGCTCACGGCCCGGATGAAAACCGCGCTGCTGCTGACGGCAGTGGCAAACCTCTGGCTGTTTGCGGGGCATTTCCTCTGGGGGTTCCAGTAAATGCAAATGCGCGCTCTGCTGACACGCGACTGGCCATGGGCGCTGGGGATGGCTGTGCTGGTCGTGGCCGCGTATGGGCCGGTGTGGCACGCGGGCTTTGTGTGGGATGACGACGCGCACCTGACGGAAAACCCGTGCATTGCCGGCGGCCTCGGGTTTGCGGGAATCTGGACGACGGCGGCGGCGACGTATTACCCGCTGGTGCTCTCGACGTGGTGGCTCGGGCACGCGCTCTGGGGGATGTCGCCGCTGGCTTTCCACCTTTTGAATGTGGCGTGCCACGCAGCAAACGCGGTGCTGCTGTGGCGGGTGCTCAGGCGGCTGGCGGTGCCGGGAGCATGGGTGGGCGCGGCGCTTTGGGCGCTGCACCCGGTGCAGGTGGAGTCGGTGGCGTGGGTGACGGAGCTGAAGAATACGCAATCGGCCTTCTTTTACCTGCTCTCGGCGCTGGCCTTTTTGCGGTGGATGGAAAATCGGCGGGGAAGCTCGTATGCGCTGTCGCTGGGCTGCGCGCTCGGGGCGGTTTTGAGCAAAAGCTCGACGGTGATGCTGCCGGCGGCGCTCGGGCTGTGCTGTTGGTGGCGGCAGGGGCGTGCGGACTGGCGGATGATAGCTCGGGCGCTGTGGCCGTTTGTGGGGATCGCGATGGCGGTGAGCGCGTGGACGGTGTGGGAGCAAAAATTCCACTCCGGCGCGCTCGGGGCTGCGTGGGATCAAACGTGGCCGCAAAGGGTGATCATCGCGGGCCGGGATGTTTGGTTTTACCTCGAGAAACTGGCGTGGCCCGCGCGGCTGACGTTCATCTATCCGCGCTGGCAGGTGGACGCGGCGCAGCCGCGGGAGTGGCTGCCGCCGCTGGCGGTTCTGGCGGGGGTGGCGCTGGTTTGGTGGAAGCGGGAGACGTGGGCGCGGCCGTGTTTTTTTGCCTTGGCGTATTTTGTGACGCTCTTATTCCCGGTCCTGGGATTTTTCAGTGTCTATTTTTTCCTCTACTCCTTTGTGGGAGATCACTTCGCGTATCTGGCGGCAATGTCGCCGCTGGCGCTGACGGGCGCGGGAATGATGCGGCTGCCGGAAGTCTTTCGCGGGGCGAGAGTCGCGATCTGCACGGCGTTGCTGGTGACGCTGGGGGCGATGAGTTGGACTCGGACGCAGGTTTTTGCGAGCGATGAGGCGCTCTGGGCAGATACGCTGGCGAAGAATCCGGCGTGCTGGCTAGGGCAGAACAATCTGGGATTTGAGCTGTTCAAAGCGGGAGAGGCGCAGGCGGGAATAGCGCACTTGCAAAAGGCGCTGGAATTGCGTCCGGACTACCCGGACGCGCTGAACAATCTCGGGCTGGTATTTTACCAGATCGGTGGCAAGGACAAGGCGGTCGCGCTTTGGAAGCGAGTGATCGCACTGGACGGGCACTTTGCCATTGCGCGCAACAACCTGGCGCTGGCGCTCTTTGAGGCGGGACGACGCGAGGAAGCCATCGCCGAGTGGCGGAAAGCGCTGGAGATCAAGCCGGATTACGCGGACGCGCGCCGGAACCTCGATATGGTGCTCGGACATCGGAATATTTCTCCGCAATGATCGATGTTTAGGAAAACAGACCGCGAACCGCGTTGGCTAACGCCTGTGATCTGCCTCAGCCTGGCCGCGATGGTGTGGCTGGTGTTCGGGCAGACGCGCGGGTTCGAATTCGTGAACCTGGACGACAACGCGGCGGTTTACCTGAACCCGCAGGTGACAAAAGGGCTCTCGCTGGAGGGAGCGGCGTGGGCATTTACGCACACGGAGGTTGGAAACTGGATTCCACTCACGGTGCTCTCGCACATGCTGGATGCGCAGCTCTACGGGGCTTGGGCAGGCGGGCATCACCTGACGAACGTGATCCTCCATGCGGCGGCGAGCATCGGGTTGTTCCTGGTCCTGCGCGCTATGACCAACACACTCTGGAGATGCGCCTTCGTAGCGGCAGTGTTCGCCATCCACCCGCTCCGCGCGGAGTCAGTGGCCTGGGTCACGGAGCGCAAGGATGTGCTAAGCGCGGTTTTTTTCATTCTGACGCTGGCGGCATATCTGGCCTATGTGCGCCGTCCGGACCCGTGGCGTTACGGATTGGTGGCGGGATGCATGGCGCTGGGGCTGATGGCGAAATCCATGCTGGTGACAGTGCCATTTCTGCTCTTGTTGCTGGACTACTGGCCACTCCCGCGAAGCCAGCCGGTGCGGTGGTTGACGCTGGAGAAGCTTCCACTGCTGGGGCTCTCGGGGTTGGCGGCCATGGCGGCGATGCGGGCCAACCACGACGCCGTGGTCTCATGGGAAGCGCTGCCGCTTTCGTTGCGGCTGGAAAACGCGGCGGTGTCAGCCATGACTTATTTATGGCAAATGATTCGCCCGGTCTGCCTAGCGGCCTATTACCCGCACCCCAAAGAGAGTCTTCCGGTCGGGCATATTATTCTGGCCGTGGTCGTGTTGGCCTCCATTTCCGCCGCCGCCGTAATTTGGCGGCACCGGCGTCCGTGGCTGCTGGTGGGCTGGTTGTGGTTCTTGGGAATGCTGGTCCCCGTAAGCGGCATCGTGCAAACCGGCGCGCTCGCTGGAGCGGACCGCTATACCTACCTGCCGGGAATCGGCGTGCTCGTGGCACTCTCGTGGGGCCTTGCAGAGCTTTGCGCTTTCCGCCCTTGGGCGCGCGTGGCACTAGGCGCATGCGCCGCCCTCGTCTTGCCGGTGCTGATGGTAACCGCGCATGCGCAGACTGCCTACTGGAGCGAGAGCGAAGTCTTGTGGAGACACACGCTGGCCTGCACGGGACCGAACAGCCTCGCCCACCGATGCCTCGGAGTCGCGCTCTTGAAAAAGGGGCGACAAGAGGAGGCTCTCGAGGAGCTAAAAGCTGGAGTCGCCATTTGGCCGGATGCCGACACGTATTACAACATTGGGCTTATTCTTCACGACAGAGGGCAAATATCAGTTGCGGTCGAAGATTTTCGTCGCGCGGTCGCCCTCCGCCCGCAGCACATAGAAGCCCTCAATGCACTGGGGCTCGCTCTTTCCGGAGTTGGTCAGGACGATGAGGCGAGGACGTGCTACGAATCAGCCCTGCGGCACGATCCGACTCATCCGGGCGTGCACACAAACTTGGGACAGCTTTTGGAGCAACGCGGGAATGCGAGAGAGGCTTTGGAGCATTACGAACAGGCAATCAAGACGGACCCATCTTTTGTTCTCGGCCTGAATAATCTTGCGTGGATATTGGCGACGACACCCGACAATGCTCTCCGCAATGGACCGCGAGCCTTGGAACTAGCCGAGCGCGCTGCGCACCTTTCGAACAATACCGACCCCATGGTTCTCGACACGCTTGCTGCAGCAAGAGCCGAGAATGGAAAGTTTTCCGAGGCGATCGAGACTGCGAATCGTGCACGATCTTTGGCAGCCGCCAAAAACGATCTTGCGCTATCGGATGCTGTGGCGGCCCGCCTTAGGTGGTATCAAACAAAGATGCCTTTTCGAGAAGCGTCTGCGCATAGGGTGCGCTGAATCGCTCATAACGAAAGCAATGAAGGTGCAACGCACATGGTGCTGGAATGGATGGCTTGATTTTTTTGGTGTGCAGGCTTTAGCTCCGGAAACCGTCTCAGCCTCCCCCCAATATGCAACCCCCTGCGAAAATTTTCTCCCGCTCAAAACAACCGACCGCTTTCACCCTGATCGAGCTGCTCGTCGTCATCGTCATCATCGCGATTCTTGCTTCGCTGATTTTTCCCGCGCTTTCCACGATGCAGGGGAAAGCGAATCAATCGAAGTGCAACCAGAATTTGCGCCAGTGGGGGATGGCGATCATCGCCTACAGCAATGACCATAACGGTCAGGTGCAGTGGCAGGGCTGGGCCAGCCTCGGAGCCTCAGCGAATTATTATGACAAATACTTCGGGTCGTCCGTGACCATCGCTGGCACCACGAAAACCAGCACGGAGTATTTCCGCATGTGCCCAGCTTTGGCGAACCAGTGGAAACCGGGCACCGGCGTGCCGGTGCAATATGCGTTCACGCGCGCCTCGGAAATACAGCCCAACGGCTCCTACGGCCTGATCTCCAACCAGGGTTATTTCAGTCTCCTGAAAGCGACGCATCCTTCGCAGTTACTCCTGATGATTGACGCGATAACCAACACGGGAGCAAACAACAGTGGCACCGCCGACCTTGACACCAATGTGAAGCCGATCTGCACGATCAAAACACAAATGCGGCATTCGGGCGGGGTGAATGCGCTCTTCGCCGACGGCCACGTGGACTTTTTCCAATGGACGGCGATTGACCGCGACACGCCGGCGGAGCAGACGATGGTGGACCAGTGGTTTCATTTGGATTGATCGAACCGGTGGTTAAAATCTTCCGAGTGGGGCGGCCGGACAAACCGACGCGCTGATTTTTCCCCCGTGTTCCGCCAATGTCTGCCAGCCGCCTTCGGCGCGGCAGCTCTGCTTTTCGCCGCGCCGCTCGCCAGCGCGGGCCCGCAGCCGGTGCCGGAACGTCTGTTCGAAAAGCCGGCTTCGTGGTTCGCGACGGCAGAGGCGCGCCGCCTTGCGGACAACACCCTCACCTATCAATCCGATTGGGGCGGGTGGCCGAAAAACATCTCGACGACGACCAGGCCCTACACGGGCATTCGCAGCGATCTCGAGCCAACCTTCGACAACGGCGCGACGACGGGCGAGCTCCGGTTCCTCGCGCATGCGTTCCGCGCCACGAAAGATGCACGTTATCGCGACGCGTTTCTGCGCGGGCTCGATTACATCCTCGTCGCGCAATATCCGACCGGCGGCTGGCCGCAATATTTCCCACCGTCGCCGCTTTATCACCGTCACATCACTTTCAACGACAACTCGATGGAGCGGCTGCTGCGGCTGCTGCGCGAAATCGCTGATTCCGACCTTTACGCATTCGTCGATGCGCCGCGGATCGAAGCGGTGAAAACAAGCTTCCGGCGCGGCATCGATTGCATTTTGAAATGTCAGATCAAGGTGAACGGGAAGCTGACGGTCTGGTGTGCCCAGCATGATGAAAACGATTATTCACCGCGACCGGGACGCGCATTTGAACTGACTTCTTTGAGCGGCTCAGAGTCAGTCGGCCTCACGAAGCTGCTGATGGAAATCAACCCTCCGAGGCAGGACCTCGTGGATGCGGTCGAAGGGGCAGTGACCTGGTTTCGTGCGGCTGCTCTGCAGGGAATGAAGGTGCAGGTGAAATCCGATCCGGAATCGCCGACAGGGAAAAATCGCGTCGTGGTGGAAGACACCTCGGCGCCTGACCTGTGGGCGCGCTTTTACGAAATCGGCACGAATCAACCGATCTTCTCCGATCGCGATGGCGTGGCAAAACGCACGCTCGCGGAGATCGGCTACGAGCGCCGCAACGGCTACAGCTGGCTCAGCAATTGGCCGAGCACGTTGTTGACCAAGGATTATCCGGCGTGGAAGGCTCGCATTTCTAAGACAAAAATCCTGCCGCCTGCTCTGCCGTGGCAGCCGCGTGTCCGCATCGCCCTAGTCGGAGATTCGACCGTGAAGGACGACGGCGGCTGGGGCTTTGGCTTCAAGAAGCATCTCGCCGCCGACACGCTCTGCATCAACCTCGCACAGGCTGGCCGCAGCTCGAAAAGCTATCGCGACGAAGGCTGGTGGGAAAAAGCGCTGGCGCAAAAACCGGACTACATGCTGATCCAGTTTGGGCATAACGACCAGCCTGGCAAAGGTCCCACTCGCGAAACGGATCCGGCGACAACTTTCCCTGAAAACATGGGACGCTATGTGGATGAAGCTCGCGCGGCGGGCATCATGCCGGTGCTGGTCACGTCCATGACGCGTCGGAAGTTTGGAGAGGACGGAAAGATCGCCTCCGATCTGGTCGCTTACGCCGAGGCGGTAAAAAACGTCGCCGCGGAAAAACGGGTGCCGTTGATCGACCTGCACGCGCGCAGCATCGCGGCACTCGACAAGCTGGGACCAAAAGCGAGCGAGGATTTTGACCGCGTCCCGCACTCGCGCGAAGTCGAACCTTCCGCGACTCCTCCGGGCGAGGTTGCGAGCGCCTCCTCTTCCCCTGAGCCGTCAGCTTCGCCCGCCCCGCCCACTCGCGACAAAACTCACCTTTCGCCCAAGGGGAGCGATGTCATGGGCGCAATCGCCGCCAAAGAATTGGGAAGCGTGGTGCCGGAACTAAAAAGGGCGTTGCGCTAACGAATGCGCCCGTTGCTTTCTGCCGCCGCCGCGTCGGTCCTGTTTGGGATTTTCAAAACCGCGACACTCTTTGCCGCGCCGGTTCTGGAGAGCAATGTCGAGCGGCCCTTGCGTTATCGGCCGGACGGCACTGATTTCGTCATCGAAAACGGCAGCGAGTTTTTCAATCGGCCGCTTTACGGCACGAACAGCGCGTTTCGCGTGGACGCGGGGGACCGCCCGGAGTGTTCGCTCTACTTGCCCGGCCGCGGCGGGAACCTGCGGATCGGCCTGAAATCAGGCACCGGAGCGAAATGGCTTTTCGATGCCGACAAAATCGTGGCGCGTTATCGGCCCGGCTCGATGCTTTACGAGATTCACGATTCGATGCTGGGCGCGGCGGTTCTGAAGCTGGTGCTCATTCCATTTGAAAAAACCGAGGGCGTGATTCTGCACGCAGAGTTGGAGGGGAAACGCGACGGCCTTTCCCTCATTTGCGTTTATGGCGGCGCGAGTGGTCAGCGCGGAAAACGGGACGGCGACATTGGCTGCGAGAGCGTGCCGGTGAGCGAGTTTTTCCAGCTCAAAGCATCAGCGTGCAAGGGAAACGAATTCACCATCCAGGGAAGTGATTTCACGATGCGCAGCAAGCCGGCAACCATCATCGGACTCGGCTCGTCCGGTTCCAAAAACACGATCGCGGATGCGACCAATTGGTCGTCGTTATCAGACTTGATGGCAGTCGCGGGCCGGCCGATGCCCGAGCTTCCAGTCGTGGTGAACGAGTCGCCGCTCCAAGCGGGAAAGCCGGTTTTTTTCGCCCTGCAACGCATTGCACAAAGTGAAACAAGTGGAACCGATCTCGCCGTTTACCAGGAGGTCGCAAAAGATCCGGCCGCCAAAAAAACGTCACCGGAACTGCTGCCGCGTTACAAAGCCTCCGATCTGCCGCGGCTGCAAGCGGACGCCGAAAAACATCGGCAGGAAATCGCGGGAAAAATCGTGGTCGAGACCCCCGACCCATTCGTAAACGCCGCGGCAGCAGCGCTTTGCGTGGCGGCTGACGGAGTCTGGGACGGAAGCACCCATGCGTTCATGCACGGCGCGGTCGCGTGGCGAACGAAACTGCTCGGCTGGCGCGGCCCGTATTCCGGTGACGCGCTCGGCTGGCACGAGCGCACGCGCGAGCACTTGATGAATTGGTTTCCGAAGCAAAACGCCGCGCCAATTTCCACGACCGGAGAACCCGCCGAGGTTCCGCCTGACCAAGGCGCGAACCTCGCCCGCAATGAACCCGCGCTGCACTCCAGCGGCGACCTGTCGAATGCCCATTACGACATGAATCTGCCGGCGATCGACGTCTTGTTCCGGCATCTGCTCTGGACGGGCGACCTCGATTTCGCGCGAAAGTCATGGCCCGTGATCGAGCGCCACCTGGCGTGGGAGCGGCGGCTTTTCCGGCGTCCGTTCGGGCCGGAAAAACTGCCGCTTTACGAGGCGTATTGCTGCATCTGGGCGAGCGACGATTTGCAGTATTCCGGCGGCGGCGCGACGCACGCGACCGCATACAATTTCTACCACAACAAAATGGCCGCGCGCATCGCGAAGCTGATCGGCGAGGACGCGACGCCCTACGAGCGCGAGGCCGATTTGATTTTGCGGGCGCTGCACGAAAATCTCTGGCTCGCCGATCGCGGCTGGTTCGCGGAGAGCAAGGATCTGCTTGGCCTGCAGCGCACGCACGACAGTTCGGCGCTGTGGACATTTTATCACACCGTTGATTCCGAAGTGCCCACGCCCACGGAGGCGTGGCAGATGTCGCAGTTCGTGGATGACCAGATCGCGCACATCCCAATTCGTGGCCCCGGCGTTCCGGACGAAAATTTGTTCACGCTGCCGACGACCAACTGGATGCCTTACACGTGGTCCACGAACAACGTCGTGATGGCGGAGTCCGCGCACACCGCGCTCGCGTTCTGGCAGAGCGGGCGGGGCGACGGAGCTTTTCGATTGTTTAAAGGTTGTGTGCTCGACTCGATGTTCATGGGCTTGTGTCCGGGCAACGTCGGGATGTGCACGCAGTTCGACATGGCGCGCGGCGAGTCGCAGCGCGATTTCGCGGATGGCGTCGGCATGACGTCGCGCGCGCTCGTCGAGGGACTTTTCGGGATCAAACCCGATGCCCTCAGCGGCGAATTGCTCGTGCGACCCGGCTTTCCCGTGAGCTGGGATCACGCGGAGATTCGGCATCCGGATTTCGCTTTCTCGTTTCTGCGGCACGAGTTGACGGAGACCTTTTCCACCGAGATGCGTTTTCCAAAACCGATGGCTTTGCGCCTCCGGATTCCCGCGCTGCGCAACGACGTGGCGAGTGTCACCGTCGATGGAAAACCGGCTAAATGGACGCGTGTCGCGATGCCTTTCGGAACGCCGTTGATCGAGATCGCCGCCGCACCCTCGGCGAAGTCCAAAATTATCGTGACTTGGACCGGCGCGAAGCCAGTTAAAATCGCCGCTCCGCCGCTTCCTGAAACAATAGTTGAAGCGGCGGTCGCAATCGACTGGACCCAGCCGGTCACGCCGACCTCGAAACTGGAGTGCGTTTCCCTCACCAATTTCTTCAACGATGACGTGACGCAGATCTTTAAACACGACTACCTTACCCCGCGCTCACCCTATTGCTCGCTCGCGATGCCGAAGCAGGGAATCGGCGGCTGGTGCGAGCCGAAGGCGGCGTTCGCCATCGACGATTCCGGCTTGCGAGCGGCCGCGGCAAGGAACAGCGGACGGCTCATTTTGCCGAATGGCGTTCCGTTTCAGACATCGGACGCGGCCGACACGAAGAACATTGGATTCGTCTCGCAGTGGGAAAATTTTCCGCGCGAGCTTGCCGCGTCATTGAGCGGGAAAGCCTCACGCCTTTTCCTGCTGATGGCCGGCTCGACGAATCAGATGCAGAGCCGCATCGACAATGGCGAAGTCATCGTGACCTACGCCGATGGCACGACCGCGCGGCTGGCGTTGCGCAATCCGGAAAACTGGTGGCCGATCGATCAGGATTATCTCATCGACGACTTCGCATTTCGCCGTCCGGGCCCGATCCCGCCGCGCGTAAATCTGAAAACGGGAGAGGTGCGCATCCTCGATCTCTCGAATTTCAAAGGAAAAGGCGGCAAGGTGGAGGGTGGCGCGGCGACGGTGCTCGATCTCGCGCTCGATCCGACGAAAGAACTGAAATCGCTCACCGTGCGCGCACTTTCAAATGAAGTGGTGATCGGCTTGATGAGCGCGACCCTCGCGCGACCCTAGGCGGCGATTCCCAAAACAAACGGCGGGAAATTCGTTTCGCTTTGCGTCCAGAGCGCGGCTTAAATTGCAGCATGAGCGAGCACGTTTATAAAAAGATCCAACTGGTCGGTTCCTCCCCGAAAGGTATTGAAGACGCAGTGCGAAACGCCATCGCGCGCGCGGGAAAGAATCTGCGCAATCTGCGCTGGTTCGAAGTGGTGGAAACCCGCGGGCACATCGAGAACCAGGCGATCGCTCACTGGCAGGTCACGATCGAGGTCGGCTTTACGCTCGACGAGTAGCGCTAGATTTTCGAGCGCAACCCGCGGACTGAGTCGTAGAGCTTGCGCAGGCCGAGCTCGAGCCGCGTTTTCACGGTGCCGAGCGGCGTGTTCGTGTAAAGGGCGATTTCGCGCTGGCTCATGCCTTTGAAGAACGCGAGCTCGATCGCCTCCTTCTGGAACGGCGGCAATCCCTCGATGCGTCCGCGCAGGAATTCGCGGAGGTCGTCGTGGGAAATGTCGTCCTCGATTCGATTGTGCAGCCAAGCCTCGGGCTGCTGCTCCGTGTGCACTTCGAGGCGCTCGGTGGCGCGATGATAGGCTTGGCGTTTGCGCAGGCGATCGATGGCGCGGCGACGCGTGAGAGTGACGATCCAGCCGAGCGCCTGACCCTTTTTCGGCGAGTAGT
>JAXDQV010000192.1:0-5935 GCA_034667645.1 Chthoniobacter sp.
CAGACTACGCTGAATTGCTGAAGCGCGACCTGATCGTCCGGCTTGACCAGCAGAACATTAAGCTAAGACACACCGCATCAAACTTCCCCGAGCCTGCCGAACTGCGAACCGGCTTTGGAATCATTCAGTTGGAATTCACCGTGATGTCCGGCTCGCTCGCGGGTGGGGCGCACAGGCTCAGCGTTGAGAACCGGCATCTACCCACCGCGAGTGTGTATTTGTTTAACGCCGCGAAGCCAGTTGCTGACGCAGTCGAGATCACCGCACAAAGGCGAAACGAAAACCAAAGCGCGTGCGAAATTTTCTTCACAATTCAAGCGCCGGCGACCCCTGCCCACGCGCTGAGAAATATAGGTTTGCTCGCAGCATTATTTCTTGCCGTATTCGCGGGGATATATTGGACGCGAAAGAGTTCTCTGCCGCCAAAGCTCAGTTCGACGGAACCCGTCCCGCGAAAAAAGCTCGCGCCAATTTCTTAATCCGATTCTTAACCCAACTAAAAACCTCAACTCCAAAACTACCTATGAAAAACAAAACCTATCTGAAGCTCGGCATCGCAGCTGTCTGCACCTTTACAACCATCGCCACCATTCGCTCTCAGGATGGGCCACCGCCATCAGGCGGACCTGGGGGACCCGGTGAGCGTGGCGGACCGGGAGGGCCTGGCGGCGACGGTCGCGGCGGACCGGGGCGCAGAAATCCATTCCTGTCGGTGTTTGACGCCAATGGCGACGGCACTATCGACGAAAAGGAAATGATCAACGCTACGGCCGCGCTGAAGAAACTGGACAAGGATGGCGATGGCAAGGTGACGGACGATGAATTGCGTGCGGCGATGCCTGGCCGCGGCCCAGGTGGCCCCGGGGGTCAGGGTGGCCCTGGCGGTCCCGGTGGAGGGGGTTCAAACAATGTGCCCCAGTTGGTGAACGACCTCTTGAAATTCGACGCAAACGGTGATGGGAAAATCTCCAAGGAGGAACTGCCCGACCGTATGAAGTCGCTCATGGATCGGGGCGACACGGACAAGGACAGTTTTCTGTCGAAAGATGAAATTCAAAAGTTATTCCAATCGCAGAACAACGCTGGAAACCGGGGCGACAGTAACGACGATCACGACCGGTAAGATCACAAGCATGTTAACCTCTGATTTTTCTCAGGTCCCGCCGAAGCTGGCTCTGGCACTCGTAGAGCCCGAGCACGCGGCGCGTCATATTTTCCACCATGAGAATGTTCTCGGCAGTTCACTGGAACTCAAAATCGCAGCGCCTACCGAGACGCTGGCGAAACAGGCTGAATCGGCTGCTTTAGCCGAGATCGATCGCGTTGCGAAAATCATCAGCACCTATGATAGCGACAGCGCTTTTTCACGGTGGTCCAAAACCCATCAAGAAGCAGTCGAAGTTGCCCCCGAAATCATGGAAGTGCTCGCGCTCTATGACGGCTGGCAGGAGCGCAGCCAGGGCGCGCTCAACGCAGGAGCAGAATCCATCTTCCAGCTTTGGGAAAAGGCCGCGCGCGACCAGCGTCTACCTGATCAGCGCGAGATCGAAGCGGCGCTCGCCATTGCCCGGTCTCCGCATTGGAGGCTCGACCTCGCGCAAGGCACAGCCATGCATCTCGGCAAAGCTCCCTTAATACTTAACGCGGCGGGAAAAGGTTACATCGTTGGACTTGCCGGAAAAGCGGCGATGGCGGTCAAAGGTGTTCGCGGCGCCGTGGTGAACATCGGTGGAGACATTTGCGTGAAGGGAGACTTGAGCGAAACCGTGGACATTGCCAACCCGCGTGATCCGGCGGAGAACGCATGGCCGATTGCGCGGATTGCCCTCCGAAACCAAGCTGTGGCTACGAGCGGGGATTACCGTCGCGGCGTGGATATTGCCGGCAGGCATTTTTCGCACATCGTGGATCCTCGAACCGGGCACCCGGTTAATTATGTGATCAGCGCCACGGCCGTGGCTCCCGAGGCGGGGGACGCTGACGCGCTCGCTACCATTTTTTCGGTCCTTACGCTCGAGGAAAGCGTTCGTCTCGCGGACGAACTGCCAGGGGTGGAATGTCTTCTCATAACCAAGGATGGAAAGCGGGCAATGAGCCGCAACTGGAGCCGTGGGGAAATGCCAATTCAACTCGCTGCCTTGGGCGATTTTCAACTTGTGTCCAATGAACCCACGTCGCCGCCTCCGAGTGTCGCGACACCGGATAGCCCGGACTGGAAATCCTCGTGTGAACTAGTCGTGAATTTGGAAGTCGCGCACATCCAAGAGCAACGCGCGCGTCGCCCTTATGTGGCGGTGTGGGTTGAGGACAAGGACAATTTTTCGGTGCGCACTTTAGCCCTCTGGTTCAACGCGAGAGAGGTTAAATACCTGAAGGAATTGCGATCGTGGAATCAAGCCGATCAAATGCGCGCGCTCGCCGAAGGTTCCGATATCAAAGCTTCGGTATCCGGTGCAACCCGCGCAGCCGGCAAATACACGCTGAAATGGGACGGCAAAGATAACGCGGGCAAGCCGGTCAAAGCCGGTAAATACAAGGTGCTGATTGAGGTGTCACGCGAGCACGGGACGCATCAACTAATCGAAAAGGAAATGGATTTCTCTGGAGTTCCACAGCACATCGACGTCCCTGCTAACCCGGAGATTGCCGGTGTCTCATTCGACTACCGCCAGAAAATAGAGGCGAAATAGACTTCGAGACTTCGCGTGAGTATTACGCATCACGTCCACGGATACTGGCGGCGCCACTTCGCATCGTTCTTTCGGGTGCTGCACATCTATATTTCGATGTTCAGCTTCGCGATCCTCTTCTTTTTCGCGTCAACTGGCTTGATACTCAACAACTCCGAGGGAAAAGCGCAGCGGACGACCTCGTTCAAGGGAAAGGTGGCTCTGGCGTGGGTCAAAACTCAGGACTCCAACGCCGTCGCGAAACTGCAAGTTGTGGAACGACTTCGCAGTGCGCATCTCATCAGAGGTGCGTTGCACGAGTTTACGATCGATGACTCTCAATGTGCGGTCTCGTTTCGCGCGCCTGGCTACGCGGCTGACGCCACCATCAATCGCGATACGGGCGACTATGAGTTAACCGAAACCCGGGACGGTTTCGTCGCCGTGATGACCGATCTTCACAAAGGTCAAGATGCCGGCACGGCATGGCACTGGCTTATCAACGCCTCCGCCACGCTGATCATCCTGGTTTCTGCCACGGGCATGGCACTCATGTGCTATCTTAAACGCCGGCGCTTTAACGGATTGGTAGTTGCCGGTATAGGTGTGCTGCTGTGTTACTTGATCTATTTCATCTTTGTGCCCTGACATGTGGGTATTGCAGGTGGCGAAACGTTCACCGCCTTGGACCTCCGTGCTGCAGAAGCGGTCTCAACTAGTATCGGGAATGAAAATAACAACGCGCCTACGGCTACCAGTAAGATTCTAAACTCTCCTATAACTTTAATCCCGATCCGCACTTATGAAAAAAACCTGTCAGAAACTTACCATCCTTAAATCGAAGTTTTCACTCCTTCGCACCATGAATCACTCCACCTCTTATTCCTCATTGATCATCGCTGCGCAGCTTGGAGCTGCCGCTTTTCTCGGTTCCCCACTTATCGTCTCGGCCGCTACCGGAGATGCTAAGCCTTACAAGATCCTAAAGACGGCGCAGGTCATGGGCTCTGGCGGACTTGATTATGTTTCTGCCGACAGCGCTGAGCGCCGGCTTTACGTTCCGCGCGGTAACGAGGTGCTTGTTTTCGATCTCGACACGTTAAAATCGGTCGGGACGATTCCGAACGCCCGTGCGCGCGGCGTGGCAGTGGACCCGAAGTCGCACCACGGCTTCTGCAGCAGCAATCCGGTGGTGATGTGGGACAGCAAGACCTTGCAGACGATCAAGACGATCCCGGTCGAAGGTCGCCCCGACGGCATCTACCTCGATCCAGAAACCGCGCGAGTTTTTGTTTTCAGCCACTCTGCTCCCAATGCGACGGTAATTGCCGCAGCGGATGGTTCAGCGGTCGGGACGATTGATCTGGGCGGCGCGCCCGAGCAGGCCGCCAGTGACGGCCAAGGCCATCTTTATGTGGATCTCGAGGACAAAGGCCAAATTGCGGTGGTGGACTTGAAGACGTTGCAAGTCACCGCGCACTACGACCTGGCGGGCAAGGGCGGCGAACCGGCGGGGTTGGGCCTGGATGCGAAGAACCGTCTCCTTTTCGCCATGTGCCACGACCCACAGGTATGCGTGGTGGTGAATGCCGACGACGGAAAGATTCTGGCCACGTTGCCCATCGGCAGAGGCACGGACAATGGCGGATTCAATCCGGCCACGATGGAGGCATTCAGTTCGCAGGGCGACGGCACGCTCACGATCATCAAGGAAAAGGATCCGACGAGTTTCGAGATCGAGCAAACCGTGCAGACAAAATCGCGGGCGAAAACCTGCACATTAGACACCAAAACAGGGAACATTGTTTTGATCACAACCGAGCCTGCCCCGGCCCCGTCGCCGTCCGGCAGCCCCAGCCCCGTAGCGTCAGCCACGCCCGAACAAGGCCCGGGAGGCAGGCGTGGAGGCGGAGGTGGCCCAAGCCTGCTCGATATCTTGGTTGTGGGACGCGAATAATCGCGCGCCGGGAGGAGGTGCATCGGCGCGAAGGTCTTGAAGCCGGCCTGGGTGGCGAGTTCGAGATCCCGTTTGACGAGGCGATCTTCGGCGGGCCAGCCCGAAGTGAGAGTCGGAACTACTGGATCAGGCGGGAGGGAGCTGAACCGGTGATCGTGCCCGAGGTGGAACGCTTCGGCGAGAAGGACAAGACGACCGGCGAGCAAAACTGGGAGGACGTGCCCGCGTATTCAGCCGTGGAGGGGCTCCTGCTGCCGCAGCCACCGGGGAAAGAATACCGGCTCCTGAAAGTCGTTACCCAGCCCGCAACCATCGAACAAATCGCCCGCTTGGGGAGCGACCGCGCGCCGGTGTTTACATCCCGGCTAGGAGCAATTCCAGATGGAGCTCGTTAGGCGATTTTCGACACCGTCCAAACCTCCTTGAGCTCATCCGCCAGCACGACGCGCTGGCCAATTTCTGCTCCGAGCATGGAGAACTCCGATGCAATGGGCATGAGGAGTTTTTGCAGAGCGGTGGTGGCCGGCGTTTCCCGCGTCGGGGCTCAATCCGCGCCGATAAGGCCGAGGCAGATGGCGTAGCGCGCGAGGCTCGCGACGCCGTGGTGCCTTGACGTATTTGCTGATTGTCCCCAGTCTTGCAATACGCCGTTCATAGGCGGTGCGTTTTCGATTCCGCGCGACACGGCAAGGGTGCTCTGCCGGGCCGAACTGAGGACAATGCGTTTCAACTTCAGCCAGAAGCAGGACATTATGAAACCTACCCACCTCGTCCAAATGTCCCGGTATTCCATGTGGAATCCCCCCAACTGATAACCAAATACCACAAATGAACACTACCTCCTCTGTTATCGTGTCACGGTGCGCGGGCCTCGCCAGCGCGTTCGTGTCCATTGTGCTGCTCGCCTTCCCTACCGTCCAGGCAGCCACCCACGTTCTCCAGTTCACCGCCGGTGCGGCGGACGCTCCGATCACCAGCTCCTCCATTACCCTCGATTCTCCGGTGCTCAATGGGAAAGGGACCCTGAAGCCGATCGTCACGCAATACTTGACCAGCATTTACAACAACCATCCGGTCGGTGTCTACTATTCAGCTGCAATCTCTCCGGCCCCTGCGTCCACGGGTCGTTGGCTCATTCTCAATGAGGACGGTGCGGCCATGCCGAGCGGAGCAAAGTTCAATGTCCTCGTCCCCACGGCGGCGAAGAAGGTCAATGCGAGTCCCAGCAACTCATCCATCGCTGACACTTTCATTCTCCCGGGGAAAGGGAAGCCGGATGCGATCCTTCTCTTCAGCCACATGATAGATC
>JAXDQV010000193.1:0-4923 GCA_034667645.1 Chthoniobacter sp.
TAAAAATCAAGTGGGCCTCCGGTCGCATCAACAAAGTCTCCCTGGATAGACTTTCGTCTGCGCGGCTTTTTTCCATCCGCTAGCCAGGCTTCCCAACAATCAGGGCCGTCCAGAGGTGTGTTCGCGCCTCGTGTTATGCTTTAAAGCAACTTAAAGCGCGCGAGGTCCTGCGAATCTACAACACCAATGGGCCTGTTCTGGTCGTCGACGACGACTAGGTCATCGATCGCGTGATGCTCGAGGATGTGGAGGACTTCCGCGGCGAGTTTTTCGCCACGGATGGTGATTGGGTTGCGCGTCATGTAGTCGCCTGCCTTCTTCTCGAGTAGTTGGGGCTCTTTTTGGAAGTGCCGTCCGAAGTCACCGTGCGTAAAGATGCCGAGGAGCGCGCGGGTTTCGGGCGCGATGACCACCGCCGAACCCGCGCGCTTTTTGGCCATCTCGTGCAGAACTTCGCGAATCAGCGCCTCGGGTGTGACGCGCGCGATGCGCTCCTCGCCTCGCATGATCTGGCTTACTTTTAAAAGTAGGGTGCGGCCGAGCTTTCCGCCTGGGTGAAAGCGCGCGAAGTCTTCCTTGTTGAAGCCGCGTGCTTCCAGCAGGACCATCGCCAAGGCGTCGCCAAGCACCAGCATCGCGGTGGTGCTGGAAGTCGGCGCGAGGTTTAATGGACAGGCTTCCTGTTCGACGTTCACGTCGAGATGCACATCAGAATTTTGCGCGAGAAACGACCCGGGATTTCCGGTCATCGACACGATCTTCACGTCGAACCGTGCCAGCGCCGGCAGCACATTGATCAACTCGTCCGTCTCGCCGCTGTAGCTCAGGGCGAGCACCGCGTCTCCGTCGGCGACCACGCCCAGATCGCCGTGCAGCGCGTTCAGGGAATTCAACACGACCGCCGGCGAACCGGTGCTGGTCAGGGTTGCGGCAATCTTTTCCCCCACATGCCCGCTTTTCCCCACCCCCATCACCACCACCTTATTTCGTCGCTCGACGGTGCTTTTGATCACCTTGACCGCGTTGGCAAAGGAGTCATCGAGCCTCGCGCGCAAGCGCTGGATTTCACCCACCTCGAGATCAATGACGCGCTTTGCACGTTTGACGAAATCCATCACGACTTGAGAAAAGCAGGAACGCCGTGCGAGCTGAATCCTTTTCCGGCTTTTGCCGTTACTCCGATTCTTCCTGCTTTTTAAAGGCGTGCATCAAACCGGCCAGCTCCTCCAGCGCCTCCGCCGCATCCCGGCCCTCGGCGCGCAACAGCATCACCGATCCGCAATCGAGATTTGCACTGAGCACATCGAGGATGCTCGCCGCAGAATATTCCTCGCCGTCTTTCAGGATGCGAATTTCGCTTTTGAACCGCCGCGCGCACCGGACGAACTCCGCGGCTGGACGCGCGTGCAGGCCGAGTTTGTTCAAAACCGTGAGCTCCTTTTCCATGGGCGCAGACACAATAGAAAGAATTCGCAGCGCGCCAACCATTTCATCGGCGCGCCCGCGCGTCCATTCCGTCGCCCGTGCGCGATTTTACTCAGGAGGAAAACATTATGAAAAAAGCACTTCTCGGATTGGTCATCGCGGGCGTTGCGTCCTCAGCGATGGCGCAGAATTTCGTGGCGCCGCTCCGTCGCACTCAGCAGGTCACGCCGCCGCCTTACAGCCAGCGCATCATTCGTGATGGTGGATTGCAACGCGCCGCCCGCATGGGCAACCCCGCGCAGGCTTTGAATCCTCTCGCTCCGGCCGAATATGGCACCGGCGCGCAATATATCGAGTATCGCGAAAACGAGCCGTTTTTTCGGCCACGCGATCCGTCCCGCGAACATCCGGTCGCGCTGCGCCTGTTCGCGTTTGAGTTTTAATTCCATTTCCATCGCGGGGGTGGCGCCGTTCGCCGCCGCGACGGGGATTGCAGCTTGCATCAGCTTGGGGTTTTCAAAACTCTGACCCCGCTTGCAAGCGTCATCATCAGCGGGGAGGCCGGTCGCAGCGCAATACTGCGCCACGTTTCTCAAGCCGGAGATGCTCCACATCTACCGGCAGATCATGGCGATGGAAACGTTTCGCCCGGTGGTCATTGCGCAAAAACGCGAAAACATCCTCCAGTTTCCGTTTGACGATGTAGTCGTGCTCCGGAAGTCGAGAATCCGTGAGGTGCGGCGATTTTGGGCCAAAAAAATTCGCAGGCAACCATTGCAGATTTCCGGGCGCGAGGCTGCACGCATCGTCGCAGAACTCCGTCGCTGTAGAGCGCGCCTTTTGCACATTTATTTCGGGCACATCGGCGTTCATTTGTTGCCGTTGCTTCAACTGGAGCCGCTGCCGGTCATCGTTTCCTTCCACGGCGCGGACGCCATGGTGGACATGGACAAACCCGCGTTTCGCGCGGCGATGCAAGCGATGTTGGCGCGCGTCCGGTTGCTCCTCGTGCGCTCGCATTCGCTCGGAGACCGTCTGGTTGATCTAGGCTGCGCGCGAGAAAAAATCCGCCTCCATCGCACCGGCATCCCGATCAAAGAACTCAGCTTCGTCCAACGCGAAGTTCCCTCCGATGGAGCGTGGAAGATCGTGCAAGCCTGTCGTCTGATTCCAAAAAAAGGACTCCAAACGAGCTTGCGAGCTTTTACCAAATTCGCACATGCCTTTCCTGCGGCGACCTTTACGATTTCAGGCGAAGGCCCGCTGTTGGCTGATCTTCAGGCATCAGCGACTGAGCTCGGCCTCTTGGAAAAAGTGCGATTTACCGGGTTTCTGCCGCAGCGGGCATTGCGCGAACTGCTCTACGAAGCGCATTTTTTCCTGCATCCGAGCGAGCTCGGCACCGATGGAAATCAGGAAGGTGTGCCGAACTCCATGCTCGAAGCCATGGCCACGGGCTTGCCCGTCCTCGCGACGACGCATGGAGGAATTCCGGAGGCCGTGGAGCACAGCGTAAGTGGCCTGCTCGTGCATGAGCGCGATGACGAGGCGCTCGCCCGCGCGATACTCGATCTCGCGAATGATCCTCTGCGTTTCCAGGCAATGAGTGCGGCGGCGTCCCACGCGGTGGCGGAGAAATTCGAACTGCATGCGCAGGTCCGCGCCTTGGAAGGCTTTTACCGCGAAGCGATCACCTAACGCCCGCCGAAGAACTTACGGAACGAGCGCAGGATATTTCCGGGCACCGCTTCGATGCGTCGCTCGGGCGAAACCTGCGGCGACTCCCCGTGCCAGCGGTCTTCCATCTCGGGCGCAGGATATTTTTGCGGCGAGGCCGCGTTCATCGCGTCGATCCAGATAGGGAGCGCAAGGGTTGCTCCGTAGCCGCGTGCGATGATTGTTTGCGGGCGATCTAGTCCCACCCACACCCCGCACGTGAGTGACTTCGTGTAGCCGATAAACCACGCGTCCTTATAGTCGTTGGTCGTTCCCGTTTTGCCCGCGGCCGGCCTCGTCCATCCCAGCGATCGCGCGCTTGCGGCGGTGCCGCGTTCCAGCACTTCTTGTAAAATGGAGGTCGTCAGTGAGGCCGTTTTCGCATCGAGCGCCGCTGCGCTCACGTGCGAAGCGCGATAGACCGACTGGCCGTCGGCATCGTCGATTCGCTCGATGACGTAAGGCTGTTTGCGCGTTCCCCCATTGGGGAAAACGGTGTAAGCCGCCGTCAAATCCTTGAGCGTGGTCTCGAACGATCCGATGTAAACTCCCGGGGTGTTTGGGATTTTTCCCAGCCCGACTGCTGCAGCAGTCTGCGCTACATTTGTTAAACCAGCGTAATCCCCGATGCGGACGCTCATGGTGTTGCGCGACTGGATCAAGCCCTCCGCGGCCGGCATCGGCCCGCGATACGTGCCATCAGAGTTTTCCGGGTTCCAGTTTGAAACCGCGCGCAGCTCGCCGGGGTGAATGCGGGCATCATCGATGAGCGCATCCGGCTGCAGGCCACGGGCAAAGGCTGTCGCATAGACGAAAGGCTTAAAGGTCGACCCAGCCTGCCGTTTCGAGAGCAGCGCCCGATTGAAGCGGCTCTCGGCATAATCACGTCCGCCCACAAGGGCGCGGATCGCGCCGGAGTGGTTGTCGATGGCCACAAGTGCTCCCTGCAGATACGGCGTTGAGTCGCCGTCCGCCTCTGGCGCAAACTGCGCCCGGCGCGGATGGTTATAGCCGGGCTTTTGCTCGATCTTGCGGAGTTCAGTATCCACCGAATTTTGCGCCGCTCGCTGCAACGCGGGATCAATCGTTGTGTAGATTTTCAACCCGCCCTCGTCGTGCTGCTCATCGTCGAGCAACATGTCCAGATCGCGCCTCACGGCATCCATCGCGTAGTTTTCCTGCGGCGCTGTGGAGCGCTTCTTCGCCAGCGCCAGGCGCGAATTCTTGGTCGCTGCCGCCTGCTCTGGACTGATCATTTTCAAGTCCGCCATCCGGTCGAGCACGAGGTCGCGCTGCCGCATTGCCCCTTTCAAATTATTGAAGGGCGAGTAGCGGTGCGGGCTGCGGATGAGCGCCACCAGCGTCGCAGCTTCATCGAGGTTCATGTTCGCCGCGGGTTTGCCGTAGTAGGTCTGGCTCGCCGTTTCCACTCCGTAAACGCCGGTCCCGAAATAAATGCGGTTGATGTAAGCCTCGATGATCTGGCGCTTCGTGAAATTTTGCTCGATGCGCAGCGAGAGAAACGCCTCCAGAACCTTGCGGTGGATGCTGCGCGTGTGACGTCCGCCCAGGAAGGTATTGAGCGCGAGTTGTTGCGTGAGCGTGCTCCCGCCTTCGCGGATGTGGCCCTTGGCGATGTTGCGCACCAGCGCGCGCGTGATGCCAATCGGATCGACGCCATGATGGGAGTAAAAGCGCGCGTCTACCCGCGCGAGCAGCGCTTTTTGGAACTCCTGCGACGCCCGTTCCAGCGGCACCACCACGCGATTCTCGCCCGCCAGC
>JAXDQV010000194.1:0-20841 GCA_034667645.1 Chthoniobacter sp.
ATCGGCAACCGGCGCCGTCCCGCCGAAAGGGCATCGCGCCGCCCCCCATAGGACGCGCTCGTCCAACGTCCGTTTTCATGGAGTCATTCCGCCTTCATGATCTCCTCGAAGAGCTGCTTCGTGGACATCCGATTCTTATCCTGGAGCTTACTGGTCACCTGTTTGCTGATTTCCAGCGCTCCCCCGCGACCGCTCATTCCTTTGAAATCGCCATTCTTAGACCAATCCCATTCTTTGCCTGACTTTAGAATGGTGAGTATGTCCGCCGAAGTAAATTTCGCTTGGTGCAGGGCTCTATCAATCACGTGAGCTCCAATGAACGACACAGCCCAAAGGCCAGCGCCGCGAAGCACAATATACTCGCGAGGTTCGGACCAAGCTTTCGGCAGCCACTTCTTCAGTGCGTCGAAGTAATTTCGGATCACCCGATACTGTGCCTCAGCATCCTCGAGTTGAGGGAGCTGGGTTGAGCGGGTGAGCATATACTCAATGCCGGTTTTGATCGCCCGAAGAGGAATATCCACTCCCGACGGCTTCTTTCCGCCTTCGTAGATTCGCCCGTGCAAGGGGCTGGCAGAATCTTTCCCAAGCTTTTGCGCGATATATAGCTCGGGCTGGCGCCGCGTTAGATGCTCTTCCGGAGTAAGCCTCACTTCGATACCGTCAAGGTGACTTGTATTCATCGGCTTCTGATTCTTGTTTATGTCCTTGAAGAGCTGGATCTCGTCATCTCGCGAAAGGTCGTAAGCGAGGCAAAAAGATACGCTTTTTTCCACTTTGGCGTAACCTTCGGACTGGCCGTCCGCGTAATGCAGCCGATGATTGCCGTCGATGCGAGAAACTGCGATTGCCCGATCTTTTCTGATCTTAGCCAAATCGAACGTCAGGATACCGACGTCCGGCCACTCGTCAGAGAATGGTGTAAAGGCGATGGCCCCCTTATTGCGGGCGCACAAAAACACTTCCGGCCAAAATCCGAGATCCCGAGTCCTCACATACTCGTGCGCTTCTCTCGCATGTGGCGCGCTTAGATCCCGCTGTGTGCCTTTAGGGTTGTCCTTTTGGTCGTAGATATCGGCCTTGGAAAGGCCCGACAGGTCAGAAAGAAGGGCAAACCCGCGGTAAACACTTACGCCAAGAACCTTCCCCCTAATCGCCGCGATCGTAAGCTTAGTTGGTTCTTTTTTTGATTTGGATGAAGCCATTGCGATTAGTCAATTGCGGTCGGTTGTGAAACTTGGAGGCGAGCGTTTGATTCGATCTTTGAACGGATGCTTTCCAGCAAAACGGCAAGGGTTAGGAGGGTTGCTTGCAATTGCTGAGGCGGACTCAACAGTGTCTCACCGAAGAACCGCAACACAGTCAATTTATACGAGCGGCGAGAAGCCATTAAAACATGGAGATGTTTGAGTTGATCCTTCAAAGGCGCATCTGTAATCCCGAATGACACCCAGTGCGCTGCCTGATTTCGGAGAGCGCGAAGCTTATCGCGAGCGTCGGAGAGGAGGTCATCGATTAGCCCTGCCCGATGGCAGATCTTGATGCGCGAGCTAAAGGTTGCGAGAGGATTTTCGCCGTCGAGCAGCTCATCCGGCTCCTTTGCTTTGCGATTCTTTGGCAGGAGAAAGACCTCGATGAGCGACCTGAGTTGAATGTCAATTTTCGCCGACGCAAGAATCACTAGCGCTCGCGGTTGCGTCTCCGCCAGCAGTTCGTCAGCAAACTCATCAAACGTGAGGTTTTTGGATTCCTTTGCCATCAGGATGTGTCGCTCATTTAATTGGAAAGGCGCTTCACTCCCCTCTCCCGCTCCGCGTGGATTTTGACATGGAGATGGATGTGGTCGTTGACGAGGTGGGCGCCGAGGTAGCGGAAGAGTTTGCCGGAGCCGTAGTGGCTGCCGTAGGCGGTGCGATCGAGTTCCAAAACACCCTGTCCGGTGAGGTGCTGGCCGTCGTCCTTCGCGGCGATGAGCACGAGAAACTCCAGCGGGCGGCTGATGCCGCGGAGAGTGAAGGTGCCGCGCAGCAGATGGTTCGGCGTGCCTTCGGTGCAGCTCTCGATCGGTTCGACGGCGTCGGCGATGAACTCGGCGGTAGGATGGTGCTCGACATCGAAGAAATCGGCGGTGCGCAGGTGCGCGATGAGCATCGCTTTCATCGCCGAGTCGCTAAGGTCTTCATTGGCGATGCTCGTCATGTCGATGGTAAACCGGGCGCTCACGAGCTGGCCTTGGCGCAGAATGATTTCGCCGCCGGCGAGCCGGACGGTGCCGCTGTGGTGGTTGAAAAGATTGCGACCGGTCCAGCGGATGACGCTCTCGACGGTATCGACGCGGAAGGCGCCGTCGGGGACGGGCGGCTGCGGGAGCTGGCCGGTGCCTTCGAGCGGAAGACCTGCGGCGGTCCATTCCGCGAGGCCGCCGTCAAACGGTCGCGCCTGCGTGTAGCCAGCGGCGCGGAGCTTTTCCACGGCGGTGACGGCGTCGAGCGAACCCTCGCCCGCGCCGTAAACGATGACGATGGCCGACAAGTCAGGCACGAGGGCGCGGACCTGATCGAGGAAGGCGATCTCATAGACACACGCGTTCAGCGAACCGGGGATGCGGGCGGCGGCGAAGACTTCCGGCGGCAGCACATGGAGAATGTGCGGCGGACGGTCAGACTCGATGAGGTCGTGGAGTTCGGAGGCGATCATGGGGACGGAGAAAGGGAACGCTGGTCCGCAGAGAGCCAAACCTTCATCTCCAAGCCGGGAGGTGCGGCGGAATGAGGAACCGAACCGTTCGCTTTCGCGCAAGCCATGAGGAGCGAACGCTAACGAGAATACACTGGAGGGCACGTCAAAAGAGCGAGGCGCCTCTGCCGATGACGATCCGCTGCGGAAAAAAGCTGATCGGAATTTCCGAAAGCCAGTCAACATTGGCGGCGCGTCAGTCTGCTTCCATCCAAAGCAGGTTGTCTTTTCTCCTGCGCAGACACTATCGAGGGCAAAGCGATTGATTTGGAATCAAGGCGGGTTGGCTTTCTCCGAAAGCGAGTCTGCTTTTCGGCAATCCTTTGTGGATGAGCTTTTCTGCAAAGCAGATTGGCTTTGGTTCCATGCAGGTTCTCAATTCAGCGAAGCGGGTTGGCTTTGGTTCTATGCGGCTTTGCTCTTGAGGATTTTTTGCAGTCGCTCGTGATGACGATCCCGGCGGATGGAATAGCCCCTGTGAATAACCCTGCACCGACCGGCGTGGTGCTGCTGCCCCGCAGAAGGAGCTGGAGGCGGAGCATCGCCGCCGCTTAGCCCCGGACGCGCCGCCTATAAGAGACGATCGCGGTTTAAACGTTGAACCGGAACTCGACCACGTCGCCATCGCGCACGACGTATTCTTTTCCCTCGATCCGCAGCTTCCCGGCTTCGCGTGCTTTTGCGAACGAACCAAGCCGCGTGAGCTCGTCGAAATGCACGACCTCCGCCGCGATGAAGCCGCGCTCGAAGTCGCTGTGAATCACGCCGGCGGCGGCGGGCGCTTTGTCGCCGTTGCGGATCGTCCAGGCGCGCGTCTCCTGCTCGCCCGTGGTCAGGTAAGTGCGGAGCCCGAGCAAATGATAAACGGCGCGAATGAGCGAGCCGACGCCGCTGCCACTGACGCCGAGGTCTTTCAAATACTCGGCCGCTTCTTCGTCGGACAAATCAACGAGCTCGCTCTCGATCTGCGCGGAGATGACGACGGCTTCCGTGGCCAGGTGTGTGCGGACGTAATCACGCACCGACTTCACGTAACGCGCGGCGGCGGAAATCTCGCTCGCCTCGGTTTCGTCGCTGGGCAGACCGCCTTCCTGCTCATCCATGTTGTCGATTTGCGCGATCAGGTTGGCGAGATCTGACTCCGCGACGTTGCACGCGAAGAGCACCGGCTTGGACGTGAGGAGAAAAAACTCGCGGGCGGTGACAGTCTCTTCGTCGGAGAGCGCGAACGTGTTGGCAGGTTTGCCGGAGTCGAGGTGCGGCAGCAGTTTCTCGATCAGCGTCAGCTCGGCCTTCGCCTGTTTGTCGCCGGCACGAACGCTTTTATGCAACCGCTCGCCGCGCTTTTGCAGCGCAGCCATATCGGCGAGCACGAGCTCGGTGGTGACGACTTCGATGTCGCGGATCGGATCGATGGTGCCGGCGACGTGATGGATGTCCTCATCCTCGAAACAACGCACCACCTGCACGATCGCATCCACTTCGCGGATGTGGCTCAGGAACTGATTGCCGAGCCCCTCTCCCTGGCTCGCGCCCTTGACCAAGCCCGCGATGTCCACGAACTCGATCGCGGCCGGGATAAGTTTTTTCGAATGCGATAGCTCGGAGAGCACGCCGAGACGCGGGTCGGGCACGGTCACCACGCCCTGGTTCGGATCGATGGTGCAGAAAGGATAATTCGCCGCCTGCGCTTTCCGCGTGCGTGTGACCGCGTTAAACAGTGTGCTTTTCCCGACGTTCGGAAGACCAACGATGCCTGCGCTCAACATAGACGGGAAGTTTGCGCGCCCCGCAGTGGCGCCGCACGGAAATTCTAAGTCTGGTAGTAGTTCGGATACTTCAAGTCCTTCCGGAAAAACGCGTCCACCGCGACCCAGACCCAGTAAAGCGGCAGGATCAGGAATCCGAAGAACATGAAAAACGTGATGCTCCAGAGAAAGCAAAGCAGCCCGCCGGCGCCGACGAGGGCGGCGAGCTTGGGATAGCCTTTGTAAAAATGCCCGAGGCCCGGCCAGAGCATGCTCGCGATGGCAGAGATCGCGTCGCGCGGATTGCGCTGACGTTCCCGCGCCTCCTCCACATGGCGCACCCAATCGCAGCGGCTGCACTCGTTCGGGTTTTGCAGCGGCGCGTCGCAAAGCGGGCAGCGCTCGGATTTGGGGGCGGAAACATTTGCTTCAGGGGCGGTCATATTTAAATCTCCTACCGCCGAATCTAATCTCGCGGTTCTCCGCGAATCAACTCTCTCGATGGCTTCGCTGCCGCAAATCACCAAATACCTCGATCAATTCCTCGACGTCGCCAACATCGCCGACTGGCCGAACGCGGTGAATGGATTGCAGCTCGAAAACTCCGGCGCGATCGTAAATATCGCGGCAGCGGTGGATGCATGCGAATCGGTGATCAATGAAGCGGCGCGGCGCGGGATGCATCTTCTGCTGGTGCATCACGGTCTTTTTTGGGCGGGCGTGCAGCCATTGCGCGGCGGCGCTTATCGCAAAATTAAAACCGCGCTCGATCTCGATCTGGCCATTTACAGCGCGCACCTTCCGCTCGACGTGCATCCGCGCGTCGGCAACAACGCGCTGCTCTGCGCCGCCCTCGGTTTCAAAAAGACAGAGCCGTTCTTTTTCGAGAAAGGCCGCTTCATCGGTTTGCAGGCGCACGCTCCGCAATCACGGGAATCGCTGGTAAAGCGGCTGGAACAGGCGCTCGACGGGCCGGTGCATGTTTGTCCCGGCGGCCCGGAAAAGGTGGCTCGTATCGGCGTGGTCACCGGCGGGGCGGGTGGCGAAATCTATAAAGCGGCGAGCGAAGGCATCGACACGTTCATCACCGGAGAAGGCCCGCACTGGAGCTTCACCGCCGCGGAAGAACTCGGGGTCAACGTGCTCTACGGCGGCCATTACGCGACCGAGACTTTCGGCGTGAAAGCGCTGGCTGAGCATGTGGCGAAGCGCTTTCGCGTGCCATGGGAGTTCATCGATCATCCGACCGGCTTGTGAGCGCGGATGCGCCGGTTCTCCTGAGTAAAGCCAAGCTGCCGCGCGGTTTTTTCGAGCGCGATCCGCTCACCTGCGCGCGGGAGCTGATCGGTTGCGAGCTTTTCTGGAACGAATGCGCCGGAATCGTGGTCGAGACGGAAGCGTATGCGGCGAAAAACGATGAGGCGTGCCACACTTTCATGCGCCCGAGCGCGCGCAATTTCATCGCCACGCATGACGCGGGCGCGGCTTACGTTTACCTCAATTACGGCATGCACTGGCTGTTGAATGTGCTCGTGAAAAACGGCGGTGAAGACGGCTTTGTTCTGCTCCGCGCGCTGCAGCCGACCCGCGGCGTCGAGACGATGGCATCGCGCCGGATGTCTGCGCTAAAAAAGGGGTATTCCCTGCGTGCGCTCTGCTCCGGACCGGGGAAACTTTCCCAGGCTCTCGAGGTGCGGCGCGCCGATCACGGACGCGATCTCTGCTCGGGAAAGCTTGTCGGATTTCTTCCGCCCCACGGGCCCGTGAGAGTGACGGCTGCTCTGCGCATCGGCATCTCCAAGGCAGCCCATCTACCGTGGCGTTTTCTTCTGCGCGGAAGCGAATTTGTCAGCGCAAAAGCGGACACAAGCCCGCGAAAACCCAAGCCTGCCGCGCCCGGCGTGCGTCCCCTGAAAACAAAGAAGGCCAGACCGCTTTGATGACGGCCTGACCTTCAGCAGATTTGGCGTTCGACTACTTGGAGTAGCTCGAATGATGCATCGAGGATGAGCTGCTGCTGGGCGCTGGCTCCTTGTGTGCACATGCGCTCAAGCCGACGACGGCCGCTGCGACTGCAATGATGGTGAGTATTTTCATTAATTGTTTTCGCCTCCTTTCCTCAGCGAGTTGCTGACGTGTGGTTCTACGTTGGTCTGTTTAAACAAAACAACACCTTTGTTGCTTCTGATTTCGCGAATGATTCGGGACGAGCGTCGCTTACGGCTGTATGAAGACGGGAGTTCCTTCCTCCACGCTCTCGAAGACCCCGGCGACATCCGCATTGCGCATCCGGACGCACCCGTGGCTGGCCGGCGCGCCAATGTCGGATTCGTGGTTCGTGCCGTGGATGTAAATATAGCGCCCGTGCGTGTTCGCGTTTTCAGGATCAAGTCCGTGCAGCCAAAGAATCCGCGTTTGCACCAGGTCGTCGGGGTTTTCCTCAGTGCCGATTTCTCCCGTCCACTCGCGGCTTTTGAAAACGGCCCCCAGCGGCGCGCCCTCCCCGATTTTCTCCGCGATTTCAAAACGGCCGACCGGCGTTTTCATGCTGCCCTCTTCGCTCCCGATGCCGCGCGCCGAAGTCGAAACTGGAAACGTCTCCAGCACTTCGTCGCCATCGCGCAGTTCGAGTTCCTGGCGCGAAATGCTAATGTAAAGTGCGCGCGCTGGTGATTGCATAACGGCGGAAGCTTTATACTGTGTGCTCCCGTTTTTTTCTCAATAGCAGACCCCTTTTATGAGCAGCAAACTTCATGTCGCAATCGTCGGAGCCACTGGTGCGGTCGGTGTCGAGTTGATGAAAACCCTGCTCAAGCGAAAATTCCCGGTCGGGAAGCTCACGCTGCTCGCCTCGGCGCGCTCCGCCGGGAAAACGATGGATTTTGCGGGAGAGAAAATCGTGGTGCAGGAGCTGCGCGCGGATTCATTCACTGGCGTCGACGTCGCGCTTTTCAGCGCCGGCGCGTCCATTTCGAAGCAGTTTGCGCCGCTCGCCGTGCAGGCCGGGGCCGTGGTGGTGGACAACTCCTCGGCCTTTCGCGCCGATGAAAATGTGCCGCTCGTGATTCCCGAGATCAATGGCAGCGACATCCCGAAAAACCGGGGAATCATCGCAAATCCAAATTGCACGACGGCCATCACGCTGATGGGTCTGTGGCCGCTCCATCAGGCGTTCGGAGTGAAGCGCGTGGTCGCGGCTAGCTACCAGGCCGTTTCCGGAACGGGCGCGCAGGCGATCGAGGAGCTGCGGCAGCAGGTCAGCGACATCACCGCGGGGCGCGAAATCACGAAGAAAGTTTACCCGCACCAAATCGCCTTCAACGTGCTGCCGCACGTCGATTCGTTTCTCGAGACCGGCTACACGAAAGAAGAAATGAAAATGCAGGGCGAAGGCCGCCGCATCATGCATTTGCCGGGCTTTCGCGCGAGCGTCACCTGCGTGCGCGTGCCCGTTTATCGCGCGCACTCTGTCGCGATCAACGCCGAGTTCGAGCGACCTGTTTCGTTGGAAAAAGCGCGTGCAGCCATCTCGAACGCACCCGGCGTGCAACTCGTCGATGACCCCGCGAACAACAAGTATCCGCTCCCCTTGAATGTTGCGGAAAAGGACGATTGCGAAGTCGGGCGGCTGCGGCTGGATTGCGCGCTCGATAACGGCCTGGCGTTTTGGGTCGCCGGCGATCAGTTGCTCAAAGGCGCTGCGCTCAACGCCGTGCAGATCGCGGAGCTGATCTGACTACAACGCGGCGCTCGCGAGGGTGAAGTAGATCAGCAACGTTGAGACATCCGTCAGCGCGAGCGTGATCGGCCCGGCGGCGATCTTCACGTCGAGCTTCGCGGCATGCAGCAGGGTGGGAATGCTGAGACCGAGCAGGCAGGCCGCACAGAGTGAAATCGCGATGCTGCCCGCGATCACCAAAGCCGTCCACGCGGTCGCGCCGAGCGCAGCGACCACCATTGCGACCAGCCCGCCGCAACCGAGCCCGAGCAGCACCGCCGTCAGGATCTCGCGTCGCAATGCGGTCAAATACCAGCGGCGGCTCGGAGTCCCGGCGTGCATTGCCTCCACCGCGAGAGCCATGGATTGCACGGTGACGGCTTCATTCAGCGCCAGCACGAGCGTCAGAAAAAACGCGACGAAAAGGCTGCGGGAGAGCGTCGTCTCATGCGCGCGGGCGAGAAACGCGCAGACGGTGCCCGCGCCGATCGTCACGAGCAGCCACGGAAACCGAAAACGGAAGACGCGCCACGCCGATGCGTTCCTGAGCTCGGAAATATGAAATCCGAGCGCCTGGAAAAGATCATCCGGACGCGCCGTCTCGGGAATTCCGAACACTTCCTCGTTGAATAAATTGATGTCTACAGTGCCGACGACGTGCCTTTCCGAATCCACCACCGGAAAGGCCAAAAATTTGTGCAGCACAAAAAACTCGCACGCATCGAGCACGCTCGCCGTCTGCGGGATGGCCACCACCCGCGCGATCATCAGGTCCGCCACTTTTTCCTCCGGCTGCGCCAGCAGGAGGCTGCGCGTGGGCAGCACGCCGACGAGCTTCTTGGTTTCATCGACCACATAAAAATAAATCACCGTCTGGCTCATCGGCCGCTCCCGAATCGCATCGAGCGCCTCGGCGACACTCATTCCACGAGCGAGCACCGGCGTGTCTCGGCGCACGAAATCGAGCACCGGCAACCCGGCATGGCTGGAATCCATGCGCGGAAGTTAGCGGCGCGACGGTCGGATATTGCAAGCCTCCGCTTCGCGGGAAAAACGCCCGCGCTCGACGGTCGCTAAACCGGCTCGCCGACGAGATCGTAAACTTCCGCGCCGGTGATTCTCACGTGGCAAAACTCGCCAGCTGGGGCGGGTTTTTGCAAAATCACGCGAGCATCGACATCGAGCGCATCCGCTTCGGAGCGGCCCTGCAGCGGGCTCTCCACCAGAATCCGCAGCGTTTTGCCGATCATCGCAGCGGTGTTTTCAGCCGCGATTTTCTGCTGCAACTGCATCGCACGTTTGAACCGCGCCGTCTTGGTTTTGGGCGGAAGTTGATCCGGCATTTTCGCGGCGCGTGAACCTTCCTCCTGCGAGTAGGTGAAAATGCCGAGCCGCTCGAAACGCGTGCGCTCGATGAACGCCATCAGCGACGCAAAATGTTCATCGGTTTCACCCGGGAACCCGACGATGAAAGTCGTGCGGATCGCGATGCCGGGGATGCCGGCACGAATGCGCGCGATCACGCCTTCAATGTGCTCGCTCGTCGTTTCGCGCCGCATCCGATCGAGCATCTCGCCGTGGATATGTTGCAACGGCATGTCCACATAGCGCGCGACTTTGTCGCATTCGGCGATCGCGGCGATCAGCTCGTCGCTCCAATGCGCGGGATGCGTGTAAAGCAGGCGAATCCAGAAATCGCCGTCGATCTTTTGCAGCTCGCGCAGGAGTTTCGTCAAAGTCGGGCCACGGCTGGAGTCCACGGGCTGGGTCGGATTTGACCGTTGCTCCCAGTGATCCATGCCAAAATAAGTCGTGTCCTGACTGATGAGATTAATCTCGCGCACACCTTCCGCAACGAGCGCGCGGACCTCCGCGACGACGGACTCGATGGTCCGACTGCGATGGCGTCCGCGCATTTGCGGAATCACGCAGAACGAACACGGATGGTTGCAACCCTCCGCGATTTTTACGTAAGCCGTATGACCCGCCGTGAGGCGGAAACGCGGTGTGTCGAAATCAGGAATGTAAGTGGAGCGCCGGGTGACGAGGTTCAGCGGCGCCTGCTGTTCGCCAAGGGCAATCCGACCCACGATGTCACCGGCGTCCGCAATTTGATCGAGCCCGATGAAGGCGTCCACTTCCGGCATCTCGTGCGCGAGTTCCCTGGAAAATCGCTGCGCCATGCAGCCGCTCACAATCAGCTTTTGGCCCGCCTTTTTTCGCAACCCGCGCTGCTGGTGCGCATCAAGGATCGCGTCGATCGATTCCTCTTTCGCCGAGTCGATGAAGGCGCAGGTGTTGACGATCAGGACGTCGGCATCCTCGGCGTTTGCTGTGACTTGCATGCCATTTTTCACGACACCACCGAGCATGATCTCGGCATCCACGAGGTTTTTGGCACAGCCGAGGCTGACCATGCCGACCTTCGTTTTTGGGATTTCGATTTGGGAATTCACTCGATCTTCACGCTCGACGACGCCGTCACGACAGGCTGCCCGTCGCGGGTGATCTCGACCCCGGTCGGGTCTTTCACCTCGATCCAGAATTTCACGCCGCGAAATTTCAGCGCGCGCGCGTCTGGAAAGAGCCAGTCATCGAAGACGGGCGGGGAATCTGCCACGTCTTTGCGCACTGTCACCCACGTTTTTTTGAGCGGTTTTAGCACGATGTCCTTCGGAGCCGCCGCGGGGGCGGTGTTCGCCGAAGAGATGGGGAGAAACGGACGCGTCGCCGCATTTGAGCCGGAGAGGAGTGGCGAGGCTGTTGCCGCTGCCGCGGCGGAGAGCGAGGGACTGGCGACCGCCTCCGCAGTCGGAGCTGGCGAAGCGACTGCCTCGGCCGCTGGCGGCGACGGCGTGGCATTGGCTGCCGCGGATGGGATCACCGCGACCGGCACCGGAGCCGCTATGCGCTTCAAGGTGAGAAAGAAATAGAAAATGGCAAACGCCGCGGCCAAAACCAGCGCCAGTGTAAAAACCGGCCAGAGATTGCGCGTCTGCATCCGATAGACCGCACCGGGCTGCCGCCGCTCGTGTGCGTTCAGGTATTCGTAATCCTCGACGCCCACCGGATTCGTCGAGGCGAGCGTTTCCGCGAAGTCGCTGACATCCACGTTCAGAAACTTGGCGTAAATGACGAGGAATCCTTTTGCGTAGGTCATATTTGGAAAGTTCGTGTAGTTGTCCTTTTCCAAATCCGAGATTTTGTCCGGTCGCATGCGCGTGGCTCGCGCCGCCTGCTCGACGCTGATCTGCCGGCGCTGACGGGCCTGCTGAAGTTTTCTGCCGACGGTTTCGACCATTTAAAAAATAAAATCGTGTTACACGAGCGCATCGAGATCGACGAGGATCTCGCGCGGTTTCGCTCCTTCGCCTGCGGCGACATACCCGCGCTGCTCGAGAATATCGACCACGCGCGCGGCGCGGGTATATCCGAGGCGCAACCGCCGCTGGAAAAGCGAGGTGCTGGCTTTTTTCTCCTGCCGCATGATCTCGATGCATTTTTGCACGAGCTCCTCGTCTTCCTCGCTGATCTCCTCCTCGATTTTCGACGTGCCTAGAAGCTTCTCGTGCAACTCCTGGTCGAAGTTCGGCTCGCTCTGCGCTTTGCAAAAATCCACGAGCCGGTGAATCTCCTCGTCGGTGACCAGCACGCCTTGCGCGCGCGTCATGCGCGACGTGCCCGGGGGCAGATACAGCATATCGCCCTGGCCGAGCAGACGGTCGGCGCCGTTTTCATCCAGGATGACGCGCGAATCGAGCTTCGATGCGACCTGGAACGCGATGCGGCTTGGGATGTTCGCCTTGATCACGCCCGTCACGACGTCGGCCCGCGGAGTTTGCGTCGCGACAATCATGTGAATGCCCGCGGCGCGCGCCATTTGCGTGATGCGCGCGATCGCACTCTCGACGTCCGCCGGCGCGGTCTGCATCAAATCCGCAAGCTCATCGATAATCACCACGATGTAAGACATCTGGTCGGGAACGATGATGTCGTCTTCGCGCGGCACGCGGATGTTCGTGACGCTTTGCAAATACTGCTCCACGGAACCGTCGGCGGGCGCATCCTCGATTTCGTCAAACTCTTCGGGCTTTGCCGCCGCCTCCTCATCGAGCTCCTTTTGCGATTTCGGCTTCGGGCGGGCGTTGAAACTCGTGATGTTCCGGACGCCCGTTTTTGCGAAAATCTTGTAACGCTTTTCCATCTCGTCGATGACGCGGCGGAGCGCGAGCAGCACCTTCTTCGGATCGGTGACCACGGGCGCGTAAAGGTGCGGAAGGTTTTCGTAAACCTGCATTTCGACGACCTTCGGATCGATCATCACAAACTGCATCTGCTCCGGGGTGAAGCGGTAGAGCATGCTCGCAATGATCGAGTTGATGCAGACGCTTTTGCCGGAGCCGGTGGTTCCGGCGACGAGGCAATGCGGCATCTGCGCAAGATCGGCGATGATCGTTTTTCCGTAAACGTCCTTCCCGAGCGCCAATGGAATGCGTGCCTTAGAGTTGTGCCAGTCGTCGGTCTCGAGCAGCTCGCGCAGCGTCACTTTTACTTTGCGCGAATTCGCGATCTCGATGCCAACCGTGTCCTTGCCGGGAATGGGCGCGAGGATGTTGATCCGCTCGGCGCTGGTGGCTCGGGCGAGGTCTCGCTCGAGGGAGACGATCTTATCCACGCGCACGCCCTTCGCGGGATAAACCTCGTAACGCGTGATTGTCGGGCCTTTCGTGATGTCGCCGGGGGCGACGCCGATATTAAACTCCGCGAGTTTCTCGATGATCGTGTTCTGAATGTCCCGCAACTCTTCGGGATCGGCGGCCTGCCGGCTCGCGGCGTCAATTTCGTCCAGCAGCTCCAGATCGGGCAGCGTGTAGTTTTCAAAACTGACCGGCTGGCGCGGGATCGGTTTCGCTTTGCCGCGAACGCCCGGTTGCGTGACCATCGCGGTATCGATGATTTGCGGCGCGGGACGAAGAGCAGAGTCATCGCTCTCGATCTCACGCTCGACCGCGGCCGGCTCGATGTTCCTTTTGCGCAACTGCTTCTCGAGCCGCACGGTTTCGCGGAGCAGCTTCTTTTCCTCCAGCTCCAGCCGGCCGCGCTCGGTCGCGCGCTCCATCTGCCGCTCGCGATGTTTTTCGAGCAAAATGCCCGGTGTCGCGATCAACTGCCGCAGCATCAAAATGGGCCGCACGCCGGTCATCAGCACCAAACTCGTCAGGTAAACGCTCACGAGCAAAATGCGCGAACCGACCGGGCCGAGCGAGGCGAGCAGCAAACGGGCGCCCAGCCAGTGCCCGAGCCAGCCGCCCTTGCCGGGAATGCGCATCAATGCCGTCCAGTCATTCAAAAACATCGGCTGGAGCTCCGCCAGGCAGGCGCCGGAAATGACGAAAGCGATTACCCATAGTGACCGGCTCGTGAGCCGCAGCCCGGGCGCGAGCAACTTCACGCCGCCGTAGCCGAGCATCACCGCGGCGAGCAGATAAGAGGCGGCTCCGAGCAGAAAATAAAACAGGCCGGCGACAATCGCACCGAGCGGGCCAATGAAATTCTGCGCGGGGTGATTCGCGGGAGCGCTGTGGGAAATAATCGGCACCCACTCCGGCACGTCCTTCGGTTTGTAGGAGATCAGCGCGAGGAAAAGCAGCGTCCCGAGCCCGAGTAAAACCAGCCCGATCACTTCCCCAATCGTTTGATTCTCCTCACGGCGCGGCATTTGCGCACATAGTAAGCGCAACCCCCGCGCTTTCAATTGAATTGCTCCGTGTTTCGCCTCTTCTAACGTGGAGGATTGACGACGAACGCCCTCCTTTTCTTCGTAAAGTTTCCCGAGCCGGGCAAAGTGAAGACGCGGCTGGCGGCGGAGGTCGGCGACGACCGTGCGGCCGCGATATATCGCGAACTTGTCGCCGCCGTCTGTGCGGGCCTGCCCGCCGGCTGCGATGTCATCGTGCAGTTCGATCCACCCGATAAAATGACGGAGACCGAGCAATGGCTGCGACCCTCGCTGCCCGCGGCGACCTTTGCGCCGCAATGCGCTGGCGATCTTGGCGCGCGACTGGAACACGCTTTTTCACATGCGTTTTCGCTCGGATATCGACGGCTCGCCGTCATCGGCAGCGATTGCGTGGAAATTGACGCGGACCTTTTCTCGAACGCGTTCGCACAATTGGAAACACACGATGCCGTCATCGGGCCCAGTGCCGACGGCGGTTACTATTTGCTCGCGCTAAAAACCCCGCAACCCGCGCTTTTCGAGCAAATCGCCTGGAGCTCGGCTCAGACGCTGGAACACACACTCGAACGCGCCAGCGGAATGCGCATCGCGATGCTGCCGCAGTTGCGCGACGTGGACACGGAAAGCGATTGGAAAATCGCGGAGCGTTTTTTACGGTCAGCCGATCGCGTGACGGCCTCGGGAGAGCAAACCGCAAACTGAATGAAAATCGAACAACCCATCACCTTTGAGCCGCTGTTCATGGAGCGCGTCTGGGGCGGGCGGCGGCTTGAGAGCTTGTTTGGCAAGCATCTGCCGCCGACCGAGCGCATCGGGGAATCCTGGGAAATCGTCGATCGCGAAGAGGCGCAAAGCGTCGTGCATGACGGCCCTTTTCGCGGGAAAACTCTGCACGAATTGTGGTGCGAATATCGAGCGGCGGTTTTCGGAAAAGCCGTGCCGGACGCGCCACGATTTCCGCTTTTATTCAAGCTGCTCGATGCGCAGGAACGGCTTTCAGTTCAAGTGCATCCGCCAGCGGCGATCGCGCCGGAGCTCGGCGGCGAGCCGAAGACCGAGATGTGGTTCGTCGTCGAGAACCACGGAGAGGGCGATATTTTTGCGGGCGTGAAACCCGGCACGTCGCGCGAGGTTTTCGAGCAGGCGCTCGCCGACGGCACGGTTGAAACCCAGGTGCATCGCGTGCAGGTAAAAGCCGGCGACACGATGTTCATTCCGAGTGGACGCATCCACGCGATCGGAGCGGGAAACCTGATCGTGGAAGTGCAGCAAAACAGCGACACGACTTATCGCGTGTTCGACTGGAACCGCGTCAGCATCGACGGAAAGACGCGCGAGCTCCACGTCGGGCAATCGCTCCGCTCGATCGACTTTGACGACGTCGCGCCAGCTCTGCAAACGCCGGCCGGCGATCTGCTGGTCGAGTGCGAATACTTTCGCGTCGAGCGATGGATGCTCGATGCACCTCGCGTCGCCACGGCCCCGGGGCAATTTGCGATTTTCACCTGCCTCGACGGTGTCGTGGAGTGCGGCGGCGCGAAGTTCGCAGCCGGAGATTTTTTCCTCGTGCCGGCGACGGTCGAGAACTGCGAGATCAAGGCGCAGAGCGGCTCCGCAACGGTCTTGCGCACCACGATCCCGGGCTAAACTCAACTCTGCAATCCGCCGAGCCGCGCGCCATTCGGCCAGCGCCGCATCACGCGCGCGCTCTCGATTTTCCACGACTCGCCTTCGTTCACGAGCGTGTAAATGCAAGGCGTGACCAGTCCTACCTTGTCGAAAAAGAAAACCTGAATCACTGCCCGCGGTCCTTCCATTTCGGCAAATCCAAACTCGATGCGCTGCGCGTGGACAATCGGCGAATATCCAACGCGAATCATCTCGGTGAATTGCTGAATGCTGAACTTCTGCCGCACTTCACTCGACGCGTGTTTGTAGGCGCTGGGGAAATTGTCGGCGCGCAGCGCGGCGAACTGGCTGTTGACGACCGCATAGAGCTCCGCCGGGCGCACGCGCTCCCGATGGGTTTGCCAATAACGCGTGGTCAGCGAGGCCGTTCCACAGACTGCGAAGACGAAGAGCAGCGCGGTAATTTTGCTGCGGCGAGTCATGCAGTGGGCGCCGTTTCGGCGGCGAGACGTCGTAGGTAATCGAACGAAAACAAACCGCTGGAGTGGCCGTCCTCCCACGTCGGCTGCCACGCATAGCCACCGACGAGCTGCCAGCCGCGCAACCGAAAGCTGCGATCGTCGTGTGCCACCAATGGCCGGACCACGCGCCCCAGCACATCCGGCTCACCGCCACAGGCTGCGCACGGGCAGGCGCGCCGGAGCGCTTCGAGCTTGAAATACGATTCGCCGCCATCATTCCACGCAATGGCGAGTTCGTCTCCGATCGCCTGAATATTTGCCGCCGCCAGCCGCATCTGTTGAGGCTAGATGCCGCACGTCGGTCGGTCAACGCCGTCCATCTGCTTCATATCGTTTGGCATTTTGATTTGGAGACTGGTCGCGGGCCGCGAAAACACCTAAACATCACGAAATGAAACCTGCGGGAACAATCGGCATCATCCTCATCGTCCTCGGCGTCATCGCGCTGGCTTATCAAGGCTTCTCTTACCGGCAACGCGAAACCGTGCTCGATCTCGGGCCGATCCACGCCACCGCGGAACGCGAAAGGACGGTGCCCATTCCGCCGATCATCGGGATCGTCGCGGTCGTCGGTGGAATCGTCCTGCTCGTGAGCGCCACGAAGAAAAGCTAGCGCTTCTCCGCGATCAAAGTCAGGCGCTGCCACCACCAGACGGTCTTGCCTCTTTCCTCGGCGATCCGGAATAAAGCGCGCGCCTCCGCCGGAGCCTGAGCGATCAACTGCCGCACCGCAGCGCGGTTGGAGTCCGGCGTTGCGGCCGTTTCGAAATACCACTCGAGGTCCGGTTGTTTGAACGGAGCCAACTCCGCACGCGGAGGCCGTTCTGCTCGCAAAGTTTGCTCCAAAACCGCGGTGTCCCGAGACGCTGATGGCTTGGGTCGCGCAATTTTTCGAGTGCGTGCAGCCATTCCTCCGCCTTGGATTCGTCGTCTGCAACAGACCCATCAATCAACAGAAAGTGACCGCCGTTTTTGAGGACGCGCGCGGTTTCCCGGATGAAATCCATCGGCCCGCTGAAATGATGCGCCGCCACGCGACAGGTCACCAAATCGAAGCCTGCGGCGTCGTAAGGAAATTCCTCTGCGGCATGCTGCCGGGTTTCGACGTGTAGATTGCGTGCTGCTGCACCCTCGCGAACGCGCTCCAGCATCGGCGCGGCGAGGTCGGCAGCAATCACGTCGTGCCCCGGGCTCGCGAGCAACAACGCCGTGTGACCCGCTCCTGTCGCCACATCCAGCGCGCGCGCCCGACCCGGCAGCGGGATGTTTGCGAGTGCCGACCGCACGTCATCGACATTTTCCAGGATGTGCCCCTGCGCGTAGCGGCTGCTCTGTTTCGAGAATTGTTCCTGCGATGCGCGTTGGATCTCGTTTAGTTCCATCGCGGCACTTTAAAAACAGCACGCTGCGACCGCAAACGCGGACAGCTTGTCTTCGCCCCGATCACTGCCAAAACTTGCGCGATGAAGTCACGCTCGGAAAAGATCATTGTGGCACTCGACGTTTCCGACGAAGACGCCGCGGCGCGCCTCATGGAGCAGCTCGGCGAGCGCATTCGCTTTTACAAAATCGGCCTTCAGCTTTTCACGAAATGCGGACCGTCCATTGTGCGGAGGGTGCAGAAATCCGGCGCGAAAGTTTTTCTCGATCTGAAATTCCACGACATCCCGAACACGGTGCAACATGCGGCGCAGTCCGCCAGCGCACTCGGCGTGGATATGCTGACGATCCACCTTTGCGGCGGAGCACAAATGATCCGCGCGGCGGCGGCCGGGGCCGGAGAAACACTGGTCCTCGGTGTCAGCGTGCTCACGAGCAGCAACCGGGAAACCTTGCGCGAAGTCGGGACCGAGGCGGCCGTCGAGGATCAGGTGCTGCGGCTCGCACGGCTTGCGCTGGACAATGGCGTCCGGGGCATCGTTGCGAGCCCGCAGGAGATTTCGTTGCTGCGCCAGCTTTTCGCGCGACAGCTGACCATCGTCACTCCCGGCGTTCGCCCCGCGTGGGCGGCCGCAAATGACCAGCAGCGCACTTTGACGCCGCGGGCCGCGGTGGGTGCGGGCGCGGATTTTCTCGTCATCGGCCGGCCCATTACCGCGCAAGATAACCCGGCCGAAGCTGCGGACAGAATCATTGCCGAACTCGACTGAGGGTCAAAGAGGTGCCCGGCAATCCGCTTTCAAGAGCCGAGCCCAAAAGGCGTCGTAAGGATGCACCTTGCGTGTGCGCTCGTCTTTGGCATCGACGAGCGGACGCTCCTCGTTTGCCCATTGAAAAATGGAGCCCTCCAGATTCCGCACATCCGTGAACCCCGCTATCTGCAGCTTTCGCGCGAACGCCGCCGAGCGATAACCGACGGAGCAATACGTCACGATCGGCGTGTCTTTCGCCGAGGGAAGATTTGCCAAAGCTGGTTCCGTTTCCGGTGCAACGTTTTGCGCGCCGGCCAGATGGCTGACGGAAAACTCGGATCCAGTGCGGACATCGAGCAGCACGGGGTGGGCGCGGTGAGAATCGGCGAGCCAGCGCGAAAGCTCGTCCGTGCTGATCCGATCAACTTCTGGAAACTCCCGACGGATTTTCTTCTCGACGAAAATCCACTGCCATCTGGCCAGCAAGGACTGGCCTTCGACCGCGCCCGCGAGCAAACCGAGCGCAACGAAAACCAGTGCGAATTTAAACGGCCGCCGGCGCGCGAGAGCCCACCGCTTCGCGCACGAGATCCACTTTTCCCGCGGAGCCAAGCTTCTCGTTTTTGTGCGCGATGAATTTCGCATACTCATCCATGAAGGTTTTGCCCGGGGGCCGGAAATCAAACTCACCAGGCTTGTCGCGGAAGAATTCGCGATGGACTCGCGTCCAGACGAGCCGGCCGTCGGTATCGATATTGATTTTCGTGACGCCAAGTTTCGCGGCGGGCAGGTATTCGTTTTCATCCACGCCGCGCGCGCTCGGGTCCAGTTTTCCCCCGGCGGCATTGATGCGCTGGACTTCCGACACCGGGACGCTCGAACTGCCGTGCATGACAATCGGCGTGCCGTGAATCCGTTTCTGGATCGCCTCGATCACATCAAACCGCAGGCTCTGTTGTCCTTTGAATTTGTAGGCGCCGTGGCTTGTCCCGATGGCCGCGGCGAGCGAGTCGCAGCCCGTCCGTTTTACAAACTCCACCGCTTCGTCCGGGTTCGTCAGGCAGGCATTCCCCTCGTCCACTTTGATATCTTCCTCGACGCCGCCGAGCTGCCCGAGCTCGGCCTCCACGCTGACCCCGCGGGCGTGCGCCCGCTCGACGACCCGTTTTGTGGCGGCAATGTTTTCCTCAAATGGATCGTGCGATGCGTCGATCATCACCGAGCTGTAGAAGCCCGAGTCGATGCAATCGTAGCAGGTCTCCTCGTCGCCGTGATCGAGATGCACGGCGTAGATCGTGTCGGGGAAAATCTCGTCGGCCGTGCGGATGATCGCCTCGAGCATGCGCTTGTCCGCATATTTGCGCGCGCCTTTTGAGAGCTGGATGATGAAGGGCGCCTTGCTCTCCGCACAGCCGCGAAAGAGTCCCATGGTCTGTTCGAGATTGTTGATGTTGTAGGCGCCGACGGCGAATTTTCCGTAGGCCACTTTGTAAAGCTGCGCGGTGGTGACAATCATGGCGACGGCCAGTATCAAATCGGCATGAGATTCGGGCAAGCCGGAAAGCGCTTTGGGCGGTGTGCGGTTGTTTTACTTCTGCTGGCGGCTGGAAATAACACTGGCCTCGCCGCGGATGGCAGTGGCTGGACGGTCATCGAGAAACACGACGAGAGTCCGCCGGGAGCCGCTGCGCACAGTCTCCAATCTGTGACAAAAACGTTGCAGGCTGCTTCCACGTCCAACCGCGTGCGCCTGCGGATGATCAAGGTCGATTTCCATGCGTTTGACGTGCGAGTGATCGACAATCCGCGCGGTGACGAGAGCCTCGCAGAGGCGATGACGCGCGCGGGCGCCAGCGCAGGAATCAACGGCGGGTATTTCCAACCCGATCGAACGCCGCTCGGACTGGAAATCAGCGGTGGAAAACTCATCCACCGCTCCGAACGCGCCCGGCTGCTGAGCGGCATTTTGATTTGCTCCGGGCATTCAGTTCGACTGCTGCGAGTGGGCGAATTTACCCCTTCGAAAACCATCAGCGAGGCGTTGCAAGCAGGACCTTTTTTGGTGGATCGCAGCGCGTCGGTGCCTGGACTGAATGCAATTCGTGCGGCGCGAAGGACGGCGGTGATCAGCACGGCTGGCGGCGCTCAGTGGCTGGTCGTAAGCGAGCCAGTGACGCTCGCGGAATTCGCACAAATCCTCATAACGCCGAACCTCGCCGGCGCCGATGGCGTGGAGCGCGCACTCAATCTCGACGGCGGCTCCTCGACCGGAATGTGGATACGCGATCGTGACACGTCGGACCTTGGGAATCCGGACACGAATGTGCGGAACTACCTCGCGATCGTGCCGCGTTGACCGTCTCTAACGCTTCGCCGCGAGCAGGCGCGTTTTTACGTCGGGCGGCAGCGTCGACTGCGCGATCCACAGGGCGGCGCCTTGCGGGTCGGAGCGCATCCAGTTGTTCGCGAGATTCTCGTATTGCGAGTTGCGAATCTTGTCGTCGCCGATGCCCGCGATGAGCCGGGCGGCGAGCGGCGGATCCTCGGACATGAACTGGTAGCTCGCGGAGCGTAGTGCGCCGTCGCGCAGGCCGCCGGCGGGCAATGTGTCGAGCCA
>JAXDQV010000195.1:0-8667 GCA_034667645.1 Chthoniobacter sp.
GACGACATTTTGCTCTCGCCCGGCACCGGCGGCGAAGTGCTGCTGAAAATCCAGTGCGACTATGAAAACAAGGTCGGGCATCTCGAAGTGCTGCGCGCCGACCGGCCGATCCTCGTGGGCGAACAGCCGGTGCGCAATTCCGCGCCGCTGCACGACGGCGACACGATCCGCATCGACACCGGCCAGGTGCTGCGGTGCGATTTTTCCGAGCGGATCATCGAGGAGGAGCGGAACATTATCAGCACGCTCGACCTGCGGGACTTGAACCATCGTTTCCGCGAAGGCGAGACGGCGCTCGACGGGATGTCGTTTTCGGTGGGCCGCGGCGAAATGGTGTGCGTGATGGGCGCGAGTGGTTCGGGCAAAAGCACCTTGATGCGGGTGCTCGCGGGGCAGCTCCAGCCGCAGGCCGGCGAGGTGCTGCTCAACGGCCAGTCGTTCTACGCGAACCTGGAATCGCTGAAAGGCTACATAAGTTACATCCCGCAGGAGGACGCGTTCGACGAGCATTTGACCATCGAGGAAAACCTCGATTTCGCCGCGGCGATTCGCGCACCGCACCTGACGAATCGCGATCGCGCCCGGCGCATTGACGGCAAGCTCATCGAGCTCGGGCTGACCGAGAGGCGCGACAGCGTCGTTGGTTCGTCGTTGAAAAAAACGCTCAGCGGCGGCGAGCGCAAGCGGCTCAACATTGGCCTCGACATGATCGGCGGCGCGGACGTTTTTCTGTTCGACGAGCCGACCAGCGGGCTGTCGTCAAAGGACGCCGAGCACGTCGTCGAGATCATTCGCTCGATGGCGCACAACAAAATCGTGCTCGTCACCATTCATCAGCCGACGTCGAAAATTTTCCAAATGTTCAGCAAGGCGCTGCTGCTGGACAAAGGCGGGAAGCTCGTTTTTTTCGGCACGCCGCACGACATGCTTTCGTATTTTGCGCAGGCCGAGCACGAGCAGCATTTCGGCACCGAGCTCGGCGGCTGCCCGGCCTGCGGCACCACGCGCCCGGAGTTCATTTTCGACGTGCTCGAGACGCCGCTGCGCGACTTGAGCGGCGACATCATTTACGAGGAAAACGTGCAGGGTCAGCTCGTGCCGGCGCGCCGCTACTCGCCGGATTACTGGCGCGATAAATACGAGGCCTTTCGCCTGTTGCAGGACATGCGGCAGATCGCGGTGGTCAAGCACGCGCCGACTCCCGTCCAACCAGTGCCGGTGCGCGGGCCGGAGCGGTTCCGCTGGCGCGATGAGTGGACGCAGCTTCGCATTTTAATCCAGCGCGCCTTCCTCTCGAAAATGCGCAATCGCGGCAATCTCCTCACGACGATTGTCGAGGCGCCGGTGCTTGCAGCCCTGATCGGTTCGGTGCTGCGCTATTCGGATTCCGGCGCCTACGATTTCGCGTCGGCATATCACATCCCGACCTATCTTTTTCTTGGGCTCGTGGTCGCGATGTTCCTCGGGCTCACCAACAGCGCCGACGATATTATCCGCGACCGGACGGTGCTGCAGCGCGAGCGAAAACTGAACGTAAAGCTGCCGTATTACATCCTGGCAAAGTCGATGACACTCGCGCTCTTTGCCGCGGCGCAGTGCGCGCTGTTCGTGCTCATCGCGAACGCAATTCTCGAAATCCGCGGCATGTTTTGGGTGCACTTCGCTTATAATTTCATCACGGCGTTTGGCGGCGTGACGCTCGGCCTCCTCATCTCCTCGCTGGTGGTTGATGGAAAAACGGCGGCGAATCTCGTGCCGTTAATTTTGATCCCAAACATCATCCTCGGCGGAGCGCTGATCAAATACGAGGACATGAACCGCGACCTCGATTTCATTTATCGCGTGCAGCGATTTTTCTCCACGCATCCGGGCGCGGAGGCGGGCAAACGGGACAGCGATCTGGAGGTGCCGATCCTATGTGAGTTCATGCCGATGCGCTGGAGCTACGAAGCGCTCGTGGTCGCGCAGGCAAAGCTGAATCCGCTCACCTCGCGGCAGGAAAAACTGCAGCACGAGATCGACGCGCTGGTCGAGCGCGAATCGCGGACGCCTGCGGAAACAAATCGACTCGACGACTTGAAAGACGCGCTCGCGCTGTTGTCAGGGCTGGAGGCGATCAGTCCCGACGAACTGGATAAACGGCTGCGCAAAGTGGACAAAGTCGTCGGCGGAAAAGCGCTCGACGCGGGCGATCTGAAATCGCATCGCGGCGGTTTCAGTGCGGAACGGATTTACGTGAACACGAAGATCACCGATCTCGTTTCCAAGGCCGAGACCGAGCAGGCGGACTATCGCCGATCGCGGAGCATCAACGTCTTTTTCGGCCCGCAAAAGCACTTCGGCAGCGTCGAGTGCAGCGTGCTGACTTTCAACATGTTGATCCTGCTGATCTTCTCCGCTGGCACGCTCGGCTTGCTGCATTTGAGCCTGAAGCGACAGCTCCGGACGCGCAGCTAGATTCGCCTCGACGCCAATGTCCGGGCGCTTACATTTCTCGCCCTGATGCGCACGGCATTTCTCCCGATCTTTCTGGCGTTTGCCTATGCGGCGGCGGCGGACGTGATCACGCTCAAAAACGGGGAGAAACTCACCGGAAAAGTCAGGCAGGAAACCGATAAGGACGTGACGATGAACGTGCAATTGTCGGAGTCGATCAGTGACGAGCGGACGATCCCGCGCAGCGAAATCGCGCTGGTGGAAAAGGATACCCCGGACGAAATCGCATGGCGGGAGGCGAAGAATCTCAAGCCGGATCCGACGAACTCTTTCGCGCCGGAAACTTACGATCGCGCACTGGGAACCTTGCGGAATTTTCAAAACAGCTACCCAAAAAGCCCGCACGCCGCAGAGGTGCAGGAAGCCATTGATACGTTGGAAAAAGAGCGGGTGCGGGTGGCGGACGGACAGGTGAAATATCTCGGGCAATGGCTCTCGCGCAGCGAAGCCGAGAAACGCAATATCCAGATCCAGGCGCAGCAGTTCTTCGCGACGATGCGCGAGCAGGCGGCAAGCGGAGATTTCGTCACCACGCTCAACACCTTCGATGCCTTTGAGAAAAGCTACTCCACGACGCGCCCCTATCCCGACGCGATCGAGCTCGCAAAATCGGTCCTGCCCCGACTGCAGCAAATGGTCGCCAATCGGACGAAGGCGCTCGTTTTCGAACAGCAGCAGTTTCAAAAGGAGCTTTCGATGCTTTCGGGAACGAAAAAATCCGATTTGATCGCTGCCGAAAAGCGCGAGCAAGCCGGCTTCGACGCGGCCCTTGCGTCCAATGCGAAGTCGGGCGCGAAATGGCCGGTTTACATTCCGCGAAGCGCGAAGAGCCTCGATCTCCTGCAAAAAACGATTGCTGCAGAATCAGCGCGTCTCAAGGCGCTGCCGGTGCAAAAAATGCGTGAGTCGATCGCGAATGTGGATGTGGCCAAGGCCGCACTCTTGTCCGGCGCCTTGGGAAAAGCGGACACGCTGCTCGCGACCGCGGAGCAACTCTGGCCGCAGAACGAGGCGACGACTTACTGGAAAGGCCGCGCCAAGGAATTGCGACCCGGAACGCCCGCGCCGGCGACTGCCATGCGAGCGACTACTTCCTCTCCAGCCAACGTGCGACCTCAACCGCCGGCGATGGTTCTTGCGGCACCGGCCCTGCCGTCGTCAGCAGGAGCTGCAAGCGCCGCGGCGACCAGCACTCCGAGCGAGAGCGCCACGCCGAGTCCCTCTCCATCACCAGAGAGCACGCCGGTCCCGATCATTCCAAAGGAAACTATCGCGACCATGCCGAAGCGCGCTTTTTTCCTCACGCTGCCGGGAGGTTTCGCAATCCTCGGAATTGCGCTCGTGCTCGTGCTGGTCATCGAACTGGTCAGCCGCTCTCAAACCCGAAAGGACGCCGAACCATGAGCAACCGCACTGCGCGAATTGACCGCAAAACGCATGAGACAAATATCGTGGTCGAGCTCACTATCGATGGTCGCGGGGAGAGCAGCATCGGGACCAAGATCCCGTTCTTCGACCACATGCTCACGCTTTTTGCGCGCCACAGTCTCGTTGATTTGAAAGTGACTGCGGACGGCGATATCGACGTTGATTTGCACCACACCGTCGAGGACACGGGCATCGCGCTCGGGCAGGCCTTTGCACAGGCGCTCGGCGACAAGCGCGGCATCCGCCGCTACGGCCACGCTTATCTCCCGATGGACGAGACGCTCACACGGGTCGCGCTCGATTTTAGCGGCCGTCCTTATCTCGAATATCGCGCGCCGGCGGCCGTCGAGGCAATCGGCGGATTTTCGTTCCAACTCGTCGAGGAATTCCTGCGCGGATTCGCCGTGCATGCCGGCATCAATCTTCATGTGGAGATTTTATACGGTCGCGACCCGCACCACATGGCGGAGTCGGTTTTCAAAGGCCTCGCCAAAGCGGTGGACGCGGCATATCAGCTCGATCCGCGCGTCACTGGAGTGCCGAGCACGAAGGGCGTGCTTTGATGATCTCTTTGCGAGACGGTCAACTCGGTGCTCGGTATCTTGAACGTGAATTTTATATAAAAACCGCACTGAATCTCGAATTCTTCCTCCCATGAAAACTGCCGCCGCTCTGTATGTCACGTTGTTCGTCTTCGCCCGCTATGAAGCTTCCGCGGCCACCTTCACTATCGGCGACCACAATGTCGCCGCTTTGAAAGCTGCTATCTTGAAAGCCAATACGAACAACCAGGATGACCGTGATCCAGTTGGCGCCGCACGGCACCTACGTCCTCACTGTGCCGGACAATTCTGACAATGGCCTGCCGGTGATTCGTCCCGATGGCGGAAAAAAACTGAGCATCCTCGGCCAGGGAGCCATCCTCTCTCGCAGCGTGGTGGCCGGCACGCCGGCATTTCGTATCTTTTACATTCTTCCTGGCTCCGAGGTTGTCATTGATGGGCTCACGATTTCCAATGGCGCTGCTTTTGCCGCGGCCGGCCTTTTCAACGATAACGCCAAAGTCACGATCCTGAACTCAACGCTCACGCGTAACATTGCACGGTTCGCGGGCGCCATTCAAAACACCGGCCGTTTTGGCAGCGCGACGCTGACGGTTGCCAATTCGACGTTCAGCGACAACCTGGTATTTCGCGATGAAAATTCCTTCGGCTCGCGCCCACGTGGCGGAGCGATTTACTGCGACGGCGAATACGGAATGGTGGTGCTGAATGTGACCGGATGCACCTTTGCGCGAAACTCCGCTGGAGAGGGAGGAGCCATCTACAATCGTGGCGACGGAGGACATGCCGCGCTTCGCATTACTACCTCAACCTTCAGCGAAAACACGGCGCGATTTTTCGGTGGCGCGATCCACAATCTTAGTGATTTCGGAGATGCCCCATTGCGCGTTATCAGTTCCACTTTCAGTCTCAACTCCGCGAGCACTGGCGGCGCGATTTATAACACGGGAGAAAACGGCACCGCCGCAATTGAGATAGGGAACAGCATTTTCCTATCGGGTTCATCTGGCGGCAATCTCTTTAATCGCACGCCGCTGTTCTCGACGTTCACCCCGGTGATCTCGCTCGGCTACAACGTCATAAGTGATGACAACGACGGCTCGTATGGCTCCGAAGGTCTTTTGCACGGCCCCGGCGACCAACGCGGAACCGATCCGTTGCTCGATCCCGATGGGCTTCAGGATAACGGCGGGCCGACAGAGACCATCGCTTTAATGCCCGGCAGTCCTGCGATCGACAAAGGGAAGAATATCGACAGCACAGCACAGGATCAGCGCGGGTTTCTTCGGACTCATGACTTTCCAACGATCGCTCCGGCGCTCGGAGGCGACAACACTGATGCAGGTGCGTATGAACTGCATCCAGACGCGGATGGCGACGGCATTCCGGATTATCTCGATCATTGCCCTGCGTCTGATTTGCGAGCGACGGTATGGATTGGCGCGTTCAACACCAGCGTGCCGAACTCCCTCTTCAATGACGGCTGCACCATCGCGGACCTGATTGCAGAACAAGCGGCGAGATCCGCAAATCACGGACAATTTGTGAGCGCAGTCGCGAAACTCACGAATGATCTCGTAAGGCAGGGCGTTCTTTCTGGAACACAAAAAGGAATCCTGCAAAGGAGCGCTGCGAAGGCCGCGATTCCGTAACGAGGCACAGCGGAAGTCCCGGCGTTGACACTTGCGTGGCTCGACTTGAAGTTTGGCGGTTTTATGATCGCGCTCATCGATTACGGCAGTGGGAATATCCGCAGCGTGAGCAAGGCGTTGGCGCGTGAGGGTGCGGACGTGCGACTCGTGAGTGAGCCGTCGGAATTAAAAACCGCGGAGGCAGTGGTTCTGCCGGGAGTGGGCGATTTTGGCGACTGCGCCCGCAATATCAAAGCACGCGGGCTCTGGGATCCGATTCAGGAATGGCTCCGCGCTGACAAACCATTTCTCGGCATTTGCGTTGGTTACCAGCTTCTATTCGACTCCAGCGAAGAGGCTCCCGGCGAGCGAGGATTCGGATTTTTCTCCGGGCCCGTTCAGCGTTTTCGCACACCCGGGCTCAAAGTTCCTCAGATTGGGTGGAACAACCTCGAGTTCCCCGGCACCCGGCATCCGTTGTGGAACGGTCTCCCGAACGACCCGTTTGTTTTTTTTGTGCACTCTTATTACCCGTCGCCGGAAGACCAAACCGTGATCACTGCGTGCACAACTTATGGGCAAACGTTCGCGGCCAGTGCCGCGCGGGGGCGGGTGGCAGGAATGCAGTTTCATCCCGAGAAAAGTCAGGAAGCGGGGCTGACCATTCTCCGAAACTTCGTTAAATCCATCGCCTAACAAGAGGGCGCAGTCCGTCGGAAATCTGTTCTTTCCGGTCGTCCTGTTTTCCTGATTCAACGTAGCCGTGCTTATTCTTCCCGCGATCGATCTGATGAATGGCGAGGTGGTGCGGCTCCGGCAGGGAATCGCCTCGGAGAAAACCGTTTATTCAAACGATCCCGTGGCCTTTGCCAAAAAGTGGCAGGATGAAGGCGGTGATTACCTGCATATCGTTGATCTCGATGCCGCGTTTTCCGGTGAGTCTCGCAATCTGCAGATCGTGGAGAAAATCGCGGGCGCGGTGTCCATTCCCTGCGAACTGGGCGGGGGAATGCGGAGCGAGGAAGCGGTGCAACAGGCATTTAAGGCTGGTGTGACCCGCGTGGTGATTGGCACGCGGGCCAGCGAGTCGATCGAGTTCGTGCGCGAGCTTTGCCAGAAATTTGGCGGGGAAAAAATCGCCGTCGGAATCGATGCGAAGAATGGGATGGTCTCAATCAAGGGCTGGACTGAGCTCTCCCAAACGTCTGCGCTGGAACTCGCGCTGAACGCAGAGGCCGCGGGTGTCGGCACGATTATTTACACCGATATTGCGACGGACGGAATGCTGTCGGGTCCGAATTTTAAGGAGCTGGAAAAGATGCTCAGCTCCCTGCGCTGTCAGTTGATCGCGAGTGGCGGGGTCTCATGCGCCGCCGACGTGCAGCGTCTGCGCTCGATGCCGGGACTTTACGGGGCGATTATCGGCAAAGCGCTTTACGACGAAAAAATCGATCTACGGCGCCTCTAACTTAGGGCGTAGGAGAGGCGGCTGTGGCATTTGGCGCGTTGCTTGCATCCGGGACTGCCGAAGGTTCAGGAGTCGGAACGCTTTCACTATTTACGGGCGTTTTATCTCCCGGGGCCGGAGCTGATTCGTGGCATCCTGACAGATAAACGAGTGCCGCAAGCATTGGCAAAACACGGAAATTCATGCCCAAAGATTCGCGGGCGGCAGAATTTTTGGTCTTTTTTTGCGAAACGATGCTGGCGAACGTTGACGGTTCGAGAAAAGGTGATACAATATTCGCTTTATGAGAGCCGTCCTTTCTACCCTCCTTTGCTTCGTTCTTCTGCAATCCCAGGTTTTCGCCATTCACGGCGGACCTGCTGGTAATTCCGTAACAAGTGTTATTGGAACCTATTCCGGAGCCTTGATCCCAAGCGCCGCTGGCTCGAATTCACTCGGTGTCTTCACCTATGTGAGTCCTGCATCCGGAGTTGGCTCGGGAATCTTTTTCATCTTTGCCGCGGGTTCTTTTTTCCAAGGCGGAATTTCAGGAATTATCGATCCGGACAAGTTAATGCTAAAGTCGCTGATTCATGGAGTTCGGATAACAACCCTCTCGGCTTCATCGGGCGGAACCGGAGGAGGTAGTTCATTGTCCTTCAGCTTCGACGCCACCGCTGACGGCTCTCTGTCAGCTGACATTGTGCCAGCGACCGCTCTCTCTGGTGTTCGGGTGGAAGGCCTTGCGCACGCAGACATCCTCACCGCAAATCCTGTCACAGGCGCAATAGATGTTCCGGGCGGTTCTTTGGATTTGACAGTTGATGGATTCAAACAATCCGAAGACACCACGGCAATAGGAAATAGCATTTCCAACTTGCTAACTAACGGCTCTACTGCTGGCAGTTAGTCAATTATCGTCTTTTTCGATCTTAGCGGAATTCCGCTAGGTGCTCGTTGCACAATGTCGCGATTCATTGTTCGAAGCGGATTTACCTTGGTGGAAATCATCACTGTTTTGGTGATTATTGGTATTGTTGCGACCATGCTGATTCCGGCTGTGAACAGCCTGCGAAGTCGAGCGGAGCGGATAGAATGCACC
>JAXDQV010000196.1:0-4384 GCA_034667645.1 Chthoniobacter sp.
TTCCGCCATACACGAGCACGGAACCAATCGGTGCTTCAAACGGATTCGTGATCTGTAATTTTGTGAACCCGTATTTGGTCTGTAGTTCGACGCCGGCTTCCTTGGCAAACTCCGTGGTTGGCCGGGACGGGACGACGTTGGCCGCGAACAACGCATCCTTCACCCCGCTCCAGCAGCGGCTCGTGGAGTGTTTGTGCGCGCGCTCTGCCGCGAGCTGAGCCGCGTGAATCATTCGCTTGTCATAGCGTATCCCGGCGGATTTCGGACCGAGGATTTCCTGAAGTTGAACACTCGGCGTCTTGGCGCTACGAGCGTCGAAAAGCGAATCGCCCTTCGCCGGTTCGGCAAACGTAAGATAGGAAAGACCGAGACCGACGAAAAGGGAAAGGATTACGTTCTTCATCAAGCGCGGCGGACAATAGAGCGATGAGAAATGAGGTCAATTAAAAACATCCCGTCGTTACATGAAACCGCGTCCAAACGCAGAATATCCGCGAAACTTATCAGACCGGTTTTACGTAAGCGCCGAGGAATGGTCGCGGATACGGTGTGCGCGAGGTGAAATCACTCACGAAACCCTTTGCCGTGCGGATTTCCACATGCCCCGCATCTGCTCCGCCATAAACAATCACCGCCCCAACCGGAGCTTCCAGTGGCGTCCTCACATTCAGCTTCTCGAAGCCATAACGGCGCATCAGCTCTTGGCCTGCTTGCTTCGCCCAGGCTGTGACGGGCCGTGAGGGAATCACCTGCGCATCCACCAGTGCGTCTTTCACATAATGCCAGCAGCGCCACGTCGGCTGCGCATAAGCCCGCTTTGTCGCAATTTCTGCAGCCCGAATCATCCGGGTATCGTAATGCCGCTGCGCAGACTCCGGACCGAACCTGGATTGCAAGGCAGGACTGAGCGAGCGCGAGGTTGCCGCATCGAACAAGGAATCCTCCGCCCGAGCGGAGCGAATTGCGGCAATGGCGCACAAGGCAAGGAGCAAAAGGCGAAGGGGTTCGGATTTCAAGCGGCGGAAAATCGCACGTTTCCCGGCGGATGCAATTGGATATTTCAAACCGGCCACCCTCACGCACCCGCTGTCCAAACACGGTTCGACAGTGGGGCCTCGGTCGGGCTATTGGTAAATTTGCGACCGCCATCCAGTGTTCCGAACCGAAGGTTTTACGGAATTGGGATGGCGAAAACCGCAGGAAACGACTGCCCGAGAAGTAAAATGCGAATACCTACGACACGCAAACACGCGCTTCTTGTGGCGCTCATCCTCTTCGCATTTTTTCCCCCGCCTCTGGAAAGCGCAGAGCTACCCATGATTTATCGGATCAAATTGATACGCGTCGAGTCGGAGGCGATCAATCGTATCGGGTATCATCACAAGACAAAGACTCTCCAAATCCAATTCCATTCCGGTGACACCTATCGTTACGGAAAAGTTCCTGTCGCGCTCTACAACGAACTACTTGCGGCGGAATCCAAGGGCCGTTACTTCCGCGAGCACATTCGCGGCCGCTTCGATTACTGGAAAATCGAGACGAAGTAATCTCCGAAAATCTGGGGACCCGACTCGGCCCCCAAGATTACTTGGCCGAAAGCAATTCCCGCAGCCGTTGAATAAGCAGAATCTCACGCATGACCGCCTCTGGTTGCCAGCGCAGGGTGCGCAATTTTCGCTTCAATGCCTTGGCTTGCGCCACCGATAGTGAAGGCGATGCTTTCGTTTCCGCTAACATTATAAATATCATAAGCACCTGCGGTGCCATGCCGCCGCCGAGGTTGCTCTTGATGCCAATGCGGAGTAAAAGGCTCACCCTACATGACTAGTAACGAACAGCAGGCAGAACCTGCGCAACCCCTCACCGCGCAATCTTCATCCGGCAGGACGGCCCGCCTCACTCCGGCACAGGAAGAGGAAGCGATTTTGCTGGCCAAGGAACTTTTACTTTCCGGCAGCACAGGAATCCCAACCGCTCTCGAAGCCTTGGTTTCGCTGCCGTGGAATGTCGGGGTGACGGCAATCACTTCCACTTGGACCGAGCTAAACCCGGAACTCCAGAGCCAGCTACTGGACTCTCTTGACGAGTTGAAGTCCGATTTCGGAAAGCGGCTGCGCTTGAGCCTGGCTCGCGGCCTTTTGCCCATTGATCCGGGGGCCGTGGAACGGATCGCGATAAATGTTTGCACCGACATGCGCGCTGACGGAGCCATGGCGGCAAGGGATCGCCAGTGTTTCGCTAACGTTTTTGTCGGCAATGGCAAACCGTGGCTTCAACACCTGCCGATTGCCGATTGGAAAAATGCCGACCCGGTTGTCGCATGCGCGGTAGACGCGTGCTTCAGCGGAGGGGCAGCGCCTTTCACGCAAGTCGCGCTTTTACGATGGCTCGCGCAAACCGGCGAACTTTCCAAACTGGCAGAGCCGGAAATTGCGCTGATCGCCAAAGCGGCACGCCGGTGGAATCCGCGGTTTCAGAAGGAGCTAAAAAAAGAAGTGCCGGAACTGCCCGCTCCCATCGTCGAGGCGATGACCGAGGCGCCGAAAACTGCGACTGAAACTCCGGCCCCGGAAAGATTGGACGCACCCGAAAGCGAGGAGCCGCGGACGCCGGATTCTTCACTGGAACGGATGGTCGCGAGCGCTCGGGGGGAGCGCCAGCCAGCCTCGCGCGGGGCGCGAGGGACTGCGGCGGCATTTGATCTCACCATGGCACTGCGTCAAATCGAGGCTCATGTCAGCGGGCTGCGCCGCGAGCTCCGTGACGCGGAAACTGCATTGCGGCAGAGGGAGGGCGGGCGCCGGCAATCGCGACGCGAAGAGCCGACGCGAGGGGAGATCGCACCCGGAGACACTGAGGCATTGCAGCGTCACAACGAGCGCCTTGAAGCAACGGTCGCCGAACTGCGCCAGCGGCTCGATGAACTCGCAGCCGATCATGAAGACCGCGCGGCCGTGATGGATACGCACGGCTCTGACAACCGCGCACAACTCACCGAACTGCTGGGCCTGAAGCTTCGTGAAAGCTATGCGGAGTTTTCCGCGCTGCGCGCGAATGCGGCGGACGAGGTGGTGCGTCAGCACTTCGCCGACATGCTCGACACCATTTTCCGCGTGCTGGAGGAGGAAGGCGTTCCGCTCCGCTGATCAGATCAGCATGAGCGTCGGATTTTCGATCAACCGGCGCAGCTCCGCGAGATACTCCGCACCGATTGCTCCGTCCACGACGCGGTGATCGCAGCTCATTCCGATGCTCATCCGTTGTCCGACGACGATTTCGTTCCGCGCGTTGACCACCGGTTTTTTCACGATCGCGCCGATCGATAAAATGAGAGACTGCGGCGGATTGATGATGGCGGAGAAACTTTCCACTCCATAGCTGCCAAGATTCGAGACGGTTAATGTTCCACCCTGGTATTCGTCGGGCTTCAACTTTTTCCCGCGGGCGCGCCCGGCGAGATCCTTCACGGCCTCGCTGATCTGCCGCAGGCTTTTGGTTTGCGCTCCGCGAATGACCGGCGTGACCAGCCCGTCCTCGATCGCCACCGCGACCGCGAGATTCACATTGGCATACTCAATGACGGCGTCCTGGTCCCATGCCGCGTTGACCTTCGGCACCTTGGTCGCGGCGAGAACCACCGCCTTGAGCACGAAATCATTCACCGTGAGTTTTGGCTGGCCGCTTTTCTCAGCGGCGACGTTGATCTCACCGCGCATGCGCATCAGTTCGCTCACATCCACTTCGATGTTCAGATAAAAATGGGGGATTTGTGTTTTGCTCGCGAGCAGACGCTCCGCAATCGTTTTCCGCATTCCACTCAGCGGAATCCGGCGATCCCCTTCACCGGCTTTGGTGGCAGGCACCAAAGGAACCGTCCCTGCGGGCGTCGGCTGCGAAGCCTTCGCTGGAGCGGACTTGGAGCCGACAAGATCACGCTGCAGAATGCGGCCGCCCGGTCCCGTTCCTGTCACGCCGGATAGATCCACCCCTTTTTCCGCGGCGATTTTTCTCGCGAGTGGTGAAGCTTTCACTCGCCCATTGCCGCTGGTCGCTGCAGCAGCAGTCTTCGGCTGGGCGATATTGGCCTCGGTTGCGGGTTTTGACTCAGCTTTCGCCGGCTTGCCCTTCTTGCCGGGAGCGTTTTTCTCCACCGGTTGCCCGGCTTTTTCTCCCGGGGCGAGAAGCTCCGCCAGCTTCTCCCCGATGCCGGCTTTGCCCCCCTCCGGCACATACACTTCGCCGAGCGTCCCTTCATCGAAGGCCTCCATTTCCATCGTCGCCTTGTCGGTTTCGACTTCCGCCAAAACGTCTCCGATCACCACCGTGTCACCGGGCTTTTTGTGCCATTTGACGAGTGTCCCCTCGGTCATCGTGTCGCTGAGTT
>JAXDQV010000197.1:0-9152 GCA_034667645.1 Chthoniobacter sp.
GACGTGTCGGCTTACATTCCGACGAATGTGATTTCCATCACGGACGGCCAGATTTACCTGGAAACGGACCTGTTCTACCAAGGCATCCGGCCCGCGATTTCTGTCGGCCTTTCCGTGAGCCGCGTCGGTTCAGCCGCGCAGATCAAGGCGATGAAACAGGTCGCGGGCAAAATCAAAGGCGACCTTGCGCAATTCCGCGAGCTGGCGGCGTTCGCGCAGTTTGGTTCCGATCTCGACGCGAAGACGAAAGCTCAACTCGAGCGCGGCGGCCGCATCGTCGAGCTGTTCAAGCAAATCCAATACAACCCGATTGCCGTGGAAGTGCAGGTCGCGGTGCTTTGGACCATGCAGAACGGGTTCATGGACGATGTGCCCGTGGACAAGATCAAGGATTTCCAGGCGAAGCTGACCGATTATCTGACGACGCGAAAAGCCGATCTCCTGTCGCGGATCGAGCAGGAAAAATCGATCAACGACGCGCTCACCGGCGATCTCAAGACCGCTGTCGGCGAGTTTAAACAGACCTACCGTTGATCGGTGAGATGGCTTCCGGAACGCCGCCTGCCAGCCCGAACCTGCCGCACGCACAAAGTTAAAGTTTAACCATGGCCGCAAACACCCGAGACATTCGGCGCCGGATCAAGTCGATCAAGAACACGGCGCAGATCACCAAGGCCATGCAGATGGTGGCCGCCGCGAAAATGCGGAAGGCGCAACAGGCGGCGCTGGCGGCGCGGCCTTACTCGGAGTTGATGAACAAAGTGCTCGCCTCGCTCGGCGGCCGGACCGATCCGGGGCTGAGCGAGTTTCTCGAAGTGCGCCCGGTGAAAAAAGAACTCGTCCTCATCATCAGCACCGACAAAGGCCTGTGCGGTGCGCTCAATACCAACCTGCTTCGCGAGGTCAGCCAGTTCGATGCCACTAAAACCGTTTTTGTCGCGGCAGGCCGCAAAGCCGCGCAATTTGTCGCGCGCACGAAGCGGCAATTGCTCGCGGATTTCGACGTGAAGGATTCGCCGGGGCTGATCGACACGAAGGCGGTTTCGAAGTTTGTGATCGAGAAGTTTCTCGCGCGGGAAGTGGACAAGGTGAGCGTGCTTTACACCCACTTCGTGAACACGCTCGTCCAGCAGCCGACGGTCCGCACGATCCTGCCGCTCAGCCCGGCGGAAATCGGTGGGAATGGAGAAACGATCGCGGGCGACGGCTCGACGGAATACCTTTTCGAGCCCAGCGCGCTCGACGTGCTCAGCAGCATCCTGCCGCATTACGTCCACTTCCAGGTTTACCAAATGGTGCTCAACTCGCGCGCGTCCGAACACAGTGCGCGGATGGTGGCGATGAAAAGCGCCACCGACAACGCGAAGCAGCTCATCAAGGATCTCACGCTGGAATACAACAAGGTCCGCCAGGCGAGCATCACCACCGAGCTGCTCGAAATCTCCACCGCGCAAATGGTGCTCGGCTAAATATTTCGATTCCCCGACTCAAAACTCCTTATGCAAACTGAAACAGCCACCAAAAACCAAGGCACGATCGTCCAGGTCATCGGTCCCGTCGTGGACGTCGATTTTACCGACACGGAACTCCCGAGAATTTACGACGCGCTCGAAATCGAGTTCGAAGTCGGCGGCACGCCGACGCGGCTCACGTTGGAGGTCCAGCAGCACCTCGGCGAAAGCTGGGTGCGCGCGATCGCCATGTCTTCGACCGAAGGTCTCAAGCGCGGCATGTCCGTCCTGAGCACCGGCGCGCCGATCTCGGTGCCGGTTGGCGAAGGCGTGCTCGGCCGTGTTTTTAACGTCACTGGCGATGCCGTGGATGAACGCGGACCGGTCCACTACACGAAGCGTTACCCGATTCATCGGAAGGCTCCCGCGCTGGTGGATCAGGATGTGACGTCGAGTCTGCTCGAAACGGGAATCAAGGTCATCGATCTGATCTGTCCGTTTACCAAGGGCGGCAAAGTCGGCGCGTTCGGCGGCGCGGGCGTCGGCAAGACGGTCGTCATCATGGAGCTGATCAACAACATCGCGAAAGGCCATGGCGGCTTTTCGCTGTTCGCGGGCGTTGGCGAGCGCACGCGCGAGGGCAACGATCTTTACACCGAGATGAGCGAGGCGGGCGTCATTGATCAGAAGGATTTGTCGAAATCGAAAGTGGCGCTCGTTTACGGCCAGATGAACGAACCTCCGGGCGCCCGTCTCCGGGTCGCACTCTCCGCGCTCTCGATGGCGGAATATTTCCGCGACGAAAAAGGCCAGGATGTGCTGCTTTTCGTCGACAACATTTTCCGTTTTTCGCAAGCCGGCTCGGAAGTCTCCGCGCTTCTCGGCCGCACGCCGAGCGCCGTCGGTTATCAGCCGACCCTTGCCGCCGAAATGGGCGACTTGCAGGAGCGCATCACTTCGACGAAGAAAGGCTCTGTGACAAGCTTTCAGGCCGTTTACGTGCCTGCGGACGATCTCACCGATCCGGCTCCGGCGAACACCTTTGCGCATCTTGATTCGACGATCGTGCTGGAGCGCTCCATTGCGGAGCTTGGTATTTATCCAGCGGTCGACCCGCTGGCTTCCACCTCGAAAGCGCTCGCGCCGCACATCGTGGGCGAGGAGCATTACAAGGTGGCGCGCGGCGTGCAGAGCGTGCTGCAGCGTTACAAGGACTTGCAGGACATCATCGCGATTCTCGGCATGGACGAGCTTTCGCCCGACGACAAAACGACGGTCTTTCGCGCGCGCAAAATCCAGCGTTTCCTTTCGCAACCCTTCACGGTCGCGGAAGTTTTCACCGGCACACCCGGCCAGCAGGTTCCGCTCGCCGAAACGATCCGCGGCTTCAAAGAAATCCTCGAGGGCAAACACGACGACGTGTCCGAGCAGAATTTCTACATGAAGGGCGGCATCGACATGATCAAGGATTAGGTCATGGCCACGCTCCGACTCGAGATCACCACGCCTGACGCAAAGGTTTACTCCGACGACGTGGACATGGTCGTGGTGCCCGGCGTCGAGGGCGAACTCGGCATTTTGCCGCGGCACATTCCGCTGCTCACCGCGATCAAGCCGGGCGAATTGAAGGTTACGAAAAACGGGCAGAACACCTATCTTGCCGTGGGCGAAGGTTTCGTCGAAGTGACGCAGGAACGGGTGTCCGTGCTCGCCGACATGGCGCTCGAGGAGAAGGCGATCGACGAAGCGGCTGCGCAGGAAGCGGTGCGACGCGCCGAGGAGGCGATGAAGCATCCGAACATCGGCCACGAGGAAGTCGCGGCGGTCCAGGCGACGTTGCAGAAATCGCTCGCGCAACTGCACGTCAAACGCCGCAGGCACACCTAGCCGCGGTTGACTTCCGTCAGGCGCTCCAGTCTTGCTGCTGCGGACGCTTTCGCATTCTCTCGAAAGATGCGGAAGGGGATGCGCGCAATTCCGATGAGTAACCACGGATCGTGCGATTCGCTCGTTTGAACCGCACGCGATGAACGGCGCCAACGAGAACACTGCGTTCCGTTCCATTCTTTTCCTGGCCGGCGACGTTTCCGGCGATTTTTACGCAGCGCGGCTGGCCGAGGAGATCCACGCACGGCACCCATGCTGGAAACTGCACGCACTCGGCGGCCAAAACGTCGCGGCCGCCATCAAACCGACCGGCGGCGAGTGGATTGCGGACACAGGCGGGTGCAGCGCGATCGGGATCGCGGCGGTGTTGTCAGTTTATCCACGGAGCCATTGGCTCTCGGCAAAAATGCGCCGCTTCGTCGCGGCGCATCAAATCGATGCGGTGATCATGTGTGACTGGGGCGGCTTCAATTGCCGGCATTTGCGCTTTTTCAAAAGGCTCGGCATTCCCGTCCTCTACTATTTTCCCCCACGCTCATGGCAGCGCACCGGGCTGCCGGGACTCGGCATCGCGCCGCTGGTTTCCCGCGTGGCCACGCCCTTCGAATGGTCGGCCCGGCGGCTGACCGCGGCCGGCTGCGAGGCGGAATGGGTCGGCCATCCTTTGCTCGAGAGTGCGCACACGCCACGCCAGCGCGTGAAACTGCGCCAAGAATTCGACCTCGATGCGGACGAGAAACTCGTCGCGCTTTTGCCCGGTTCCCGCACGACGGAGCTAAACGTCCTCGCGCCGCGCATGGCCGCCGCGGCCGAGATGCTGCGCCGGGAGCACTCCGCGAAGTTCATCGTGGCCGTCCCGGACGCGCTCGCTGCACGCGCCCGGCGATTCTTTCCGGCCGCCATGCGGATCGTGCCGGGACGCGCAGCCGACGCGCTGCTCGCCTGCGACGTTGCCATCGTCAAGACGGGCACCGCCACGCTCGAGGCGGCGGTCATCGGCGCGCCGCAGGTCGCGGTCTATGATTTCGAATGGGTCCGGCGCATCGAGTGGCTCCTGCTCTGGATGTGGAAAAAGATTCCGTTCGTCGCGCTGCCGAACATCATCCTGCAGCGCATGGCGGTCCCGGAGTTGCTCGGGCTCGATTGCCGGGCGGAGGCGATTGCGCTTTCCGTCGGCGAGCTGCTCGAAAACGAAGTGCAGCGCGGGCAGATGCTCGCGGCTTACGACGAAGTCCGCCGTTTGCTCGGCGCGGCGTTGCCGGTTTCCGCGACGAAACGCACCGCCGAAATGCTCGATGAAATGCTCGGCCTCAGGCGCGAAACGGCCCGCGGCGAGACTGCGCTCGAAATGTAGCTCCCGCGCGACTTTGCCCTTGTCAACCAGCCGGCCCCGTGGCAGTTTCGTCGGCTCTTTTCCCTACATTTTATGGCTTACGCAATTATCAAAACCGGCGGAAAACAATATCGCGTGAGCGAGGGTGACACCATCGATGTGGAGAAGCTGGATATCGAGGCCGGCACCGAGACCACGCTCTCGGACATCATCTTCTTTTCCAAGGACGGCAAAATTCAGGATCTCGCCGGCGTTTCCGTGGTCGCCGAGGTCGTCGCGCAGAAAAAAGCGCCGAAAGTCATCGCCTTCAAATACCGCCGCCGCAAAGGCTACCACCGCACCGTCGGCCATCGCCGGAAGCTGACCCAGCTCCGGATCACCAGCATCAAGGCTTAACCGCGAACTCATTTTATGGCTCATAAAAAAGGTCAAGGCAGCGTCAAGAACGGGCGCGACAGCGTCAGCAAACGGCTCGGCGTCAAAAAATTCGGCAGCCAGACCGTCGTTGCCGGGAACATCATCATCCGCCAGCGCGGCACGAAGTTTAAGCCGGGCAAAAACGTCGGCCTCGGCCGCGACTACACCATCTTCGCCCTCGTGGATGGCACCGTCCGCTTCGATCGCGACAGCCGCCGCGTGAACGTGGACGCACCGGTTGCCGCCGCCGCGAGTTAGGCCCATCGCTTTCCCAAAACAGCGCTTCGATCTCCCCGGTCGAGGCGCTTTTTGTTTTCCCGGATGTTCAACATCGTCCTCGTCGAGCCCGAGATCCCGGCCAACACCGGCAACATCGCCCGCACCTGCCTTGCCACCGGCGCGCGCCTCCACCTCGTCGCCCCGCTCGGCTTTTCGCTCGATGACCGCCAGCTCCGGCGCGCCGGGCTCGATTACTGGCACGAGGTCGATGTCACCACGTGGGATTCGCTCGACGCCCTCTTCGCCGCCACCGCTGCGCACGCCGCACGCCGCTTTTTCCTCACCACGAAAAGCGACCGCCCCTACTTCGACGCGCAGTTTCAGGACGGCGACTGGCTCCTCTTCGGCCGCGAGACCAAAGGCCTCCCCGAGCCGCTCCTCGCGCAACACGCCGACCAGATCCTCACCATCCCGATGACCAACCAGACCCGCAGTCTGAATCTCTCCGTCTCCGTCGGCATCGTTCTTTTCGAAGCGATCCGGCAGCTTCGCTAGCGGTAGGTGGCTGCTAAAAGGAGTGCCTGCTCTCCCTCCGCCACCTTTCGATCCTCTCAGTCCCATCGCTCGCATCGGCTGTTCGATTGTCACTCATAGCCGATAGACTGATAGCCGACTTTCCACGTGGATTGTCGGCGTGCCTTCGCCTGATCATTTCCTAGTCCCTCTTGACCGATCGTCCGTGGACGCCCTGCTGTATGACAAGTTCAATGGAGAGCGCTTGCTGTGAATTGCCGAACCCATATCTCCAAACTTATTGCGTTTCATAAGCTCGGTGAGAACCGTGACAGCCCACGTCTCTGGCTGGAGTCGCACCGACTCGAAACGCTGGGCTTTTCGATCGGAGCTGCGTTTGTCGTAGAATGTCGCTCGCCTGGAGTGCGTCTTCGCGTCTCAACAAAGGGAACGAATCACGTTGCGCAACGACGCGCGGCGGGAGGCCTGCGCCCAATAATCGACATTGTGAATCGAACGCTCCTCGCGCCGATCATGCGATGGGACGAAGTAAAAATCGCAGCATCATCCGGCGTAATCGATGTCACGCCTTCGGTGCGAGCATTCACCATTCAACGACACCGCAACGCGCGTGCACCATGGCGAACCTTGGAAGTCTTTTCCGGTGGCGGCACGCTCTCCGCCGCAATTTCTGAACATCCCGACTTTAATCTCGTGGCGGGTGTCGAGATAGAGCCGCGCTTCGCTGATGTTTGGCAAGCTGCGCACCGTGACGCCGTGCTTATCCAAGCCGACATAAGGCGGATTCACCCGAGTGAATATCCGCCGCATGATGTGCTGGTGGCAGCGTTACCTTGCACGAGCCACTCAATGCTTGGGCGTGCTAAGAAATCTCTCGGCAGAAAACCTGAGCTTGGTGACACCGGAGACTTGTTTCTAAGCATCGCCGCGCTTGTGGCGACTCATCTTCCTGTGGCTTGTGTTTTTGAAAACGTGCCGGCCTTCGGCACCGCATTAGCAGGTCAGGCGCTCGTCCATCATCTGCGGCAGCTCGGTTACCACGTCACTGAGACTATCCTCGATCCGCACAAGCAATGGGACCAGCCTCAAGACCGCCGCCGTTGGCTTCTCGTCGCCACACTGGCTCCAGGATTTGCGTTGCAGACTCCCAATGCGCCATTCTCCGGCGACTTGTCTGCGATACTCGATCCGCCGAGTGAGGAGGACCGCTGGGACGCAAAGCGGATCGCTGGGAGTATCATCGCGCTGGAGCGCCACCGTGAACGTCATCGCGCCCTTGGCCACGGATTTGGTTTCTCGACCATCACCGTCGATTCATCACGGGTTCCGACTGTGGTGCGCTCATATCACAAGATCAACGTCGGACCCTTTGTCGAAACACCTTTCGGCCTTCGACTGCTTCGGAAACACGAGGTTGAAAAACTGATGGGATGCACGATCAACTGCGATCACTACGCAACGGCGATTGAGATTCTTGGGCAAGGCGTGTAGACGCGAGTATTCGGCGGCGTGCTCTCCCAGCTTGCCGTGTTCTTGCGTTGCGTCCGAGGCTAATGCGTCACTTGGGAACCGCGGAGAATTGCACAGCATCAAGTTGGCATGTGTGCCGCAAAGAACCCGGCAAGATGAAAAGACGCGGCTGTTCCGTGAATTTGAAGAGCCGATAAAGTTGGAACGGGTCACGTTGGTCTCCAGAAAAACTCACTTCATTCCTCGACGCGAAGAAGGGTGTAAGTGGGCCGAAGCGAGTCGTTTTCACTTCGATGAGCCTGTCGCGACCATCCGTTTCAAACGACTGAATATCATAGCCGAGGCCATCGCCCACCGACACTGAAACGTGCTTAATCCGATCCGCGAGTTTGCGTTGCCCCGCAGCCCACAACCGTTGCTGTTCAAACTGCATGACCAATGTTTCTCCTGCGCGACCGAGTGATTGATTGCGCGCTTCGATCTCGAGGTAATTTCGCGAGGCTCGCACGACACGATGAGTTGACTCTTTGATGAGAGAGGTTTGTTTGTCGGGATCTGCTTTCGGCGCGGGAACGCAGATAGAAAGGAGATCACTTGGAAGCGCCACGTTATCGGCTAGCGCACGGACCACCGTTTCGACTAACTGCTCTAACTCTGGCGTGGCGACCAGCCGATCCTCGACGATTTCGCGAAGGAGGCTTTGGACATTCTTCAGTGGCTTGTAGCCATCGATATACGGATAGCCGAGTTCTATCAGGACCGCGCTGATGTTCTGATGTTTCTTCTCGATGGCGCCCCTCGTCCGTCCCCCCAATAACCGTTGAAGCCTCCGATTGTGCTCAGCTTTGTTGAAGGGCTCGCTGCGAAGCTCCTTCGCGAGCATGTCGAAGTAATCGCTAACTGCCGCCTCTACCTCATTACGCGACCAGTCGGTTCCCGGAATCATCGGAGGATTACTAACGAGGTTTCACAATTTCGTAAACGCCATGTCGAGCACCTCGAACATGAAATCGGCGTCGGTGCCTATCCTCTTGCGGGATTTAATCGTGACGCGGACGCTGCGGAAGGCGGGCTGGCGGGTGGTCCGGGTGTGGGAATGCGATCTGGCGCGGAAGAATTGGCCGCTGGTCGCGAAGCGGATCCGCAGAGCACTGGCCGTCAGCCGTGCCGACGCGGGCACGAGAAGCCAGCTTTCGACTCTCCCCTAAGGTGGCGCCGGGAAAGCGCGCTGAACCGACGCGGCGGGACTACGACTCGTCCGGAGCGGGCGTTTCTTCCGCAGCCGGCGCGTCGTCGAGGTCTTCGCCGACCATGTAGCGCGTAAAACGGCGGATGACGATGTTCTCGCCGAGCTCCGCGATCTTGGCGTGGACGAGGTCGCGGATGGTGACGTCCGGGTCCTTGATGAACGCCTGGTCCATCAGGCAGACGGTGCTGTAAAACTTGTCGAGTTTTCCCTCGACGATTTTTTCGACGATGTTCTCGGGCTTGCCCTTGACCTGGCCGCGGTAGATCTCGCGCTCTTTCTCCAGGGTTTTCGCGGAGACGCTGTCGCGGGTGACGCAGATCGGGTGGGAGGCGGCAATGTGAAGCGTGATGTCCTTCACGAACTCGCGGAAGATGTCATTTTTCGCGACGAAGTCGGTCTCGCAGTTCACCTCGACGAGGACGCCGACCTTGCCCTGCAGATGGATGTAAGAGGCGATCACGCCTTCCTTGGTGGCGCGGGTCGCTTTTTTGCCGGCGCTGGCGATGCCCTTGGTGCGCAGGATCTGCTCGGCTTTCTCCATGTCGCCGGCGGCTTCGCTGAGGGCGCGTTTGCAGTCCATCATGCCGGCGTT
>JAXDQV010000198.1:0-5379 GCA_034667645.1 Chthoniobacter sp.
ATAGCCCAAGCAATGCCTGCCATGACCGCCAGCGAAAATGAGTCCTCCCCGCGGATGCAGTAGTCCGTGACTGTCAGAGCTGCGATGAATGCGATGAGGGCTTGCATAATCTTTCGTTTACGGGAGACACGCAGAAATGCCGAACGGCCCCAAGCTCAGCGATCGTGGAGTTCGACGCGGCACCTGCATGGTGACGGAAAGACGGAGGCCGGAAGCAGTCGCCGCAGAGTGCGGAGCGGTTCGCTGAAGCGCAAGGTTTCGACAACTTGCTTCCGGCTATTGGCGCTTCAGAAGCCGAATGGAGACCAACATGACCGCCCTAAAGGGGCTTCCTAATATTCCTTCGCCAACCCGAAGCTGGACCACCCCCCGACTGACCGGTCGAGAGGTCACACCCGGTGGTATGCGGTGCAGTCATTCCGATTGGGAGTGTTCAGGCCGGATGCTTGGCGCATTGGATCGGTATCCGATGGACAATCGCGCTGGGGGCTCTTGCCTGTGCGCTCGCGGCCATGACAACGCTTATCATTATCCGCCGTCGCGAATCCCGAGTAACGTTATTGAAAATGGGAATGAACAAACCTCAAAAGATAAAAACTGCGAATGCGCGAGTGAAAATCGGAGTGGCTCTCCGAATTTGGAAAGAGTTGACGCTGCGCACAAGCCTGCTGCTTTACCCACTGCTTCGAGAAGCATTATGGCGTGTGGCATGCCCCGCTGACCTCTGCCTTTGCTCGTTTTCCCGCTGATCGCTTCGATTCCGCAATGCCTTACCAACCTATTGAAAACTACGGGGTCATTGGCAACCTGCACACCGTCGCGCTGGTCGGCATGGATGGGTCGATCGATTTTCTTTGCCTGCCGCATTTCGACTCCCCTTCGGTCTTCGCGGCGTTGCTCGATGACGAAAAAGGCGGGCGTTTCCAACTTTCTCCGGAGCTCCGCGGCGCGAGTCACAAACAGATGTATCTGCCCGACTCGAATGTGCTCCTCACGCGCTTCCTCTCTGACGACGGCGTGGCGGAAATCTCGGACTTCATGCCGGTGCTCGAGCGCGGTCACGCACTCACGGTTGTCCGCCGTGTGAAGACGGTGCGGGGACAGGTAAAGTTTCGCCTGCGGTGCGAGCCGCGTTTCAATTACGGGCGCGCAGAACACAAGATCACGCGCCGCAAAGGCGAGGTGCTTTTCATTTCGCAAGGCGTGGATAAAATGGTGCTGCGGCTGCGCAGTGAAGTGCCCGTGCGCGTGGTCGAGGGCGTCGCGGTGGCTGAATTCACGCTCCGCGCGGACGAGAGCGCGGCGTTTATTTTGGAGGACGCGACTGCGGGTCAGGAATCGCCGTGCGGCGCCGCCGATTTTGTCGCCGACTCGTTCAAGGCAACGCTCAATTTCTGGCGCGGCTGGATTTCGCACTGCCGATACACCGGCCGCTGGCGCGAGATGGTGAATCGCTCCGCTCTCACGCTGAAGATGCTCGTCTCGGAGACGCACGGCTCGATCGTCGCTGCGCCGACTTTCGGGCTGCCCGAACGAATCGGCGGCGTGCGCAATTGGGACTATCGCTATTGTTGGATTCGCGATTCCGCGTTCACGATCTACGCACTGATGCGGCTCGGTTTCACCGAGGAGGCGGGCGCATTCATGAATTGGATCGAAGCGCGCTGCGGAGAGCTAAGGTCGGATGGTTCGCTGCAAATAATGTATGGACTCGATGGCCGTCACGACTTGCGCGAGCGCGAACTTCGGCACTTCGAAGGCTACCGCGGATCTAACCCGGTGCGCATCGGCAACGGCGCGTTCGACCAGCTCCAGCTAGACATTCACGGCGAGCTCATCGATTCCGTTTACATTTTCAACAAATACGGGCAGCCGATCTCAAACGACCTCTGGCAAAACCTCGTGCGGCTCCTCGATTGGGTCTGCACAAACTGGCGCAAACCGGACGCGGGGATTTGGGAAGTGCGCGGCGGGCGGCAGCAGTTTCTTTATTCGCGGCTAATGTGCTGGGTCGCCGTCGATCGCGGTATCCGGCTCGCCGGCAAGCGCTCCTTTCCCGCGCCAATCGCCCGCTGGATCGCGGTGCGCGATCGCATCTATCGCGACATTTATGAAAACTTCTGGGACGCAAAACAGAAAGCATTCGTGCGCAGCAAAGGCTCGCGTCTGCTCGACGCCGCGTGCCTGCTCATGCCGCTGGTGAAGTTTGCGTCGCCGCGCGATCCGCGCTGGCTCTCGACGCTCGCGCGCATCGGCGAAGTGCTCGTCGAGGACTCGCACGTCCACCGTTACGCCCCCGACGCGGAACCGCCGGATGGTGTCGCCGGGAAGGAAGGCTCCTTCAGCATGCTGACCTTTTGGTATGCTGAATGTCTCGCCCGCTCCGGTGACGTGAAGCAGGCGCGATTCATCTTCGAGAAAATGCTCGGCTACGCGAACCACCTCGGCCTTTACGCCGAGCAGCTCGGCTCTTGCGGCGAGCATCTCGGAAATTTTCCGCAAGCCTTCACGCACCTGGCGCTCATCAGCGCCGCGTGGAATATCGACGCGCGCCTCGACGGTGGAAACGGAATCCACAAAGCTTAGCGGTGGCTCGCGTGGACGCACTTTGGTGCGCGGAAAGCTCGCGCCCAATCTCGAGACGGACGCTAAGGTGAACGCGCGATGGCGCGGGGAAACCGGCGTTCGATCCAACCCGGCTCACGAGCATCCAACGTTTCTGCACAAAGAATTTCCGCGCGCCCGAGGTAGCCGACGGCTCGTTGGAGATCGCTGCGATCCACCACCGGCAGCCGGCCAATCTTGTGCCGAAGCATTTTGACGAGCGCTTCGCGGAGAGTTTCATCCGGATGTGCGACCACCAGCTCGCCGGCTCCGGCTTCCCGCACCGTGAGAAGATGCTCGCCGGAATCGGCCGCGCGGAGCACGTCGCTGCGCGTGATGAGTCCGACGAGGCGTTGATTTTCATCGACAATCAACGAAGCATGCCGACGGGCGACGCGAGGGTCGTGCGACGCAATTCCGGTCGCGAGTGCTTCGATCGTCATCGTCGCTGGAATCACGTCGGCCACGCGAATGTGCGCCAGAGGATCGGGTGCGTAACTGTGCGGGACGGACACACCGCGGCGCGCGATCTTCTCCGTCATGATCGAATGCCGCATGATGAGATGCGACACGAGAAAAGCGGCCGTCGCCCCGGCGAGCAGCGCGGGGAGAGCGCCGAGTCCGCTGCCAATGGTCAGCAGAGGCGCGAGTGTTCCGCCAGAGGTCCCGCTGCCGAGGGCGATGAGCCAGGACAGCAACTTCATAACGCAGAGCCACGCCACGATCTGGATTGGCAAGGTATTGGAAACGATCTCCTCGATGTTATTGTAGCCGACACCGAACGTCCGCGGCGCGACGTAACCGATCAGTCCAACACCCACCGCGCCGATCGCCGGCCACCACATCCAATGGACGGGCAGACGTTCAAACTGATCCTCCACCCAATAGACCGCGCGGCTGACAAACGCCGCCGCAACGCCCACGCACGCGCCAAGCACCAGGAATGTGAACAGGAACGCCGGCCCCGGAACAGCGACCGCCGGCATGGCGAAGATCGGTTCCGGACTGAAAAAAAAGAGACGCACTGCGGACGCCGTTGCGCACGCGAGAGCGACAGGCACCACCGAGCGCGCGCTGAATTCAAAGAGTAGAAGCTCAATCGCCAGCAATACGGCAGCGATCGGACTGCCGAAGATGGCCGCCATTCCCGCGGCTGCGCCGGCGGCGAGCAATGTCTTCCGCTCCGCTGCCGTGACGCTGAAAATCTGCCCGAGCAACGAACCAAGCGCACCGCCCGTGGCGATGATCGGTCCTTCTGCTCCAAAGGGGCCGCCGGTCCCGATCGAAATCGCCGCGGAGACCGGCTTGAGCACCGTCATGCGCGCCGGAATACGGCTGCGATTGAGGAGGATTTGCTCCATCGCCTCGGGAATGCCATGCCCGCGAATGGCCTTCGATCCGTAACGCGCCATGACACCGATAATCAGCGCCCCGATCACCGGGACGGCGACCACCGCGAGACCGAGATGATTGTCGGCCGGTGAGACGGGCGTGAGCGCGAGACGCTGGTAGAAGGCGAAGTTGGTGATCAGGTAAATGAGTTGCACCAATGCCCACGCAACGACCGTGGTGACTCCCGCGAGTCCGATCGAGGTGGCGGACAGGAACAAGACGCTGTGGCGATGCGGAGCTGTGGTCATGCTCAGAAGAGAAATGTGCTTTCGGTGGTCATTCCACGGCGATTTGATCAAGGAGCGCGCGGAGGCCGGGGCCGATCCCTCGGAGTTCCTCACGGTGGGCGGAGGAGAGCTTCGCGAGAATGCGCTGACCGCGCTTGATCAGGGTCACGAAGACTTTTCGGCGGTCATCCGGCGCGGTCTCGCGCGACACGCGTTTCTGGGCCGTCAGCCGATTGACCAAACCCACGGCGCTGTGGTGCCGCACCTGCAATTTGTCCGCGAGTTCGCCGATGGTGCTCCGCTCGCGTCCCAGAGAACCTTTGATCGTGAGCAACGCCTGATGTTGCTGCGGCGCCAGCCCTTCCGAAGCAGCAGCCTCCTCGCTAAAACGAAGAAACTGTCGGAGGGGATAGCGCAGTGCCGCCAAAATTTCATAGTCGCACTTCGAGAGTGCGGGATCAGGGGCAGAGAAGATTTCCGCAGTTGGCACCTTCAAAGGTTCGAGTTATACATCGCAATACGATATAAGCAACAGGGTTCAGCGTTGGCTCTATCCTGAATACGGCGCGCGGATTTTAGCTCCCCCAACAGCGCCAACGTGACCGTAGAAGAATAATGCCGTAGTTGGGCGCGGTGAATAGTTGGAACTACATTGAGTTCGCCCAGCTTAAAAATATGGATCATACTGAGAATTCGCATGATTCGTTTCAATGAGGCACATCGGGCGATTTATTATCCGGAGGATCGGCGGTTCCGAATTTGGGTCCGTCCTTCTATTCTGATCCTGCTGATGTTCCTCGCGCTGGGTCCGTTCGTTGTGGCCTGGATCCAGAACGCAATTTTCGGTCTTCCTTACATTGCACAGACATCAGCCTCGGCTGAGAGCGTCACGAGCGGCCCACATGGGTTTCCGTTCTGGGTTCGCTGGAGCCATTTCTTCAATCTCTTTTTTCTCTTCATGCTCGTCCGGAGCGGTCTTTCCATCCTGATGGAACATCCGCGCCTTTATTTTAACGATGACTGCACGCCGGGCACGGAATGGATTCGCTTCACGCCTTTGCGAGTGCCGACGGATCGCCTCTGGACGGCGAAGGACGATGGACGTTACATCTCGCCGGTCGTCGCGACGCCCGGTTATCGTCACACGGTAGGCGTC
>JAXDQV010000199.1:0-21652 GCA_034667645.1 Chthoniobacter sp.
GTTGAGGCGCGCGTTGCGGGAGAGGAACAACTAACCGAAATACCTGACGTTCAAGAACGGATTAAGAATCTACAAGCTGAGCGTGAAGCACTCCTTTCTAGGAATCGCTACTACCTCAAAGCCATGAACTGCCCGCATCACCACAAGCTCTTCGGAGCGGTGCCGCGGAGTTATCGCGACTTACCTTTGCGTCTCGCCGAATACGGCACCTGCTACCGCTACGAGCAGAGCGGCGAACTCTTCGGCCTGATGCGCGTGCGCGCCATGCAGATGAATGACGCGCATATCTACTGCACCGAGGAACAGTTCGCCGCCGAGTTTGAGGCGGTGAATCAGATGTATCTCAAATACTTCAAGATCTTCGGTATTGATCGCTACCAGTTCCGCTTCAGCACCCACGACCCGAAGGAACTCGGCAAGAAATTTGTCGATCAAAGCGAACTCTGGCTCAAGACCGAGAAGATGGTCCGCGACGTCCTTATCTCCTCCGGGGCTCCTTACGTTGAAGTCCCGAACGAAGGCGCCTTCTACGGTCCCAAGATCGACATCCAGATCTGGAGCGTCATCGGGAAGGAATTCACGCTCGCGACTAATCAAGTGGACTTCGCCGTGCCAGCCCGCTTCGGTTTGACCTACAAGGACAAGGACAACACGAGCAAAACCCCGCTTTGCATTCACCGCGCCCCGCTCGGCACGCACGAGCGTTTCATCGGTTTCCTCATCGAACACTACGCCGGCAACTTCCCGCTTTGGCTCGCTCCCGAACAAGTCCGCATCCTCCCCATCGGCGACGAAGAACCGCTCGTAACCTACGCCAAAGCCATCCAGGCCGAACTCCGCGCCGAAGGCGTCCGCGCCACCCTCGACACCGGCAGCGATCCCATCAAAGCCAAGATCGCCAGCGCCGAGCAGATGAAAGTCCACACCATGCTGGTCATCGGCCACCGCGACCTCGAAGCCGGCGCGGTTAGCGTCCGCATCCACGGCAAAGGCAACCTCGGCGCCAAGCCTCGCGTCGACTTCATCGCCGACACCCTTGCCGCGATCAAGGAGCGCCGCCCTTAATCCGACGCGAGTCGTGCCCGCTCAAGCGGCCTGCACTAAAGAGCGCCGTCGCTGTCGTTGATCGAAAACATCTGCTCGACCGCGTCCGCAGCGTCGCGTTCGTCGTCCCCGGTCGCTTCGATCAACAGCGATGTGCCCATGGTGGCGCACAGGGCAATCACGCTGAGGATGCTCCGCAGATCGGCGGTGTTCTCGCCGCACTTGAGCAGAATGCGGGAGCGAAATTTTTGCCCAAGCTGCACCAGCCGCGCAGCCCGACGCAGGTGCAATCCATCGCGCCACTGAACAATGACCCTGGAGCTTTTCATCCCTCCATAGACGCCAGCAGCCGGATTCCGTTCAGATCGTCATGGAGATGTCACATCATTCGCGTGGCGGGAAGCCGCGCGCGAACGTCCTGGGCAACGCGTTTCAGGCGGTTGACCATTTCGCCGAACGGTCCTTGATCGATGTAATAAATCACCATGAGGCTATTGCGTTCGCCATCCGCCGACGTCATCTGTTCCACGCTGTGCCAGCTTTCTGCGGTGACGGGAAATGCGTAGCCCGTGTTCGGCGCGAACTCGAGGCGTTTGACCTGGGTGAAATTTCCAATTGCGTCGCGGGTGTGAAACGCCGTGCCGATATGCGTCTGCGTGGTAGCAGCCGGCAGGTAATATTGCGTCGTCACCGCTTTGCGAAAGGAGTCGCAGTGGATGGAAATTTTATAGCCTCCAAGATCGCGCAGAAGCATCGCGGCGGGATGAAAGGCGATTGCGCGGGCCGACCGACCGAAGCGATTTTCAAGCACCGGCGCAAAGCGGTTTTTGAAGGCATTCGTGAGCAAGGGCGAAGTGAGCGCCGCTCCGATTTGCGTCCAAAATGCGCGCTGCTCCGCCGGCAGTCTCCGAAGCTGCGCCGGCCGCAGTTCCAGTTTCCGCCGCGCGCTGCGACCATTCGGCAATCGCGCGTCGTCGTGCTGGAGCTCGCCATAAAAGCGGGTTTCCGGCAGGCAGCTGAGGATCCTTTCATACACCTCCGGCGGAAAGGCCGTGCGCAGGTGCAAATGCGCAAACGGCGTTTCGCTCAGCTCGGTTTGCTCGATCGTCTGAATGACCTGGGCTGCCAGCCCGCTCGTGGAAAACACAGCCTGATCCAATCTCCCGCGCCATCATGAGGCAAGTCTTGCCGGGCGTGGCAAAATTCCCTTTGCGCAAAAGAGCGTGTCGGTTACATGTGTGCGCGGTCGCCATTGCGCGGCCACGTTTTGCCGCGTGCGGCAGGGCGTGAAGAGCTTGCCGGGTTTGCCCGGCACCCTTTTTGAATGAAACCAATCCTCAACAACCCGGAATCGTAGCAACAGACGCTGCGTCGCCTTTCGTGACGCGGCTCCAAGGAGTCCACGCTTATTCAACAGCAGCAAATTCGTGTCAACGGTCGCATTCGCGCGCGCGAGGTGCGCGTCATCATGGCGGCGACCAACGAGCAACTCGGTGTGATGAAATTGCCCGACGCATTGCGCCGCGCACAGAGCATCGGCCTCGACCTCGTCGAAGTGGCCCCCAACGCCAACCCGCCGGTTTGTCGCATCGTCGATTTCGGCAAATACCGCTACGCGCTGGCGAAGCAGGAGAAGGACAACAAGAACTCCGGCACCAAGCTCAAGGAAATCAAGTTTCGCGTGAACATCGACGAGCACGATTATCACACCAAGCTGCGGCACGCGGAAGAGTTCCTGGACAAGGGCTGCAAACTGAAAATCCATCTGCAATTCCGCGGACGCGAAATGGCGCACCAGGATCTCGGCATGGCGTTGATGCAACGCGTGAAGGGCGACCTGCTCACGATGGCGCAGGTGGAAATGGAGCCCAAGCTGATGGGCAAAAGTCTCAGCATGACGATGTCTCCTCTCCCGGCCGCAAAGCGCAAGCGCAAGTTCGAGCCGCCGACCGAGGACTTCGTGGAAGAAGAAGAGACGGACGAGACCGAGTAGCGCGCGTCGTTTTCGAGCTGAAAACATCTCCGGCGAAAATTCGCGACGGTGCAACGGATAGTAAAAACAAAGCTGGTCCTGTTCGATATTGACGGGACGTTGCTTCATTCCGGCGGCGCGGGCGAAAAAGCGTTACGCCTCGCCTTGCAGGATCGCTTCGGGCGCGAGGACGATCTCGCGGCGGTCGAGATCGCAGGAAAAACCGACTCCTCTATCGCACGCCAGATTTTCACCCTGCACCACATTGAGCCCACGGTGGAAAACCTCGCCGCGTTTTTTGATGGCTACCTGCAGCATCTCGAGCGGTTGCTCCCGCTGACCGATGGCTGGTTGTTGCCTGGGATTTTAAATTTACTCGAAGCTCTCCAGTCCCGGCCGCAGGTCGCGTTGGGCCTGCTCACCGGCAATCTTTCTCGCGGCGCGGAGTTGAAGCTGACGCATTACGGGGTGTGGAAATTTTTCGAGTTTGGCGCATTTGCCGACGACTCCCATGATCGTAACGCGCTCGGGCCGTTCGCGCGGACACGAGCACGGGAAAAACACGGCGTGGAATTCGCGAGCGATGACATTTTTGTGCTCGGCGATACGCCGCACGACATTGATTGCGGCCGAGCCTTCGACGCGAAAACGGTGGCGATTGCGACAGGGAAATTCTCGCGCGAGCAACTCGCAGCTCATGGCGCCGATTTTGTTTTCGACGACCTTTCTGATGTGCCGGGGGTGCTCGCGACCCTCGGACTTTGATCCCGAGAAACCTAAGCGACGACGGTTTTCGCCTCGGACAGCTTGATCACGCGGCCCTCGGGATCCCGGAAGTTCGTGTAAGGGCCGACGTTCGTCACAATGATCCCGCGATTGCGCAGTTCCCGCAGCACCGGCTCGCGATTTTTCAACGAGAGATAAAGATGAAAATAGCTCACCATTTCTCCGAGTTCGGAGGAGCGAAGGCAAAGCGGAAGGCCGCCCATTTCCATTTCGCAGTAACGATCGGGTCTCTCGCTGATCACCTTGGCATTGAGAATCTCCACGTAGAAGTCGCGAATATCCCGCCACTGGTTTGTAAAAATGGTCAACGAATAGCAGGTCGCGCCTTCGTCCGGTGCGCTGGGCACCGCGACGGTAACGTCCGACGTGGCATGGATGGGAAAGCCAGATGCTATCATGATGTATGAAGGTTTAGCAGGATGCGTGCGCAGTTATGGATTTTACAATCAATCGCCCAAGACTTTTGCCTTTCGACCTGTTTTTTTGCGGCCAGTTTCCTCGATGGAATATGTGTTTTTTCACAGGTAAATTGCGTTTTTCCCGCCTCCCGTGGTATCGATGAGCACTGACTTGCCGATTTTTTCGAGGCACCGATCTAACAATCCCAAAATCAATGAAGCTTTCACTCAACCGCAAACCCCCATCCAAGAACATTTCCCGCCGCATCGTTACGCTGCTCGGGCTGGCGCTCGTTCCCGGAATTTTCAGCGGATGCCAGCTCTTCCAGCGGTCAGAAGCTTGGGACACGATCATGCATTCCCAAATTCCCGGCCGCGGGGATCAAGCAGGAAACCGGACCTACGCCGGCGAACTGCGCCATCTTTTAAACGAGAAGCGGATCGAGAACAAACTGGTGACTTTTCGCTACAGCGTCGGCACCCGCTCCGGGCCAATCGTCGTGCAACGCTCCGCCGTGATTTACCGCGATCCGACGACGCCAACTTACCCGTGGTGGCTCATGGACAACTTCCGCTCTGCTCCCACGTGGCTGCCGAACGAGCCGCTCGAGAATCAGGTGGCCTTCGCGGAGAGACTGCGGTTTGTCGAAATCGTTTCGACTGCGAAAGCCCGGCCGGCGGAACTGGAGCGTAAATTTCGCCGTCTCCATGGCACTTCCTTCGATCCAGAAAGTGCGCTCGACCGACGGAAAATGGCGGCGCTCGAAAACGGCGAAGACTAGCCGCCTTTGATCAAACGACCCTTTGGATCGATCTCTACGGTAACCGCTTTGCCCGCGTGCGTAATCGACACTTCGAAGAAGCTTTTCCCCGCTCTGTCGATTTTCTTGATGTGTGAGATCGTTCCGCCGGGAAATTTCTCTGCCACGGTCCGTTGAATTTCCGCCGGCGCCGCCTGCACCGACAGGCGGTGCTCGAGTTGCACGATCTTTCCTGTCGGTGCGATGACGAGAGCGAGTTTTTCACCCTTCCGCGTGAACTCCACCTCATAAGCGCGCTGGCCATCCTCGAAAGTGTCCTCTACCTCTTCGATGCGAGCGTCGCCGACTTGTTCCCGAGCGGTTTTTTGCACGGCGGCGGGAAGATCCTTCAGTGCCGGCTCGTCCGCGGCGGGACATGGCGTGACGAGCATTGCGAGACTGGCGAGAATCGGTAGGCGCGAAAGAATACTCATTGGCAGCAGAACTACTCTTACGCCACCGCCGTATCAATGGAGAAGCGCGCGCGGAAACGGGCATCGTTGGCCGATTGCCAACGATACGGCTTTCGCCACGCCGGTATCCGATTTTGACGCGAACTGATGAACCATCCGAGCATCCCCAGCGCCACCTATCGCCTGCAGTTTAACAAAGGATTTACTTTTGTGCAGGCAACGGAACTGGTGCCGTATTTGCATCAGCTCGGGATCAGCCACGTCTATGCGTCTCCCTATTTCCAAGCAAGCGCGGACAGCACGCACGGCTACGATATTGCCAACCATAACGAGCTGAATCCGGCCATCGGCTCACGCTCGGAATACGACGCGTTTGTCGCGGCACTGCACGCGCACGGAATGGGGCAGATCGTGGACTTCGTGCCAAACCATATGGGGATCGCCGAGCCGATGAACATCTGGTGGATGGATGTTCTCGAAAACGGCCCGAGTTCGATCTATGCGCCGTTTTTCGACATCGACTGGCACCCGTTAAAGGAGGAACTGGAAAATAAAGTCCTCCTCCCGATCCTCGGCGATCAATACGGGCGTGTGCTCGAAAAAGGTGAACTCACCCTGCGCCGCGAGGGCGGAGCGTTCTTTTTATATTACTACGCGACAAAACTGCCGATCACGCCGCGCTCCTACACTCGTCTCTTAACGTCGGCACTCGAAAAACTAAGCGCGCTTTACGGCCAGCAGGATTTCTTTCTCGAGTTGCAAAGCATCGTCACCGCGACTGAGCATCTTCCTCAGCGAACGGAAATCGACGCCGCAAAACTCGCGGAACGCGCACGGGAGAAAGAAATCGTCAAACGCCGTCTGGAACGCGTCGCGGCCGATTCGCCGCAGGTTGCGGAGGCGATCGAACAGACGTTGCATATGATCAACGGCCAGGCCGGCGAAGGCCGGACCTTCGACGAACTCGACGCGGTAATCGAGGCGCAATGCTACCGCCTGAGCTATTGGCGCGTGGCCGCCGAGGAAATCAATTATCGGCGGTTTTTCGACATCAACACGCTTGCCGCGATCCGCATGGAATTACCTGAAGTGTTCAACGCGGCGCATCAGCTTATCTTTGAGCTGCTAAGAACAAATGCGGTGACCGGACTACGCATCGACCACGTAGACGGCTTGCTGAATCCGCGCGAATACCTCGGGCAATTGCAAAGGAGTTATTCTGAGATGTTTGGCATGCCAGTCGAACAACGGGGACTCTCTCTCCTGGTCGAAAAAATCCTCATGGGCAGCGAGCGGCTGCGCACGGACTGGCCGGTGCACGGCACGACCGGCTATGACTGGACCAACCAAGTCATCGCGTTGCTCGTGGATCGCGCGGCCGAGAAATCGATCAGTGAGACCTATTCGCGCTTCATCGGCGGGGCCCCGCGTTTTGCCGATCTCGTGTATCAAAAAAAGCAGCTGACAATGCGGCTCTCCCTCGCCAGCGAGATCAATGTGCTCGGGCACATGCTCAATCGACTTTCAGAAACCAATCGCTGGTATCGCGATTTCACTCTTAACGCTCTCACGACGGCAGTTCGCGAAGTGATCGCCTGTTTTCCGGTCTATCGCACCTATCAGGAAGCGGGGCATGAAGTGAACGAGGAGGATCGCCTCGTCATCCTGCGTGCCGTCGCCGCAGCGAAACGGCGCAACCCCGGCGTGGAGATGTCGGTGTTCGATTTTCTGCGCGAGATGCTGTTGATGCAATTCCCGGAAAACCTGGATGAGGCCGCGCGCGAGCACCACATGCGTTTCGTTTTGAAGTTTCAGCAATGCACAGGACCGATCATGGCGAAGGGCCTCGAAGATACGGCATTCTATATTTACAACCGTCTCATTGCACTCAACGAAGTTGGCGGCGAGCCGCAGCAGTTTGGCGCGACCCCTGAGACATTTCACGAGCAGAACGCTGCGCGAAAAAATGAGTTTCCGCATGCGATGCTGGCCACCTCCACGCACGACACGAAAAGGAGCGAAGATACGAGAGCCCGCATCGCCGCGATCTCTGAACTTCCCGCGCTTTGGCGAAAGTCCCTGCAACACTGGCGTGCGATAAACCGCCGGCACAAACACCGCATCGAGGATGAACTGGCGCCGGACTCCAACGAGGAATACCTGCTTTACCAGTCGTTGCTCGGCACGTGGCCTTTGGACGGGAACATTGATGAACACTACGTCAGCCGCATTCAGGACTACATGACCAAGGCCATCAAGGAGGCAAAGGTCAACAGCAGTTGGATTCAGCCGAATGAAGCTTGGGACCAGGCCATGCGTAATTTTGTGGCCGGGATGTTGTTAGGCGACGAACGCAATAAGTTTGTGGAACGTTTCGCGCCGCTGGCAAAGCAGGTGGCGGAACTGGGTGCGGTAAACTCACTCTCGCACACTCTGTTAAAACTCACTGCCCCCGGCGTGCCGGACATCTATCAAGGAACCGAGACATGGGATTTTTCACTCGTCGACCCCGATAACAGGAGACCTGTCGATTACCGGCTGCGACGGGAGCAGCTTGCGTCGGTCAAAGAGAGCGCAAAGCCCGCAGAACTCCTCGAACACTGGAAGGACGGGCGCATCAAGACGTTTCTAACGCACAGGCTGCTGCAATTTCGGCGTGAGAACTTCACGCTGTTTTCCGAAGGCGATTACATACCGATCGAAACGAGTGGCAGCTTTGCTGAATGTGTTTTTGCCTTTGCGCGACGGCGTCACGAGCGAACATTGATTGTGGTCTCACCGCGGCTCACGGCGCGCGTAGGCTTTCCGCCGATCGGTGATGTATGGCGGGACACCGCGTTGAATTTCGATGCCAATGGAATGCGAGACATTTTCACCGGTCGCGAATGGAGTTTAACCCTCTCGGAGTTAATGCGCGACCTTCCATTCGCCGTGTTTGCAAATTAACCAACGCGCGTCGGCGGCGGCACCAGCACCGATTTCATCCCAGCTGCTTCCGCGGCTTGAATGCCGATCTGCGTGTCTTCGAAAACGAGACAACGGGCCGGATCAACGCCGAGCTTTTGCGCCGCCGTCAGAAAAGGGTCCGGCGCCGGCTTTCCCAAGACATAGTCGTCCGCGCCGACAATCGCGGCGAATTTATCCGTGATGCCAAGCGCATCGAGAGTGCTGATGACAATACTTCGGCGCCCTCCGGAGGCGACGGCGAGCGGAAGCCTTCCATAGACTTCATTCACTATCGCAACCACCGGCTCGATCGGCGCGATCTCCGATACCATTTCGAGATAAAGGCGCTCCTTCTTTCTCGCCGTTTGCCCGGGAGGCAGCTTGTAGCCGTGGCGTTCGTTTAATAGCTCCACGATCCCTACGGTCGGCACTTCACCAAGCTCGTAAAACATCGTTCCGGAAAGTCGCAATCATGCTCGCGTAGCGCGGAGCACCAGGCCTTGTAATGCAACGGCATGGTGTCGGCCAGCGTGCCATCGCAGTCGAAGATATAAGCGGCGAAGTCACCCGCAGGAAGTTGAAGCATCAGAAAAAGAACAGCAGCAGGACGCACTCACAGCAAGTGCTTTTGCCACGGACACCTTGAACTGCGGGTTAGTAGAGCGCGGTTGTTCGCATTAAAAAAGTGTAAGTCGCGCTAACATTCTGCTTGTAGTTGATAAAACATGCGGGCTTAGATTGGCCTATGCCAAAATCTGATTCATTCTGGGACCATCCAGTCAAGACCATCGAAGAAGCTCTCGCGATCCGAAAACAAATCGACGCGCTGCAAACTCGACTAAGTAGCATGTTCGGCGGTGTCGCTACCCTTGCTCCAGTGCGGCGGAAAAGAAGGACCGGCACCATGTCGGCTGCGGCTCGCGAAAGAATCGCTGCTGCCCAAAGGGCGCGCTGGGCCAAGTTAAAAGGCAAAGGCGCCGCGAAAAGCACGGCTCCCGCCACGAAGCCTGCGCGCAAAACCCGGAAAAAGGGAAACCTCACTCCGGAGGGCCGCGCCAAGCTGGCCGCTTCGATGAAGGCTCGCTGGGCAGCCAAGAGGAAGGCTGCCGCGGAATCCGCGAAGGCTTAGCTTCGAACGGCCCTCAGCTCTTCACGGCTCGGGTTTGGATCCCTGGGGGGCGACCGTCGACTCAGGAGAAGTGGATTCGACAGGCCGCACGGACGTTAACAGCCACTCTTTGGTGGCATCTCGGAAAAACAATTCGACCTGCCATCCTGCCTGGTAGCTTCTGCCGCTTTCAGTGAAAACGGTGCCTCTCAACGTGACATGTCCCGATGAGTTGGCCGCGGCGGCGGCGGACGAGTCAAAGGAATCAAACGACACAGTCACCTTCTGTGGTTTAAGCCGGTCACGCACCAAGCCGCGGGCCTTCCAATAGGCAGCTTCCGCGTTGAATTCCTTTTCGTAGGCTTCTTTCCATCCGGCGTGGACGATCGGATACAAGTAGATGAGTGCCGTAGCGGCGATGGCACCTATCACCACCCGCAAGCTCCAGCGCGCAGGTCGCACCTTTCGAAGCTTCTTCTGGGAATCTCCGCAAAAGTCGGTGACGAACTGCCAGTGATCCATTCCTTCACCCCAGTAAAGGGTCTCCTCAGCGATGAAGCCTTTTAGGAAAAGCTGTTGAATTTCGACGATCGTATAGGGTCCCTTTTGCTCGCCACTCACGCGAAGATAATACTCTTCAGAAAATGACATATTGATGGCTGGTTACCCGGGACTGGAAGAACGGGGAGAGTAGATTCCAATTGTCAGGAGGCAAGCAGTCAAAAAACTGCATGTGCACACTGCCCTTTTCCACACTTCCGGTGGGCCCGACTCACGCGCGGAGCGGCGGTCTAAGAATCGGGTGACGAGGTCACTAATGGCTTCAGCTTTGTCGTCGAACAGTCGAAGGACATGCCAGTCTTCGTCCCTTGCTCTGAGCCGTTAAAAAATGGGCAGGGCTGGATTCGAACCAGCGAAGGCGTAAGCCAGCGGATTTACAGTCCGCCCCGTTTGGCCACTCCGGAACCTACCCGAACTGTTGAGGGACTCGGAGTTATAGCGGCGCCTTTGAGCCGCGCAAGCGATATTCCATCAGTTGTGAGGCTCGATCTTTACGGATTTGATCGTCACCGGAGCGGTCGGGTTGTCGTTTGTATCGGCTGGCTGCACGCTGATTTTTTCGAGCACTTCCATCCCTTCGAGCACATGAGCAAAAACGGTGTATTGCCCGTCGAGATTCGGCATTGGCTTCAGGCAAATGTAAAACTGGCTGCCACTCGAGCGCCGCGCCGGGTTGATGTTATCCGGCAGGCGCGACATCGCCACTGCGCCTTCGATGTGTCTCCGCCGCACCTCTGGCGGAAGTGTGTAACCCGGACCGCCCGTGCCGATGTTGCTGTTTCCTCTTTTGCGACTGAGCGGATCGCCAGTCTGCACCAGCGAGTGCGGGAACACGCGATGGAAATTGATCCCGTTGTAAAAATGTTTCCGCGCAAGTTTTTTAAAATTCTCAACGGTTGCGGGAGCATCTGCGTCGTAAAATTCCAGCACGACGCGCTCGAGTTTTTCATGCCCGACCCGCACATTCAGCACTGCGATCTCGTCGGCGACTGCCAGGCGAACAAGGCTCAACAACGCAAATGCGGCGATGGAAAAGAATTTCATGGGATAAGCGGCAGTGGGCGGGCTTCGACCTTTTGCGCGGACGCGCCCTGTGCGCGCGCTTCAAAGATGTCCGCTTCGACGCCGCGCTTGAGATAGCCGAGCGCGGCGTATTTTTCCAAGCCAAAACTCCAACCAGCGCTCGTGAGCTTCCCGACGGGTTGTTCGGAGCCCGCGGCGAAAAGCTCCATGCCGACGGCTAGCGCTCCCTGCGAGACGAACCCGTGAAGCGCACGGTTTACATGCCCGCCGCTTTTGATGCGAGAGACGATCTCCTGCCCGATGTAGCAGCCTTTGTGAAAATCAACTGCGACCCGGTCGAGACCCGCTTCAGTCGGGATGGTGTTCTCACCCAGCTCGGCTCCCCAGCGCGGCACGCCCGCCTCAATGCGGAGCGATTCGGAAATCGAATCGTCGAGTGGAGCGAAATCCTCGCTCAAGGCGCGCCAGGTTTCCCCGAGCGCATCCCCCGGCATCAGCAGATCGATCCCGGGATGCGCAAAACGGTGTGCATTCGTTTGTGTAACACCGGCGATACCGGACGGCATCAGCTTTGCCGATCCGATGACGAGATGCACCAATGCAAACTCGTCCGTGACGTCCTCGAGCGCGACATCGTCGGCCACGATGTAACGCTCGAGTCTCAACGACATTGCCTCGCGCAGAACGGGCTCGGTATCCATCCGCAAGAAATCCGGTTCAGCTGAAATAAAAACATCGCCGGACATTTTTCCCTTGGCGGTAAGAACACAGGCGTGCAGCGAAGTTCCCGGAGCCAGTTTCCGCACATCATTACTGACCTGACCATTGAGAAAACGAACCCGGTCGGCGCCGGTCACACGCCATTTGGCACGCCGGGAAAGATCAATCAAGCCGCCGCGTTCTTTCGCCTCAGCGTAGAGGTCAGCGCGCCGCATCGGCCTGCACTATTTTCCGCCGGCTTGAAACCAGCGGCGAATGCGGTTGAGGGGCGGCGCCGATTCTCCCGCCTGCTCGCGCGGCGGTTCATCTGTGACCTTCGCTCCGCCGGCAGGGTTTGCGCCGCCCGGCTCGGCGGCGACCACAACCTCGGAAGGCTTCCCTTCTTTGTCTGCAGGGACGCTGACCGATGGAGCGAATACGTCGGTGCCGGCGATGAGCTCCGCCGGTAGATGTGACTTCAATTCTTCACGTGGCGGCGCCACTTTGTGTCCGAGGGACTCCTTCGGCGGCTCGGCATCATTGATAGGTTTTGGCTCCTCGTGCTGCGCCGGAGCCGTGTTTTCCAAAGCTTTCACTGGCGGTGCGATCACCGCGTTCCGTTCCTCCTCGGTTTCGTAGATCTTCGCGAGAGCGGCAAAATCCAGATCGGCCCAACCGCGGCTGAGGCCGCCATACATCACCCCCGCCGTCGCGGTTGTCGCAGGGATGTCAATGTCGAGTGAGTTGGCGATGTGAATGGCGAGCTGCACATCCTTAAACATGTGCTTGAGCGAAAAATGCGGCTCGTAATCGCGATGCAGCATTTTGCTGAGCTTCATGTCGAGGACACCCGAGCGGACGCCGTGATGTTCGATCGCATCGGCGAGGACCTCGGGGGCAACACCGGAACGTTTCACGATCGCCAGCGCCTCGGCCAGCGTCTGCACAATCACTGCGCCGAGCATATTCGTCGCCACTTTGACGGTTGCGGCGTGTCCGATCTCACCGATCTGGATGATCGCCTTGCTGCTCACGCGCAGAACCGGCTCCGCCACTTTAAAGGTCTCCCTCGACCCGCCGATGTAATACACCAGCTCTCGGTTTTCCGCCGCCGCCTTGCTTCCGGTGAAGGGGGCATCGAGAAGTTTCGCGCCGTGTTCTTCGACCAGTTTTGCCGCCTCGATCGTCGCTTCCGGGCCGACGGTGGAATTGCAGATGAGCAGGTGGCGGTCGGTCAATTTCGGCGACATCGTCTCGATCACTTCGAAAAGCGCCTGCGCATCGGCTACGAAGATTTGAATGATGTCGCACAACTCCGCAACGTGGGCAGGCGATGCCAGAAAGTTCGGCGCGGCGCGCGGCGTGCGGTTCCAGACATAGACGTGGTAGCCGGCTCCACGGAGCGCCGCGGCTACGCGGGCGCCGATGATTCCGAGGCCAATAAGCCCCACGTTTTTGCGGGATTTGCGCGACATTTTTTACGGAGAGCGAGGGTTGAGAGAACGGGAGCGTGTTCGTTTTTGAAAGAAAAAAATCAAGACCAAACCAGCCGCAAAACCACCGATGTGCGCGAGGTAAGCGACGCCTCCGCCGTGCTGCCGTGCGGCCACTTGCGAGGCCATTTGCGAGAGAATTTGCAGGCCGATCCAGAGGAGCAGAAAGAGGAAGGCCGGAATGTCCACCAGCCGCGTGAACAGACCGAGCGGGACGAGCGTGGTGACTCGCGCGGTCGGGTGGAGCACGAGGTAGGCGCCCAGCACTCCGCTGACTGCGCCGCTCGCGCCGATCATCGGCACCTGCGACTCTGGCGAGAACGCGATGAAGGCGGCATCGGCCGCGAAACCGCAGATGAGGTAGAAAAATCCAAACCGGATGAAGCCGGTCGCGTCTTCGATGTTGTTCCCGAATATCCACATGAACCACATGTTCCCGATCAGATGCATCCAGCTCCCGTGCATGAACATCGAGGCGAGCATGTGGGCGGCGGAATAGTTAAAAGGTGCGCCATGAGTGACCTCCGCCGGCACGAGCGCGGCCAGCATTACGGACTGATCAATGCCGACGCGAAGCTGCCACGCGATGAACACCCACGCATTCACGAGGATGATGAGAATGGTCAGGGCGGGGAAACGTTTCGTTCGCTGATCGTCGTAAAGCGGAAACATTCGGAAAGGCTACATTGCACGGTTGCTCGATCTTCGCGAGTGGCTTATTGCCCCCGAGATCACGCCAAAAAAACGGGCACGGGTCCTTTCGAACCGTGCCTGTTTTTCAGAAAGAGGCTGATCAGGGAACGACCGGCCGATCCTCTTCCTTCTGTTCACCCTTGTTGACCTTTTTCTTCCCTTTCGCCGCGCCTTGGGGAGACGCCTGCGAACCGGGCTCGGCAGTAATCTGCTGCGGAGGAGCCTGCTGCAACTGCCGCCGCTGAACGGGCGGGCGCGGACGATCTGGAGCCGCGTCCTGTGCACGAGCACGCTCGAGTTGTTGCTGCTGTAAACGTTGCTCGGCCGCACCCTGCTGCTCGAGTCGGCGGGCACGAGCCGCTTCCTGCGCTTCCGCATTTTGCTGCTGTCTCTCCAGTAAACGCTGCTGCCTCTCGACCTGCATCGCCGCGCCATCGACGTCCGGCGTATTCACAGCGTTGGGGTTCCGCTTGGATTTCTTCTCGACGGGAGCAGTCTCCGACTGGGGTTCGGCAGGTTGAGCATTGAAAGGCTGAAGTCCGGTGGCCCCGGGTTTGCCCTTTTTGCTGCTCTTCGGCATCGGACTGGGAGTGGAAACTGCATCCGCCTCCTGCACCATCGTTTCCCTCGGAGTCATCTGCGCCTTTGCTTTTTTGCCTTTTCCGGTGACGGCCGGCGAAGGCGCTGCAGTTTCCGCCGTTTCCGCTTGGGGCGTCACTGCTTCCGGATTTTGCGTCGGCCCACGGCCCTTTTTGTTTTTACCAGTCTTGGGTTCGCCTAGGATTGGCGCGGGCGAGCTGACAATCGTCTCAGTTCCGGATTCCGCCGCTGGCTGCAATGCCGCTTTCTTATTTTTGCCTTTCGCGGGGCTCGCTTCGGCCGCTGAGGTTGGCTGCGCAGCGTCGCCTTTCAGTTTATCCTGAACGACCTGTAGTTCTTCGGGCTGCACCGGTTTTGCCGCACTCTTCTCACGCCCCTTCGCTTCCGTTTTGATTTTCGTCTGCAACTGCTGCTTGACCTCGGGATCAGTGACCCCTTTCCAACCGTGATCTTCGGTTGCGGTCGCCAGTTTCCTGGCCACTTTCTGCGGGCGCACCTTTGCCTCCGACTTCGTGACCTCAGGAGCGAGGACTACCAGCTCATTTCCCTGTTGCGCTGCGAGCATCTTGCCGCCGGCGGCACGAATCGCCGTCGCATCTGTCTGACGGCGCAATTTCAGCACCGGTATGGGTCGCGATGAACGAGCTGACACCGTCTGAAACTGCGGTCCACCAACAAAGACGTTGTTGGTGGTTTTGTTAATCGTGATGTTCGTGATGTTCGTCGTTTCATTGATGATCGTCACGTTCCGGCTGCGATCGATAATGATCGGCCGCAGAGCCGGATCGCCGAAATGGCTGACTTCGCAGAAATTGTAATAGGCCGGACCGATATCGAACTCGACGTCGACTCCGACGCTGATCCCAAGATCACGGTGAAAGCGCGCGCGCGGCGGCAGCGGCGCCCATCCGATGTGATTTGAGCTCGACCGCCACGAAACCCACGCGGGAGCCCACTCGTAATCCGGGACCCAGCACCAGCCCTCGTCTTCGAGTCTCACCCAGCGGCCATAATGATAAGTGATGCCGCCGAAGTCTTCGTAGGAAACCCAGGTCCAGCCTGAATCGGTATAGGCCCAGTAACCATCCGAGTAGGGCGCCCAATCGGCATCCACACCCGTGGGATGCCAGCAGTAGCCGTAATCGGAAACTTCGACCCATTCGCCATAAGGATCGAGATTATCGTAAAAATAGCTGAAGGATACACTCGACCGGGCATCCGCTTTGGGGGCGTATCCCAGAGCGGCCAGCAATGTGAAAAGAAGGATAAGGGGTTTTAGAAAGTTCTTCATTGGAGTTTGGAGTTTAGCTTGAGACTGCAGACGCGAACAATTCATTCATGCAAAAATGAATTCAGTGGTTGAATCGGCTAGAGGAGGCGCTTTGCTCGCCCCTGCCCTCGTTCTCTGGAATCAAATGCCCTGCGCTCCAGTCTGCCGGAGCTTACGCCCCGCGTGCCTTTGCAGAATCTGCCAGTTCCTGGGCCCGCTCCAACGCCGCTTTCGCTTCGTCGGGACGGTGCAACTCATCCAGAATCGTGGACAGCATTAGATATTGGCTTGGCTGATCCGGGTTGCGTCGAATTGCCTTTAGTTCGGCGTCGTAAGCTTTCTCGGGTCGTTTTAGCTCAAGACAGGCGCGAGCCGTAAAGTTCAGTGGTTCCGTGCTGTAAATATCCAGCGTAGACGCATCCGCGAACGCGGCCAGCGCCCGCTCCGTTTCGCCATGCTTCAGGGCGAGTCTACCCAGCGTCAAATGCGCACCGTAATGCCACCAGTTGGTCGTAGAGTAACTTTGCACCAAGCTGATCGCCTCAGGTAGATTGCTCAGGTCCTGCAGGATTTGCGCTTTGAAAGCTACCAAATCCCATATCTCTGGATGCAGCTTCATCGCACCATCGAGGATTCGAAGTGCTTCGTCGCGATCGTTGGCCTCATAGCGCAGCTTTGCGACATTTAGCGCAGCTGACCAGGTGTGTGGATAGGTCTTCGCCAAGGTTTGCGACTGTTCCTTATCATAACTTAGATATTTTTCGGCTTCGTCGTTCTTGCCTTCTTTCACCAGGCAGATACCCAAGTTGATTCTCGCCGTCGCGTAATCAGGAAAACGCTCCACCGCTTCGCGCAGAATCTTTTCCGCGGCGGAGTGATCCCCTCGTCGAGTATAAATGAGAGCGAGGTTCAGATGAACCCGCGGTGTGCCTCCCCCGGCGGCGATCGTTTGCTTGTAAAAGCGCTCTGCGTCCGCCCATTCGTAGCTGCGGGCGGCAGTCCGCATGCCGAGCGGAACCAGACAGGTAAAAGCCAGCACGGCAAGGCCGGTTCGCCATTTTTCAGGAGCTGCGCTGATACTGGCCGCTAGGAATAAAAACAATCCCATGCTCGGCATATAGATCCAATGTTCCGCGACCTGCGCATTCAGCGGAAATAAGTTTGAAATAGGTAGAAAGCCCAGCAGGAACCAAAGCAATCCGAACACCCGCAGCCTTTGTCCAGGACGCTTGTTTATGGACATATATGCTGCACCGCAAAGAGCGACAAAGCCGATCAGGGATAGATACTCAAAGCGCAACGCATGATGCCATACCTCCGGCCCCTTGTAGGTATTCACCGTATAAATGATCCGATCCATGTGCAGATCCTGCGGCCAGAAAATCAGTGAAACGTAATCTCCCAAGGCGCGAAGCATCAGGATCACTCGCTCAGAGAACGCAGAAGAGGGCGCCGCTTGGGTAACTGGCCGATCCGCGGGCCACGCGCGCAATGCCAAATAGACCCCCAGGATTGTAAGAACAACCGCGACCGCAGAGATCCGCGGCACCTTGCTTTTACGATCAAATGCAAAGAGAAATACTGTAAATAAAGCAATCCAGATAAAGGCGATCTCCTTGGCGCACAGAGCCATGAGCAGGCCCATCGCCGCGCAGGCATACCAGATCACGGCATGGCGCGAGTTTTCCGAGCGGAGGTAAAACAGCCAGGCGCCGATGGCAAAGATCGTTGCGAGACTATCGGCGCGTCCGGCTACATATGCGACAGCCGCATTGTGAATCGGATGGACAACCCAAATCGCCGCCACGCCAAAGGCCATCACGGCGTTACCGGATCTGCCATCGGAAGCATCACGGGGTGCCAGTTTCGGCAACAGCCTTCGCAGCAGCTCATACAGGAGAATTCCGGACAAGCTATGGAAAATGGCGTTGTCGAAATGGTATCCAAACGGAGTTCCGCGCCACATCCAGTAATCGAAAATGTATGCAAGGTTCTGAACCGGCCGGTAATACAGGGAAATCGAATCCAGGTAGAGATAGTGCTTGAAGACTTCGAGCACGAACACCGGGCTTTTGAAAAATGGGTTTTCGCCTACCAGATAAAGGTCGTCCCATAGCAATTCCCCGTTGAGCGCCGGGAAGTAAACCAGCATGCCTCCGAGGAGGAGAAGAAAAGCGACGGCGAATCGGCTCGCGGCGATCTCTGCGAATCTCGATTTTATTTTGGGGAGAGGGGACATAAACGCAAATCAGCAAGCGCGAGTGAAACCCACGCTTGCTGAAAGCTCAAACATCCAGTTGCACAAATCGCATGGCGACTGTGCAACTGGATGCTTTGTTGTTAGCCTGGTCTTAGTTGTAGGGCGACCAGAAGGTGTTTGGAGCGACGTCGGAGAGGTTGTTGAAAGTGCTGGTGGGCACTTTGGGAACGCTGTCGACGGTGAAGGGGCCGTAGGCATTGCCGAACATGTCATTGCCGGTCAAATAGAGCACGGTGCCCGCTTTGATGTAGCCCTTGAGGTCCGCAAAGGCAGGATTGCAGGTCGTGCTCTTGTTGGTCTCAATGGCGTATTGATCAATGGCGCTGTCGAGCATGCGGAGATCTTCCAGCACGCGGGTGGCCTGCGAGCGCTTGCGGGCACGCAGGAAGTTCGGCACGGCAATGGCCGCCAATAAGGCGATAATCGCCACCACGATCATGATTTCCACGAGGGTGAAACCCCCGCGACGGTTTGTTTGCAGTTTCTGTATCATAGGTATGTTTTCTTTTGGTTTTGAAGGTTTGGCTGGACTGAACCGGCCTTGTGGCGAGGAATAAAGCAGCGTGCGTGCCACGTTCGGAACTTACTTCAAGGGATTTCCGATGTTCGTTGTAGTCGCCGCGGAACTCTGGAATACGGAAGCAATCGGCGCAGAATTTTGAAAACCATCGATCGCTACATCCTCCGCGAACTTGCCGTGACGACCGTCTGCGCCGTCGCCGTGCTCAGTGGTTTTCTCGTTTTTGGCAACGTGCTGCGGCGGGCGTTCGACCTGATTCTCAATGAGGAGATCCCCTTGGGATTGTTGATGAAATCCACGGCATATCTGCTGCCGTTTTGCCTCACCTTTGCTCTGCCGTGGGGCTTCGTCACAGCGGTGCTCCTCGTTTTTGGCCGGCTCTCCGCGGAGAACGAACTCACTGCGCTTCGCACCAGCGGAATCAGTCTCATCCGAGTTTGCGCGCCCACCATCTTGCTGGCGTGCCTCCTAAGCCTGCTCTGCCTCTGGCTGAATTGCGCACTCATCCCGCGGGCCCAGATGGGATTGAAGAAGACTTTGCGGCAAATCGCTGCAGACCATCCGGCTGCCTTGCTAGTGACCAATCAGGTCCATGCGAAAGCCCGCCGACAGCGGTTTTATGTTGGGGAAAAAAAAGGCGCGAAGCTTTCGAACATCATTCTTTTTCAACTCGATGCCGCACTGCGTCCCACCCGGGTGTTGTTTGCTAAAGAAGGCGAAATTCGCGGCGGGAGCGCCGCGCAGGATGTAGAGCTGCGGCTGATCCGCGCCAGCGTCGAGGAGTGGAGCGCGCCGTTTGATCCCGCGAAAATTCACGAAAGCTTCCGGCTCATGCGCGGCGAAACTTCGGTCGCGCTCGATCATTTCTCCAGCGCGGAGCTTCGTCGTCCACCGCTTTCTGCGATGACCTTGACGCGGATTTTTCGTTATCGGGCGCGACTGACTGATGCGGCCGGCACGGTGCAGTTTGAAATTAATCGAAGGTTTTCGTTTTCGCTTGCGGTCTTTGTCCTCACGCTTGTCTCTCTGCCACTCGCCGTCGGTGCGCATCGGCGCGAGTTGAGTGTTGCCTTCGCGTTGAGCCTCGTGGTCGTATTTGGATATTACCTGATACTTGGCGTGGCGGAGTCGAATCGCTATCGGACGCAGGCGCATCCGGAGCTACTGGTGTGGATTCCAAACGCGCTCTTTCTGGCGTGTGGTGTTCTGTTACTCCGAAGAGCGAACCATCGCTAAGACAACAACTCAGACCTGCGCGAGGCGCCGGTTGTGAGTTACGAACTAACTATCGGCCGCGTGAGCCGGATTTCGCCGCTGTCTTCCCGACAGGTTTTTTTGCTGCTGTTTTCTTTGCGGGGGTGCTCTCCACTGCCGGATCGGAAGCGACGTCGCGCTCGATGAGGGTGATGAGATAATTGCTGAGCGAGCGGCGATCTTTTTGGGCGCGAGCGCGCGCTTTGTCCAATAATTCTTCTGGGCAGCGGAAGGCGGTGTATTTGCTCATGATGTAAAACGTTGTTATCTCTAGATCGGGATCGCTGCAACGAAAGGATGCAAATTTTTTACAACGGGCAGTTAACGCCTATAAAACAACTGCTAAACGCCATCGGATGGGGGTTCAGGCTCCCGCGTTTTATACGCGGAGAGAAAGCGGGCGCGAAATTCGCCGAAGGTCCGCGTTTCAATTGCGTGACGGATCGATTGCATGAGTTGCAGATAGAAATGCAAGTTATGCAGCGTGATCAAATGCAGTCCCAGGATCTCCTCCGCTTTCACCAAGTGCCGCAGATATCCGCGCGAGAAATCGGCGCAGGCCGGGCAGCCGCAGCCTTCTTCGATCGGCCCGCGGTCCCGGGTAAAGGAGGCGTTTTTTAGATTCAAGGTTCCATGCGCGGTGAACGCCGTGCCATTGCGCGCAATGCGGGTCGGTAGCACACAGTCAAACATGTCGACTCCGCGGGCCACCATTTCCACAATTTGCGGAGGAGTGCCGAGCCCCATGGCGTAACGCGCTTTGTCCGCGGGCAGAAAAGGTTCGCTGTTCTCGATCGCGCGGAACATTTCCTCCTCGGGCTCGCCCACGCTCACACCGCCGATCGCATAGCCTTCGAAATCCATGTCGGCGAGCGCTTCTGCAGATTCGCGACGAAGATCGGAAAACGTCGAGCCTTGAACGATGCCGAAAACCGCGGGACGCTGCTCGTTTTCGAGGCTCCACTTCTTGCACCGCTGCGCCCAGTGAAGCGTCAACTCAAGGCTGCGTGCGGCGTAGTCTCGTTCACAGGGAAATGGAGGGCATTCATCGAACACCATCGCAATGTCTGACTCCAGAGTAGCCTGGATTTCCATCGCAGTCTCCGGCCCAATGAAGCAGGAAGCTCCATCGAGATGGTTTTGAAAATGAACGCCGTCGCGCGTAATTTTCCTCAGCTTCGCGAGGGAGAAAACTTGGAAGCCGCCGCTGTCAGTGAGGATCGGTCCATCCCACGCGCTGAAGTTGTGGAGGCCTCCGAAGTGCCGGATCACCTCCGTGCCCGGTCGCACGAAAAGATGATAAGTGTTCCCGAGGATGATCTGCGCGCGCATTTCGCGGAGCTCTCGCGGACTCACCGATTTGACCGACCCTTGAGTTCCCACCGGCATAAAGATGGGAGTTTCCACAACACCGTGTCGCGTCGTCAGCCGTCCACGGCGGGCTCTGCCGTCCTGCGAAAGAAGTTGAAACATACGGCGGGAAGTTTCCGGCGCGCGCCGGCGCGTTCAGCGCCTCACAAAGGGCAGTCACTGAAAAAAGAAAAACGCGAGGCGGTAAAGCCTCGCGTTTTTCGTTAGGGGGAATTGTTACCGTTTTGGGCTGAAGGGCATGTTTGGCGGGAACTTCACCGGGCCTTGAATAAACGGTGTCTTTTGGGCCGCGAATTCACCGACAGGAAGCACTTCCTTGGCAGCCGATTTGAAATCGCGGCCATCTTTGGACGCGTCGACGGTCAAATCCTCGCCCACGGCATCCGGAGCAAGTTCGTGATCTCTCAAGGCGACATTGCTAAACGAGTTCACTTCGCGAAC
>JAXDQV010000200.1:0-20334 GCA_034667645.1 Chthoniobacter sp.
ACTTCATGATCGCGGCCAATCGCGTTTTCTTTCGAGTGACCAAATGGCCATGGGCGGCTTCGAGGTGATGGTCGCTGACTGTGGCTCCACCATAACTCCAAACCTTCACTCAATCATGGACACCGTCGACGCACATGTCGTCGGCGAGACGGACGACGTGACGATTCACAAACTCTAACCAACCACCAATTCCCAATAAACCGCACCCCATGAAAACCACTCCCCACTCCGCACTCCGCATTGAAAGCCTGGCCTCGCGTCGCTCGTTGCAGCCAAGTTCCATCGAAATCCTCGAAGCCCGCATCGCCCCGGCCTCCATCGCCGGTGGCGTGCTGAATTACGCCGACCTCGATGGCGACCTCGTGCAGATCACCTTTTCCGCCGGCTCCTCGCTCACCCTGGCCAATTTCACCTTCGACACCGCAGGCGCGAAGCAGCAGTTGCAGTTGATCGACATTCATGGCCTCAGCGCGCTGGCAGGCGGGGACATCACCGAGAAGGTCACCCACGTCGCAGGGGGCGATGGCCTCGCGCCGATCGGTTATCTCAACGCCGCGGGCGTGGACCTCGGGAAGGTGAAGATCTTCGGCGATCTCGGGCGCATCGACGCCGGCACGGATGCGGCGAGCAATGTCGCCATCAAGAGTCTCGACGTGAAATCCATGGGCCTCTTCGGCACCGCCACGCAAGTCGGCGGGGGCACGCTGAACAGCACGATCAAAGGCAGCATCGGCAGCGTCACCGTGGCTGCGGACCTGCGCGGCGCGCAATTGATCCTCACCGACGCCGCCGCCGCGGCCAATGCGAAGATCGGCCCCGTGAGCATCGGCGGCATCGTGACGAGTGGGGCGAAGATTCAGGTCGCGGGCAGCCTCGGTCAGGTGAAGGTCGGCGACTCCGTGAACAGCAGCGGCGCCTTCATCGCCACCGGAGCAATCGCCGGTATCTCCATCGCCCACGATCTCTCCAGTGGACAGGTGCAGGGCGCCAGCATCGGCGCGGTGAAGATCGGCGGATCGCTCGCCAGCTCCACGATCAGCGGAACCACCGGCATCACCAACGCGACGATCGGCATCGACATCAAAGGCAGCACCATCACCAGCGCCGGCAAGATCGGTCCCGTGAAAGTGGGCGGCTCCATCTCCGCCAGCGGGAAAATCTCCGCCACCGGCGATCTCGTCTCCGTCAGCGTCGGAGGTTCCCTCCTAAGTTCGGGCACCATCGAGAGCACCGGCGGCATGCTCTTTTCTGCCAAGATCGGCGGCAGCGTCCTCAACGGCACCGTCACCGGCAAAAACGGCATCGGCTCGCTCGCCGTGAAGGGCGATCTGGATAACGCTACGGTCACGAGCGGTGCCGGAGCGATCACCTCCATCAACGTTGGCGGCGGTGGCACCGGCGACTCTGTGAGCGCGATGAACAACATCGGCTCCGTCAAAATCAAAGGCGCTCTCAACGGCGGCAGTATCACCAGCAGCGCCGGAGACCTCTCCATCCTCCAGGTTGGTGGCGATCTCTCGGGTTCCGTTATTTCTGCGGTGAATATCGGCAGCATCACCGTAGGCCACGACGCCGCCGGCTCGAGCCTCACCGCCACGACGGGCAACATCGCCTCCGCGAAAATCGGCGGCACCTTCGATGGCTCCATCTTGAAGAGCACCTCCGGCACTCTCGGCTCCATCACCATTGGGCGGAATCTCAACGGTTCAATCGTCTCCGGCACGAGCATCGCCGCGCTGAAAACCACCGGCTCCATCGTGGGCTCCAACGTCCAGAGCACCGCAGGCGACATTACCTCCCTGAAAATCGGCGGTGGCTTCGATGGCGCCAGCGTGAGCGCGGCGGCCGGCAAGATCGCCGCCATCACCATTGGGCGGAACCTCAACGGTGGCAGCATTTCCGGCAAGAGCATCGGCACGGTGAAAATCGCCGGCACCATGGTTGGCTCCAGCATCGCGAGCGACACCGACCTGGCTGGCGTCTCCGTGGGCGGCACCGTCTCCGGCTCGGCCATCCTCGCCGGCGCCACCGGCGCGCCCGCCAGCGCCACCATCGGCGCCGTCTCTGTGGGCGGCGACTGGATCGCCAGCAACATGAGCGCCGGGGTGCAGTCCAATGGCACTGGCTACGGCAACGCCAACGACACCGTGCTGAGCCCCGCCACTTCCTCCATCGCCAGCATCCTCATCAAAGGCACCGTCGCCGGCACCGCCGCCAGCGGCGATCACTTTGGCTTCGATGCCCGCTCCATCGGCAGCTTCAAGCTCGGCGGTTTCGCCCTGCCGCTCGGCGCCGCTCCGAGCACCACCCCGCTCTCGCAGGTCACCGGCGACGTCGCCGTCGTGCTCTTTGCCTGAGCGCGGACGACGCCACCGGAAGCGGCGGGCGCCAACGCGGCCACCGGCAACTACTACCCGATTTCTAATCTGGCTGGAGGCGCAAACACGTCCCGATACATCAAGCCGATTGGTGTCTCACCCCCCAGCCTGTTTTCCGAGTTGTTTGGCCAGAGTGATTAACTCGGCGGCATTTTCCAGCCCATCGAGAAATCGCTGTGGAATTCCCGAGAGCCCAACCTGCGCTCCGACCAATGCTCCGGTGAAGATCGCGCGTGCCTGATTCTGACCGCCGCCATTGAGGGCGTGGAGCACCGCCTGCTCGAAGTCATCGGAGAAGCGTGCCGCGAGGTAATAGGCGGCGGGAAGCTGATGGTAGATCGCGCACGGCATGCCATAGAGAATGGAGACTTTCCACGCCGGCTCGATGCCGATGCCGGGATCGAGCGCGGCTTCTGCCATGTAGGAAGGTGTCAGCAGGGCGTCCGGTGAGGAAAAGCGGCCCACGCGTGGCGGGTCGGGATCGCCGGGTTTTGGAGGGCCGAGCTTGTCGCTCGTGACTGCGTGAAAGGGCAGTTCGCCTTGTTTCACGAGGTTCATGAGCTTGTCGGAAATAGCGGAATCGAGCTTCTCGCCCTGCACGAGCAGCGCCAGCACGGAGGCATACGCAGTTGTCATCGCCACGATCGCTTCATCCGCCTGGGTGAGCAGGCAGTTTTCAGCGACGGTTTGTGCGACGCGTGCGGGCGACTTCGCATAACGCGCCGCAAGCACGAGCGCGCGTTCGGCAGCTTCGGTGGTGTCGGCGTGGCCGCCGGTTTCTTTCCACGATAGATGTTGCTGCACACGCCGCCGCCACGCTTCGCGAATCGACTGGCTGGTGTAGCCGCCTGGGCCACTCATCGGCGTTCCGTCGAGCTGCGGAAAGAGCTCCTCGTCGAGGCGGCGGCAAAAGTCCGCCTCGTCGTAGCCGCTCTTTTCGGCGATGGAGCGCAGCAGCATCGTGGTGATGATGCCGGCCTGGGAAAGCTGCCCTGCCTTAAGGCCCGCATGGTAGCGATGCGGCTTCGGATCGGTATAGCCGGTGATCCAGATGCCGTAATCGCGGTGCATCTCATCGAGGTCGTAATACCAGTGCGGGCCGACGCCTAGCGCGTCGCCGATCAAAGCGCCTATCACGGCTCCTGCCGCACGATCATTCAGTTTAATTTTCATAGATTTTAGTTTTAGCTTCTGCTGTCAGACGGTTGAGATCGAGCGGACGGGGTGACCGCGGCGAGTTCGGCGTCCGCATTGCGCGGCCACTGTTCGGACGTGCGATCCCTGTAAAGTTCGCCGCCGTCGCCATCCGGGTGGGCAACGAACGCCTTTTATCACCTATATTCAGCGGAAGAGGTCCGGGAATCCGAAAGCGGTAGCAAGGGAAAATTCACGATCGAGAATCTCGCGCTTCGTTGGCTTTCTGAGCGACACCGAGGAGCCCGTCGAAAAGGAGAGCCTGCAGTTAAAGCACCTGCTCGCAGATCGGACCGTAAACATCGCGACTGACGTGCGCTGAGAACCGCAAATGCGAAGCCGCTTTTCGTGATCGGCCGATGAACGGGCGGCCACCACCACGTTTTCAGAATTATGACGCCCCAGACAGAGCCAAATACGACGTTGCTGATCGTATGCGTAAACAACCGTCTTCCAGCGGCTGCCGCATCACCTCGAGCGTGGTGCGTTTGAACTCCGGCAGCTCGTCCAGGAAGAGCACGCCATTGTGCGCGATGCTCACTTCTCCCGGCGTCGGATTCGCAGAACCGCCGAGCAGACCGACGTCGGAAATGGTGTGATGCGGCGAACGAAATGGACGCGTGGCGATGAAGGAGTTTTTGCCGTTGAGGAGACCGCAAATACTGTGGATTTTTGTGGTGTCGATTGCCTCGTCGAGCGACATCGGCGGAATGATCGACGGGATGCGCTTCGCGAGCATCGACTTTCCAGAACCCGGCGGACCAATCATCAGCAAATTGTGTCCGCCGGCGACGGCGACCTCGATCGCGCGCTTCACGTTTTGCTGCCCTTTCACGTCGGCCAAATCGGCGTCGTATTTTTGATGAGTCGAGAAAAACGCGCTCACGTCCTCTTTCACGGGAGTTAACACGTTGGTGCCGCGCAGGAACTCGAACGTCTCGCGCAGATTGCGCACACCGTAAACCGTGAGCCCCTCGACGACCGCGGCTTCGCGCGCATTTGCCTCAGGCACAAACAACGCGGTCTTCCCGCTGTCGCGTGCGTGAATCGCAATCGGCAGAACGCCTTTCACCGAACGCACCGCGCCCGTGAGCGCGAGCTCGCCGACGAAGCAAAACTGCGACGCCGCTGCGAGGTCGTGATCCTCGGCGGCGGCCACCATCCCGAGAGCAATGGGCAGGTCAAAGCTGGGTCCTTCCTTTTTCACATCCGCCGGCGCGAGGTTGATCGTGGTGCGGCCTCGCGGCCAAAAATAGCCGCTGTTTTGAATCGCAGTGGTCACGCGGTCCTTGCTCTCTTTCACCGCAGTATCCGGCAGACCCACGACGATGATGACCTGGCCGCCGCTGCCGGCATTGACCTCGATCTCGACCTCGTAAGCTTCCACCCCGAGCACGGCCGCCGAATAAACTCGCGCCAACATTGGGCCGGGATGCTTGCAAACGCCGCGTGTGAAGCCAAATGCAAACGCCTGCGTGAACGGCATTCTCCGACAAGCTCAGATGACAAAAGGAACGTCGTCCGTGAGAATGTCGCCGTCATGAAGCCGCGCGATTTGCCCATTTTCGAACTCGAGCGCGCGATAGTTGATTCGCTCAAAAGCGCTCCCCGCCTGATTTTGCAGGCCCCGACCGGCTCTGGAAAATCGACGCAGGTCCCGCAGATGTTGCTCGATCACGACTTGCTCGGGCCGGGAGAGGTGGTGGTGCTGCAACCGCGCCGGCTCGCCACGCGCATGCTCGCGGCGCGGGTCGCCGATGAGCGCGCCGTGCGACTCGGCGAGGAAGTCGGCTACCAGATTCGTTTCGATCGTGTTGTTTCGGAACGAACGAAAATCCGTTTCGTCACCGAGGGGGTTTTGCTGCGCCAGCTCGTTCAGGAGCCGCTTTTAAAAAACACGAGTGCGATCATTTTCGATGAGTTTCACGAGCGGCATTTGTATGGCGACATCACGCTCGCGCGCGCTCTCGACCTGCAGCAAACACGCCGGCCCGACCTGAAAATCATTGTCATGTCCGCGACCCTCGACGCCGGGCAGCTAGAGAATTTTCTGGCGCCATGCACACGGCTTCAATCGAGCGGGCGCATGTTTCCGGTGGAGATCGAGCACATCGGCAAACCGTTTCGGCCGGAGGATTACGCCGTCTGGGATGTGGCTGCGGACGAGCTCGAGCGGCTTGCCGGCGAGAGTGACGGCGACGTGCTCGTCTTCATGCCCGGCGCTTACGAAATCAACCGCACCATCCAGTCGATCCGCGCGTCGCGAGTCGGCAGCGAGTTTGTCGTGCTGCCACTGCATGGCGAGTTGCCGGTCGCGGATCAGGACGCAGCGCTCGCGTCCTACGGGCAGCGAAAGGTGATCGTCTCGACCAATGTCGCGGAAACCTCGCTGACGATCGATGGCGTGCGAACCGTGATCGACTGCGGGCTCGCGCGCATCGCGCGGTTCGATCCGTATCGCGGCATCAACACTCTGCTCATCGAGAAAATCTCGCGCGCCTCCGCGGATCAGCGCGCCGGGCGGGCCGGTCGCACTGCGCCGGGCAAATGCGTCCGCCTTTGGACCGAGCGCGAGCATCTTGACCGCGCGGCGCAGGAGTCGCCGGAAATCAAACGGCTCGATTTGTCGGAAGTGGTGCTGACTTTGAAAGCGAGCGGAGTAGAGGATGTGGCAAATTTTCGCTGGCTCGAACCACCTGATCCTCGTGCACTGGAACGCGCGGAGGCCTTGCTCAAGGATCTCGGCGCGCTGGAAGAGCCGACGGGCCGAATTGCCCCGCTCGGCCGCCGGATGCTGGCGTTTCCGGTGCATCCGCGTTACGCGCGCATGCTCCTGGAGGCACACGAGCGCGGTTGTGTGCGGGCCATCGCCTTGATCGCAGCGCTTTCGCAGGGCCGCAATTTGTTGCGCCGCAGCGACGGCCGGCAAATGGAGCAGGATCGCGCGGACGTATTGGGCGAGAAGGAAGTCTCCGATTTTTTCATCCTGATGCGCGCGTTCCGTTACGCAGAGCAGAGCAATTACAATCCGCAGCGCTGTCGGCGGCTGGGTATCAACGGCCCGTCTGCGCGCGAGGCTGCGAACACGGTGGAGCAGTTTTTAAAAATCGCCCGTGACGAAAAACTGAACCTCGAGCGCGGCGAAAGCAGCGACGAAGCGATTCAGCGCTGTGTGCTCGCGGGCTTCTCGGATCAGGTCGCCATGCGGATCGACGAGGGAACCCTGCGGTGCAATCTCGTGCACGGGCGGCGGGGCGTTCTCGCTCGCGAAAGCGTGGTGCAGCACGCGACATTGCTGGTGGCGAGCGACGTGCGCGAGATCGAGATCAAAGGCGAGCTGACCACATTGTTAAACACGGCGACAGCAGTCGAGGAGTCGTGGCTGCGCGAGCTTTACCCGGAGGCATTTCGAACTGAAACGCATGTGGCCTTCGACGCGATCCAGCGGCGTGTGGTCGCGAGGACGACCACAAAGTTCCGCGACCTCGTCCTGGGCGCTCGCACTTCCGAAAAGGTGCCGCAGGATGAAGCCGCCCGCGTTTTGGCAAACGCGGTCCTCGACGGCACGTGCGTGCTCGCGCAATGGGACAGCGCCGTCGAGCAATGGATTACACGTGTGAACCGGCTGCGCGCATGGATGCCGGAGCTCGAACTGCCCCTCATCGGAGACGAAGAGCGGCGTTCCATCATCGAACACATTTGCCATGGCGCGATGATTTACAAAGAGATCAAGGATCGCGCCGTGATGCCCGTGGTAAAAGCATGGCTGTCGTCGGCCCAGCAGGAGCAACTGGAGAAATTCGCGCCGGAGCGGATTGCGCTGCCAAACGGCAAGAAGTGGAAGATCGTCTACGAGGCGAAAGCCGCGCCAACCGTCTCGGCGCGCATTCAGGAGTTATATGGCGTCGAAGGCGCACTCACCATCGCCGCGGGCAGGGTCGAACTTGTCATCCAAGTGCTGGCGCCGAGCCATCGGCCAATCCAGGTCACCCAGAATCTTTCCACCTTTTGGCGCGAGTCCTACCCAAAGGTCAAAGCCGAGCTGCAACGCAAATACCCGAAGCACGAGTGGCGCTGAGAATACCGAGTAAGGCCGCTACAAACGCAGGCGGGCTGCGAGGCGCCCACCGGTAGCGGGAATCGTCACGACAATATGATCGAGGGTCGCATTGAGAGATGACGTGACGATGGTTACGCCATTAACTCCGTCCGCAGCGTTAATCCAGGTTTTTAGGTCGGTCGAGTATTGGACGACATAAGGGATTCCGGCCGCCTCTTTTCGCCGGTCAAACTCGAACACCCACGTCGAGCTGTTTGGCGAAGAACGATGCAGAACTGGAGGTAGGTTCTTTTCAAAAGCAGTGGGCTTGCCGTTGAGGAACCACTCCATTTTGTTGGTAAGGCCATCGTGATCGGGATCGGCGCCCGGTGCACCGGTCGTCGCGAGATCAAGCCCGTAGCCAGTAATGTAACTCGCACCCGGAACAGTCAGCACGCCGGTGCCGCTCGTGACAGGTCCGCCCGCGTTCGTCACCGCAACCGTGTAATTACCGGAATTCACCCAAGAGAGAGCGGGAATCGAGTAAGAAGAACCAGTGGCGCTCACAATCGCCACGCCATTTTTAAACCATTGGTAGGTTTGCGGAGCCGTGCCGCTCGTGGCGACCGTAAAGACCGCTGTCTGGTCAAGGTTGACTGTCTGGCTTGCCGGGTCCTGCGTGATAACTGGTGTGGTGGCGGGGTAAGTTGTCTTCAGCCAGTTATCTTTTGACCAGGTCAGTTTTCCTGCGCCGCCACCGCTCGCGACGATGTCCGCCAGCTGGCTGGGGTTGTCCATGGTATAAGTGTAAGGAAGTTGATTACCGGTCAGGTTCCACGAAAATGGGATGACGGTGGCCTGAAAAGGACCGAGCGGGTTGCCGGGGTCAGTGCTATTGCCGCGGATGGTTGTCGTAGTCCCATTCGTATTGTGAAAAGTGTAGATGGTGTCGAGAGCGGCAATCTTCCCCGTGTAAGTGGAGTCGGAAGGATCGGTCTGGTTATTACGCAACGGCCATAGGCAATCGATGTAGACGGATTTCTCGACAAGGGCCGCGCCGCCCTCCGTCGAGATCGTGCCGTTGATCGGAGGGTTGAAGCTGTAAGTATTATTGAGCGTGGCCTGGTTGGCCGAACTCATTGCCGCACCGCGAGTATCCCGCAATCGACGGGCAGCCAGCACGCCGGCGTCGTCCACGTAAATGTTATAATTGTGTGCGTTGCCGGCGCGCAGTCGAGGAAGCCGGTCCCAAATGTTCATGAACCATTGATGGTGCATGGTTATGCTTAGCGCTGCGTTGGTCGAGTTGAGGGAAAGCGCGCCGACGAGGTGAGTCTTGTCGTGTCCCTGCATAATCGCGACGATGTCTTCGACGCTAAATCCGTTTGTGCGCAAAAAGTTATACATCGGGTAGGATGCCTTGTTGGCTTCGAGCGCAGCGATTTGCTGACGCACAAAGCTATTCGGGTTGGTGGCGCCGTCATCCCCAAGATACTTATTCCATGAAAAGGTGACGTTGTAGCTGCCGTCCTTCACATCCACGATGCCGTCGTAAGTCTTCGTGAAGGTGCAGTGGTCGATCCAGATGTTATTGACCGTGCCGCCATTGCCGAGATCGATAAAATCCCAGTCGTTCTTATCGTATTGCCCCTTGGTGCCTTCATCCCACTCCCACATCTCATCGAATTTCAAATTACGAATGATGATATTGGAAGTGCTCTTTAAATTCAGTGTCGCATGGCGAATCGTCGCGCCATTGGCCGAGAAGATCGTGAGACCTCCGTTCTTATACTTGATGTCCACTTTGCTGACCCCGGTGGTAATCAGGCGTGGATGGAGCACCGGAGTCGCGGCTTGCGTGAAGGGAGTGCTCCCCAGCGTTTGCACCGACGTCCCGATCTCGTTCCAGCCCAGGTCGAGGTCGTTCATGATCTCGATGACTTTGACTGCGCCCGTCTTGTTAAAAGAGACCAGCGCATTGGCAAACTGGAGCGGCGTGGTGACCTTCGCGTAAGCGGAACTGGTTTCCGCGATGATCCCGCCGCCTGTGGTGCCGGGAGTTACCGTGGCGAAGCCGGTGAGATTGAATGCCGAATAAGGAAGGACAAGGGAGGAATTCGCTGCCGATGCGCCGGAAAACGAGAATGCGACATCGGCTAGGGCAAGACAAAGAACGAAGGGAAAGCGGGTGGTCATGGGGAGGAGGGGGACTGCTACCATATCAAATCCCGCACAGTTCTCAAGCCAGCTTGGATTAGTCGTGACCCACGGCATCCGACAGCTCGTTTTTGTCGCCGGATTCGTATGGAAAGTGGGCGGCGAGCAGCTCGCCGACAGTATGCACGGCGTGAACAATCGCTTCCGTGATCGTGCCCTGATGGATGTCGAGCGTGATTTGCGCGGCCACCTTTTCCCAGAATTCAGCGCCGCATTTGGCGTGGACGCCGGTGTCGCCAATGATCGCGAAAATACGGGTCCGAGGCGCGAAATAGAGCAGCACGGCGTTGCGATCACGCGTTTTCTGCATGCGCAATTTCGTAAACCGTTGCTGCGCGGCAGCGACGGCGTTGCCTACGGATTTTCGCGAAATCCAGACGCGGATTTCTCCACTAGTGCGCTGTTCTGCGGCCTGAATCGCCGCGACTATTTTCGCATCTTCGAGAGATGCGATGAATTCAGCAGGTTTCATGGTTTCACCAGCTTCCTCCCGCACCGCCGCCGCCGAATCCGCCGCCGCCTCCGGATGAGAATCCCCCGCCTCCGGAAAAGCCGCTTCCGCCCGATGATCCCCCGCCGCCGAAGCCGCCGAGGAAAAACCCGCTGCGCCGTCCGAATCCGCCGTAGGTCGTGCGCCGCCGAAGATTCAGCAATGAAAGCAAAAGAAAGATCACGACGAAGATCAGGATCGGCCACCCGCCGCCGTTTTTGCCCTGCCCGGACTCGTAGTTTGTGTGACCGGTGCCCTTATATTCGCCGCGCGTGGCGGCCATGATCGCGGTCACGCCGGCGCGCATTCCGCCATCGAAGTCGCCTGCTTTCAGCCGCGGCGCAATCTCATCCGAGATGATGTCTTTGCTCAGCGCGTCGGTCAGCACCGCCTCGAGGCCATAGCCGACCTGAAGGAACATTTTGTGATCCGAGACGAAGACAAAAAGCACCGCGCCATTCGATTCCTTTTTTTGCCCGATGCCCCACGCTTGCGCCACGCGCAACGTGTAGCTCTGGACTGCATCGTCGCTTTCCATTTTGGGAAAAATCGCGACGCGAATCTGGTTCGAGGTATCGCGCTCGAACTGTTCGAGCTGGGCGTTCAGTTCCTCGACGAGGGGTGGCCTGACGGCGCCGGCGTAGTCGTTGAAATAGCGCGCAGGGGCCGGTGGAATCACCTCCGCCGCGCATGATGCGATGGCGCAGAGGAGCGTCGCCGCCCAGACGACGTGCACTCGATTGATTTTGCGAAAGCGCATCACGGATGCCGGGGAATCGTCAGAGGACTTTTCAAAGTTGCTCAGGATGACTTCACCGCGCGGCTTCGCCGTTAGTGCGGCGCCGGCGTTGCGCCACTGAAGTCAAAGTTCACTTTTGGCGGTGTTTCCGAGCCTGCAGTGGCCTGGAAATACGGCTTCGGCTGGAATCCCATTGCCGCCGCGTAGAGGACGGCGGGGAAAGATTTCACCGCGGTATCATACGCCTGTGTGACTTCGTTGAATTTTCTGCGCTGCTCCGCAATGCGGTTTTCCGTTCCCTCGAGCTCCGCCTGCAAGTCACGGAAATTCGTGGTTGCCTTCAGATCGGGATAACGCTCCGCCACCACGAGCAAACGCGACAGCGCGCCGCCGAGTTGATTTTGCGCCTGTTGAAATTCCGCGAGTTTTTGCGGGTCGGTTGGCGCGGTGTTCGGGTCGATTTTCACCTGGCCCACCGACGCGCGGGCATTCGTGATTTCGGTCAGGGTCGACTTCTCAAAATTCGCCGCACCGGAGACGGTGTTGACGAGATTCGGAATGAGATCGTTGCGGCGCTGATAAACATTCTGCACCTGCGCCCACTGCGAATCCACCCCTTGGGATAAACTGACGAGCCGGTTGTAGCTGCCGCAGCCTGCAAATCCGACCAGGAGGACGGCGATGATGATGACCACGAAACAACCGAGCGCGTATTTCATGCGGGAACTTCGCGCGAGCGGGGCGCGGGCGAAAGGAAAATCCGTGCGCTATTCGTGCATGGCCAGCTCAGGCTCGCGCACCGATTCGATCTGGGGAACGTCGTCGTGCTTCTCGCATTTTACGCATTTGGCGCGATGCGTGCGGAAGAATGCGTAGCGGTCGAGGAAGCCCTCCTGGAACTGCTCCATGTATAAAAACAGCGCGGGCGTGACATAGAGCGTGATGAGCTGGGAAACGATGAGCCCGCCGACGATGATCAGGCCGAGCGGCTGGCGCGATTTTGCATCGGCACCGTGGCCGACGGCGAGCGGCACGGCGCCCATGAGAGCGGCGAAGGTCGTCATCATGATCGGTCGAAAACGCTCGATGCTCGCCTCATGCACGGCCTCCACGCGGTTGAGTCCCTCGGCCATTCTCTGCAATGCGAAATCGACCATCATGATTCCGTTTTTCTTCACAATGCCGATGAGGAGAAACAGCCCGACCATCCCGTAAAGCGAAAGCTCCTGCTTAAAGATGAGCAACGTGGCGAGGCCGCCGACGATCGCGACCGGCAGCGACGAAAGCACCGTGATCGGATGGACGTAGCTTTCGTAGAGAATCCCGAGAATCACATACATTGCGAACACCGCGAAGATCATCAGGACGACCCACGCCCTCGCCGTCTGCGCGAAAACGAGCGCCTCGCCTTGCATCGCGCCCTGCACCGTGGGTGGCAATGTCTCGGCCGCCGTTTTTTCCACGAAGTTCGTGATCTCTCCGGTCGCGATTCCGGGCACGGGCTGGAAGAAAAACGTGACGGCGGGGAACTGGTTGATGTGGTTGACCGACTGCGGGCCGAGCACCTCCTTCCACCGCGCGACCGCCTTCATCGGCACCAGGGTTTTCCCATCGTCGCTGCGGATGTAGAGTTTCTCCAGATCCGGTGCCGTGGCCCGCTCGGTGTCTTTGACCTCCATGATGACCTGATATTGATCGGTCGGTTTTTTGATCAAATAAACGTAGTTCTGCGCGTAGGCATTGCGGAGCGTGGTCAGGATCTTCTGCGCGTTGATGCCGTAGGTGGCCGCTTGGTCGCGCAGCAGATCAATCTGGAGGCTCGGTGTCTGAAGCTTCAGGTCGGAGCTGACGAACAGGAACCCGGGATAGCCGCGGAGTTTCATCATCATGTCGCCCGCCGCTTTCTGCACCTGCTCGGCATCAGGGCCGGAGATCGAGTAGGCAAATTTACCCTGCGTGGTGGCGGTCGCGCCGACCGGGATTTGCACCACGGGATTTGCCTGCAAAAAGGGCAGAATGCCGGGGATTTGGGACATTTTCGCCATCAACTCCCCGATGACCTTGTCGATCGATTCGCGCTCCTCAGTGGGCTTTAAAAAACCGAGCGCCATGGCCTGTGAGGAGGCAATCCGGCCGGTCAGTCCGGAAACCGTCACGCTCATGTTCACCGCCGGATTGCTCTTCAGAATCTCATCCACCTGGTTCTGAAATTGGTGCATCCGGTCGGGCGACGTTCCCTCCTGCGCCATGAAAATTCCACGGATGAAACCGCTGTCGCCAGTCGGCAACAGCGACTTTGGCAGCAGGCCGAAGAGAAGAATGGTGCCGAGAAAACAGACAATCCAGACGACTGCGGAAATCCAGCGATGCTCAAGGAAAAAATGGAGCGAGTTCCCGTAACGACGGATGACGCCGCCGAGCACGCGGTCCGCCTGGCGTTCCATCCATGGCTTCGTCTTTTTATTTTCGTGGCGCACCAGCATGCGCGAGCACATGAGCGGAGTCAGCGTGAGCGAGACGACGCCCGACGCGAGAATCGCGATGATGATCGTGACCGCAAATTCCTGCAGCGTCCGGCCCATCAATCCTGGCAGGAAAACAAAGGGAATAAACACCGCCGCGAGCGACAGCGTCATCGACAAAATCGTGAATGAGATTTCCTTCGCGCCGTTGAGCGTTGCCTCCATCGCTGTCTCGCCCGATTGCATGCGGCGCACGGCATTTTCTAAAAAGACGATTGCGTCATCGACCAGGAAACCAATCGCGAGCGTGAGCGCGAGCAGCGAGAGATTGTCGATCGAGTAGCCGAGCGCATACATCGCGAGGAAGGTCAGCAGCATCGACATCGGCAGCGCGACGGCGGGGATGAGAGTGTCGCTCGCGCGGCCGAGAAAAAGGAAAATGACGATGACGACGAGCGCGAAGGCGATGAGCAGCGTCTCGCGCACGTCGCTCACGGAGTTTTGGATCGTGACTGACCGGTCATACACCGGAATCAGGTGCATCGACGCCGGCATTTCCCGCATGATCACTGGCAGCAGATCGCGAATGCGTTTCGCGGTGGCGACGGCATTTGCCCCGGGCTGCCGCGAGACGGCGAGGACGACATTGACCGGCGGAATCGTTTTGCCGCGCGCCCAGAAGTGGCGTTCGGACCGCTCGTCCTGCAAGGAGTCGTGCGCCTCGGCAACATCGCGCAGATAAATTGGGGAGCCATCTTTCTGCCCGATCACCAGCCGCTCGTAGGCGGCGGCAGTGTCGAGCTGGCCTTGGGGCTGGAGCAAAAACGTGCGGTCGGGGCCATCGAACTGCCCGGAACCGACATAGCTCGTCCCGCCGCGAATCGCCGCCGCCAGATCGTCCACCGTCATTCCGCGAGCTGCGAGTTTTGACGGGTCCGCTTTGATCCGGATCGCCGCCTTGGAACCGAAAATGGAGGCCTGCGAAACGCCGGGCAAAATCGAGATACGTTGCGCGACGTTCGTGCTCGCAAAGTCGTAGAGCTGCCCCTCGGTCATCGTGTCGCTCGTCATCGTGATGTAGATGATCGGCTGGTCGTTCGGGTTGAAGATCGTGAAGGTCGGCGGCGCCGGCAGATCGATGGGCAGGCTGCCTCCGGCCCGATTCAGCGCGGCCTGCACGTCGGTCGCCGCAGAGGAAACGCTTTTGTTCAGGTTGAACTGCAGGGTAAAACTCGTGTTTCCCTGCGTGCTCTGCGAGGTGATCAATTCGAGCCCCGCGATCTGCATGAACTGGCGCTCGAGCGGCGTCGCGACATTGCTCGCCATCGTGGCCGGGCTCGCACCGGGATAATTCACGGTGACATTGATGACTGGAAAATCGACCGACGGCAGATCGTTCACCGGCAACATCCGATACGCGATGATGCCGAAAAGAATGATCGTGACCGTGAGGAGCATCGTCATCACGGGCCTGCGGACGAAAGGGGCGGAGAGGCTGTCGGCCATTTTTCTGGTCAGTGAAAAACTACGGGTTCTTCGCCGTCTTCGGCGCGCCGGGAGCCGCGGGTGCGCCCGCCGGTATGATCGCCACCTCTGCGCCTGGAGCCAGCGCGAGTTGTCCCTCGACCACGACCAATTCACCCGGTTGCACGCCGTCGGAAATTACGTTTTCTTTGCCCTGACGCTGGCCCGCCTTCACCGATCTCATCTCGACGGTGTTGTCGGCTTTCACGATAAAAACGAACAGCCCTTGATTGCCGACCTGGAGCGCTTCGGCCGGCACCAGCACCGCGTCTTTCAGCGTGTCCAGCAGGATGCGGACGTTGACGAACTGGCCCGGCCAGAACATCCGGTCATTGTTTTCCAAAACCGCCCGCATCCGCACCACGCCCGCGCCTGGCTGGACGCCGCTGTCGAGGAAGTCGAACGCGCCGACGCGGCTCTTGGAAGGATCATCCGCAAAGCTCGCCTCGACGGTGAGTGTGCCCGCGGCGACAAATTCGCGCACCCGCGGCAGGGCGTTCTCCGGGATGGTGAAATCAACTTTGATCGGGTCCTGACGCTGGATCAAAAGGAGCGCAGTTGCGGGAGAAACGACGTTGCCGAGATCGACCGCGCGTTTGCTGGTGCGACCCTCGATCGGCGATTTGATCGTGCAATAATCGAGATTGATCTGCGCCGTTTCGACCGCTGCCTCGTCGGCCTGCACCGTGCCCTGCGAGCCTTGGGCCGCCGCTTTCGCCGCATCGAACTCAGACGCGGCAATGACCTTGGTTTGTCGCAATTCTTCGTTCCGCTTGAACTGCACCTGGTCGTTGACCGCCTTGGCGCGATCCTGTTCCAGGGTCGCCTTTGCCTTGTCGAGCGCGGCTTGATAAGGGCGCGGATCGATCGTGAAAAGCGGGTCGCCCTTTTTAACATCCTGCCCGTCCTGAAAATGGATCTCCGTGATGGGTCCGGTCACTTGGGGCTGGATGGTGACGGCTTCATACGCCGTGCAGTTCCCGATTTCATCGAGATACATGGGAACGTCCCGTGTCTCGGCTTTGGCAACCGTGACCGGCCGGACAGGACGCGGCGGCGGGCCGGCATTTTGTTTTCCACAGCCACTCATCAAGGCGAGTGCCAGCATCAGGGCAAAGGTGGTCGGTTTAATCATCCAGAAATTAGTTAACGTCATTAACCATTATTCAGAAACCGAGGGTCGTCAACGCCGGGTTGTCGCCGCGCGAGTCGCACGCGAGGGCTCGCGGTTCACCTCGCCGAACCTTAATTCGTGGCGGATTCGGGTTTCGCTCGGATCAAGATTCGGAGCCGTCGAATCGGCAGCGGTCTGTAGTTTTGACTCCCAAACATCCGCAAACGTCATGAAATGGGATTTTACTTTGCACCACACATGACCACCCCCGACAAAAACCCCCTCTGGTTCAAAGATGCGATCATCTATCAGCTCCACATCAAGGCGTTCAGCGATACGAACGGCGATGGAATCGGAGACTTCCGCGGGCTCATCGAGAAGCTCGATTATCTCGAACAGCTCGGGATCACGGCGATCTGGCTGCTCCCATTTTATCCATCGCCCCTGCGCGATGACGGTTACGACATCGGTGATTATTTCTCGGTAAATCCGAGTTACGGGACGATCGAGGATTTCCGAGAATTGCTCGCCGAAGCGCATCGGCGCGGCCTTCGCGTTATCACCGAACTGGTGATCAACCACACCAGCGACCAGCACGCTTGGTTTCAAAAATCGCGTCGCGCCGCGCCGGGAGATCCATGGCGCGACTACTACGTCTGGAGCGATGCGCCGGACAAATACCTCGATGCGCGCATTATCTTCAAAGACTTCGAGCACTCGAACTGGACCTACGATCCGGTCGCGAAATCGTATTTCTGGCATCGCTTTTACTCCCATCAGCCGGATTTGAATTTCGACAATCCGGCGGTGCATGCCGCCGTTTTGCAGGTGCTCGATTTCTGGCTCGAGATGGGCGTCGACGGTCTGCGCCTGGACGCGGTCCCGTATCTCTACGAGCGCGAGGGGACCAATTGCGAAAACCTGCCCGAGACGCATGCGTATTTGAAAAGTCTGCGCGCGCACATGGACGAAAAATACGAGGGGCGCATGCTGCTGGCGGAGGCGAATCAATGGCCGGAGGATGCCGCGGCCTATTTTGGAAACGGCGACGAGTGCCACATGAATTTCCATTTTCCGCTGATGCCGCGGCTCTTCATGGCGCTGCAAATGGAGGATCGTTTTCCGATCATCGACATCCTCGATCAGACTCCGGCCGTTCCGGAGAATTGCCAGTGGGCCACGTTTTTGCGCAACCACGACGAGCTGACCTTGGAGATGGTGACGGACGAGGAGCGCGACTACATGTGGCGCATGTATGCGTCGGATTCGCGGGCGCGAATCAATCTCGGCATTCGCCGAAGACTGGCTCCACTGCTGCATTCGCGGCGGAAGGTGGAGCTCATCACCACGCTGCTCCTGTCGCTGCCCGGCACGCCGATTTTTTACTACGGCGACGAGATCGGAATGGGCGACAACTTCTATCTCGGCGACCGCAACGGCGTCCGCACCCCGATGCAATGGAGCCCGGATCGCAATGCCGGCTTCTCGCGCGCCAACCCGCAGCAGCTTTACCTGCCGGTCATCATTGATCCCGAATATCACTACGAGTCGGTCAATGTCGAAAACCAGGAGCGCAATTTATCCTCACTGCTCTGGTGGACCCGCCGCGTCATTTCGATGCGGAAAAAATACCGCGCCTTCGGCAGCGGCACGGTCGAGTTCTTGCCGCTCGAAAACGGAAAAGTGCTCGCGCTGGTGCGGCGTTTTGAAAACGAGTTGATCCTCGTTATCGTAAATCTCTCCCGCTTCGCGCAAGTCGCCGAGCTCGACCTAAAGGCGTTCGCGGGACTCACGCCCACCGAGGTTTTCAGCCAGAACAAATTCCCGGAGATCAAGGAACAGCCTTACGTCGTCACGCTTGCGCCGCACGATCATTACTGGTTTGCGCTGAACCCGGAGCTCGCCGCGACGGGCGAGGCGAAGGAGCTGGCAGCGCCGCTGTTTGAAGGCAGCGCCACTTGGGACACGCTGCTGGAGGGCGATCTGCTCGAGCAGAGGATTCTGCCCGATTACATCGCGCGCTGCCGCTGGTTCGGCAGCAAGGCGCGCGCAATTCGCTCCGTCGAGATCTCAGAAAAGATTGCGTTTGCCGCCGGGCCGGACGCGGCGCAATTGCTCCTGCTCAACCTGCGTTACGCCGATGGCGGCGTGGAAACCTATCTGCTTCCGCTGCAGATCAGCACTGCCGAAAACGCGAAGCAGCTTCCCATGGATTCGATCATCGCCCGATTTCGCGATGGCGAGAAAGAGAGCGTGCTCCACGACGGAATCCACGACGACAAACTTCGCACCGCCATCCTCAACAGCATCGCGGAAACCAAGTCGCAGCTCGGACTGCAGGGCAGTGTCAGCGGTTTCGCGGGCGCCGGTCTCGACCAGAAAAATCTGCCGGCGTCGTCCCGGGTTTTAAAAGTCGAGCAGAGCAATTCGTCGGTCGTCTACGGCGACAGGTTTTTCCTCAAGCTCTATCGAAAACTGGAGGAAGGCATTAATCCCGACGCGGAAATCCTGCGCTTTCTCAGCGAAAAACAAGGCTTCCAGTTTGTGCCTCCGTTTGCGGGCTCGATCGAATATCGGCGCCGCGGAGAAGAGCCGCGGGTGCTCGGGCTTTTGCTCGGCGCGGTGGCGAATGAAGGCGATGCATGGAGCTACACGCTCGATTCCGTGAGCCGGTTTTACGAGCGCGTGCTTGCCGCGAAGCCTGACGCCGCCAGCCTTCCGCGGTTTTCGCTTTTTGGATCCAATGCTGAAGTTAATTCCAGTTTTGCCGACCTGGTGGGCGGCATTTATCCGGAACGCGCACGGCAGCTCGGCCTGCGCACGGCGCAAATGCACATTGCGCTTTCGGCGGAGGAACAGGATGCGACCTTCGCGCCGGAAGCTTTCACGACGCTCTATCAACGCTCGATGTATCAATCGATGCGCGGGTTGACCCGCCGCACGATGCAGATCCTGCAGCGCCATCTCCCGAAGCTCGACGAAAACCGGCGGAGACAGGCTCTGGAGCTGCTCGCAGTCGAAGCGGAGATCTTGCAGCGCCAATCGAAACTGCTGCGCAAAAAAATGATCGCGACGAAAACGCGGGTGCACGGCGATTACCACCTCGGGCAGGTGCTGAACACGGGCAAGGATTTCATCATCATCGATTTCGAAGGCGAACCGTCGCGCGCGCTGAGCGAACGCAAGCTCAAGCGCTCTCCGCTGCGGGACGTCGCGGGGATGCTGCGCTCATTCCACTATGCGGCGCACACCGCGCTCGCGCAGGAGCTGCCAAACGTCCGGGCCGAGGACGTGCCGTATCTCGAGCCGTGGGCTGAGGCCTGGACGCAATTCGTGAGCGCCATTTTTTTGCGCAGCTATCTGGTGGCAGCGAAGGGCGCGTCCTTTATTCCCGAGGACAGCGAGGACGTGGAAACACTCGTGGAGGCGTTTCTCCTCGAGAAAGCGGTTTACGAGGTGGGCTACGAACTCAACAACCGGCCCGCGTGGCTGCCGATCCCAATGCGGGGCGTGCGCGAAATTTTGCGCCAGTCCGCGCTCACGGAATAGCCTCGATCCGGGTCGGAACAGGGCGCTGGATGAGATCGATCTCGGAGAGCGCCTCGGCAAAAACGAAGTTCAGGTATTTGGAAAAAATCCACTCCGCGGATTTGATCCAATCGAGTCCTTTTTTCTCGTTCCCGTGCGCCAGCTCCCATGCGGCGTTGGCGTAATAATAAGCGGGCGTGCTGCCGGGAAACTTCAGTCGCTCCAGCTCCGTGGAGGCGGCCGGATCATTTTTTTCGAGCAGATAAGTCAGGAAGATTTTGAAAGAAATAATCTCCTCGCCGGGCCACTGTTTTTTGAGGGCGATGAGTTGTTCGCGCGCGGCGGCGTATTTCTTTTGATGAAAGGGAATCTCAGTGAGGTTGAACTGCGGAGGAAAGGATTTTGGAGCGATCTCGATCGCCTCGTGAAATGCTTTCGCGGCGTCGTCCCATTCGCGGCGGTCGAGATGGATCGCGCCGCGGAGGTTTGCGGCGATCGAGGTGCGCGGTGCGGCCAGGTCCGCGGCATCGAGCCGTGTCTCGGCGGTCACGTAGTCTTTGCGATCGAAAGCCTCGATGGCGCTTTTGATCGCCATTTGAAATTCTTTGGACTGCTCCGCGTTTGTCCCGGCGGAAGCGGCCGGTTTGGG
>JAXDQV010000201.1:0-9850 GCA_034667645.1 Chthoniobacter sp.
ACGCGGGAAAGTTTTGGAAAACGGGATGCCGCGCTTTTTTCGGCGGTTGGCGGAGGGAATTTTCTACGAGGAAGACTTGATCCGCCGAACCAATGAACTCGCCGATTTCGTCCCGGCGGCCCAGGAACAACATGGCCTCGCCGACCGTAAAGTCGTCGCCGTCGGTTACTCGAACGGCGCCAACATCGCCGCGAGCATGCTCCTGCTGCGCCCGGAGATTCTGGATGGAGCGGTGTTGTTCCGGGCGATGGTCCCGCTTCATCCCGTGAAACTTCCGGAGCTCACTGCGCGGCCGGTTTTGATGCTCTCGGGACGCAGCGACCCAATCATTTCGCCCCAGAACGCGGAGGAACTTGCAGCGATGCTGGCAAAGGCTGGAGCGGACGTCGAATTGCGCTGGAACGAAGGAGGACACCAGTTGAGCTCGCCGGAAATCGCCGACGCGCAGAAGTGGATCTCGCGGCATTTTTCACCGTAATCTCACGGACCAAATGCAACTCACAGGCATTCATCATCTAACTGCAGTCACCGCGAACGCAGTCGGGAATCACGCGTTCTACACCCAAATCCTCGGGATGCGCCTCGTGAAGAAAACCGTCAATCAGGACGACGTTTCGTCGTATCACTTGTTTTACGCCGATGGGCTGGCGACGCCCGGAACTGACCTCACTTTTTTCGATTGGCCAGTCGGCCCGGAGCGCCGCGGCACGCGCAGCATTGTGCGGACAGGACTCCGCGTGGCGGGCCAGGCGAGCCTGCAATGGTGGGCGGAACGATTTGCAAAACTCGAGCTTCGACACGGCAAGGTCGTCGAACGCGACGGACGGCTGACGCTCGATTTTGAAGATCCCGAAGGCCAGCGATTTTGTCTCATCAACGACGACGGCCGCGGCGATGCGCACCCGTGGGAACACAGTCCAGTCCCGCTGGAGCATCAAATTCGCGGGCTCGGCCCGATCACCATCAGCGTGCCGGACCTCGCGCCGACGGGGCAGATCCTGACCGACGTTTTAGGAATGCGCAACGTGCGCAAATACCGGATCGAAACCGCTCAGGAGACTGACGTTTTCGTTTACGAGATGGGCGATGGCGGCCCTGCGGCGGAACTTCACGTTGCGGTCGAACCGGGACTGCCTCCGGGGCGGCTCGGCGCGGGCAGCGTGCATCACGTTGCGTTCCGGGTGCCAAATGTCGAGGAACACGATGCATGGCTGTCGCGTTTGGAGAGTCACGGCGTATCCACCAGCGGCGCGGTCGAGCGTTATTACTTTCGGAGCCTCTACTTTCGCGAGCCGAATGGGATTCTTTTTGAAATCGCGACCGACGGCCCCGGTTTCACCGCGGATGAACCGCTCGATCGCCTCGGTGAGGCGCTGTCCCTGCCGCCGTTTCTCGAGCCGCGACGAAAGCAGATCGAAGCCGGACTCAAGCCGCTCGATACCCGGCGAGCGTCAGCCTGATTTCCTGAAGCAGAAACCAGGAACCACAAATTGCACTGTGGTTTCCGGGATCGCTTTGGCATCGTGCGCGCGTGAAAGCTGTCGCTGTTTTTCCGCAGGATCGCTCGATTCGCGTGGTCGTAGATCATCCGGAACCGCAAATTTCCGCGACGGGCGAGGTGAAATTGCGCATGCTCGAAGTCGGCGTCTGCGGGACCGACAAGGAGATCTGCCACTTCGACTACGGAACGCCTCCAGCTGGTGCAGATCGCCTCGTGCTGGGGCATGAATCGCTTGGCGAGGTCGTCGAAGTCGGTGGCGGCGTTCGCGACTTAAAGCCCGGTGATCTTGTCGTCACAATGGTCCGCCGCCCATGCGGGCATCCGCATTGCGTCGCGTGTCGGGCGGGACGCCAGGATTTTTGCTACACCGGCGACTTCAAGGAACGCGGGATCAAAGAGCTGCACGGATTCATGTCTGAGTTCGTCGTGGACGAAGAAAAATACATGCTGCGCGTTCCGCCCGAGCTGCGCGAAATCGGTGTCCTTACCGAACCGCTGACCATTGCGGAAAAGGCGATCACGGAAGCGCTCCAGGTGCAGCAGCGTTTGCCATGGGGTGAGCCGTCCGATCAGACCGACACTTACGTGCACAAGGCGGTGGTGCTCGGCGCGGGACCTGTCGGACTGCTCGGCGCGATGGCGCTCTGCGTGAACGGTTTTAAAACATTCGTTTACTCGCGGGACGAAAAACCGAACGCCTCCGCCGACCTGGTCGAGAAGATTGGCGCCATTTACATTTCCTCAAAGACGCACAGCATCGCTCAACTCGCGGAGGAAGTGGGCAATATTGACCTGGTTTACGAGGCGACCGGCGCATCGAAGTTCGCCTTCGACACACTCGGCGTCCTCGGCACGAACGGAGTGTTTATTTTCACCGGCGTTCCCGGCCGGAAAGCCCCAGTCGAGCTCGATACCGACCTGATCATGCGCAATCTCGTTTTGAAAAACCAAGTCGTCTTCGGTTCGGTGAATGCAGGGTTCAGTGCGTATCGTTCGGCGATCGAAGACCTCGCAAAATTTGAGCTGCGCTGGCCCGGCGCGGTCTGCTCACTGATTACCGGCCGGCACGCCATGGAGGATTTTTCCACCCTCGTCACCGGCAACCCCGGCGGGATCAAACACGTGATCCAGCTCCAAGGCTGAACGAACGCGTCGTTTTTCAGCGAAGGGCGTCGAACGATGCCGTCGCTGGAGCTTCGGGATGGATGGTGTGTGCCGCCTTGAAGGCCGCGTAGCCTTCGCGCATCTCCGCCGTGACGTGTTCGGGCGCCAGCCTGCCCTTGTATTCCACGGCTTCCATTTTGTCCGGCAGGCGCAGTGGTTTCAAAAACGTCCGGTAGTCCTCCGCGGTGACTTCCGGACCAAACTCGAAAATATCGCCGCCGAGTTTTTCGTAGTTCTTCAGGTTCGAAACGTAGCTTTGCTGAAGGTGCGTCAACGGAGAGTTCGGGAACTTTTGCACCGCAGAAGCCATGTAACTTTCCGGCTCGCGAAGCGTGTAGATGATTCGCGTCGGTGGCCCCCACATCTTCTGCAGGGCAGCGAAGGCATTGAGCGAAAGAAACGCTTGCTTGAAACTCAGATCGAGCTGCGTGCCGCCACCTGGGTAGGCGTTTTCGAGGATGTTGTCGCAGATGTCCCGCAGAGCCCGCTCCTTGTCGAAGCGGATGTAGGGGAGGTCGGGCGTGAGCTTGAGGAGGTCGTCGAGGCCCCAGTCGTTCAGATAGCGGCGGGCGCAACCGCGCACGAACCGATGCATGATCGAAGTTCCGCTGCGTGCGGCGCCGTGCACCAGCCACCACTCCAGATTTCGCGGGATCGGCGCTGTTGAACGATGTCTGCGAAACCAGCTCATGGCGCGATGTTAAGCAGACCGGCAAATAACCGGCACGAAGAAACCGTGGTCGCGGCTGCCATCCATCTCGACGCTCGCCCGAAGGCGAAATAGCGTTTGGCCAGCGATGGCCGAGACTCCCGAGCATCAGCGACTCGCCGAAGACGCGGCGCGAGAGAAAAACTGGAAGCGGTGGGGTCCGTATTTATCCGAGCGGCAGTGGGGCACGGTGCGTGAGGACTACTCCGCGAATGGCGATGCGTGGAATTATCTTCCACACGAGCACGCGCGGAGCCGGGCGTATCGCTGGGGCGAGGATGGCCTGCTCGGCTGGTGCGATCGCGAGTGCCGCCTCTGTTTCGCGGTGGCGCTTTGGAACGGCCGCGACCCCATTTTAAAGGAGCGCTTTTTTGGTCTGACGAACCCGCAGGGGAATCACGGCGAGGACGTGAAGGAGGCTTATTTTTACCTCGATTCCACGCCGACGCATTCCTACGCCAAGGCGCTCTACAAATATCCACAGGCGGAGTTTCCCTACGGGAGACTGGTCGAGGAAAATGCGCGACGCGGAAAACTCGACCGCGAATTCGAGCTGGCGGACTCCGGCGTCTTCCAGGATTCGCGCTATTTCGACGTGCTCGTGGAATACGCGAAGGCCGCGCCGGACGATACCTGCATTTGTATAACGATTGTTAACCGCGGGCCTGAAGCGGCGGCACTGCACCTTTTGCCGACGCTTTGGTTTCGCAATACCTGGAGCTGGGGCTGCGGCTATGAAGGGTGCACGTTGAAGCCGCGGATTGAGCAGCAGAGCGCATCCACGCTTGCGGCCACGCATCCGGCGCTCGGCACGCTTTCATTTTCGAGCGAAACGGAAGCGCCATTCCTGTTCACGGAAAACGAGACGAACACCGCGAAAATTTTCGGCGGGAAAAACGAAACGACGTTCGTCAAAGACGCGTTTCACGAATTCGTGGTTCATGGCAAAACGGATGCGGTCAATCCCGGGAAAACGGGCACGAAGGCCGCCGCACATCACCACCTTGAAATCGCCGCCGGGGGCTCGGTCACGTTTCGCATGCGTCTCAGCCCATCGTCGGGGGCAAATTCCTTCTCCGATTTCGAGTCGGTCTTCGCGAGTCGTCGGGCGGAAGCGGACGCGTTTTACGCCACGAAGATCGCACGGACGTTGTCCACGGAGCAGCGCTCGGTGGTGCGGCAGGCTTATGCCGGGCTGCTTTGGTCGAAGCAATACTACAACTACGTGATCAAGGATTGGCTGGCGGGCGATCCGAACCTGCCGCCGCCTCCCGCGGGCCACGCGACGACGCGCAATTTCGACTGGCAACATTTGTTTAACAGCGACGTGATCTCGATGCCGGATAAATGGGAATACCCATGGTATGCGGCGTGGGATCTCTCGTTTCACATGATCCCGTTTTCACGGATTGACCCGGAGTTTGCGAAGCAGCAACTCCTGCTCTTTCTGCGCGAGTGGTATATGCACCCAAACGGCCAGATCCCGGCCTACGAGTGGAATCTCCGCGATGTGAACCCGCCGGTGCACGCGTGGGCATGCTGGCGCGTTTACAAAATCAGCGCTCCGCCCGGCGGGCGCGACACGCTTTTCCTCGAGCGCACCTTTCAGAAGCTGCTGCTGAATTTCACCTGGTGGGTCAATCGCAAGGACGCAAACGGACGGCACATTTTCTCAGGGGGCTTTCTCGGGCTCGATAACATCGGGCTCTTCGACCGCTCAAAACCGCTGCCCGGTGGGCAGACGCTGGCGCAGGCCGACGGCACGGCGTGGATGGCATTCTATTGCGGCACGATGCTCTCGATGGCGCTCGAGCTCGCACGCACGCGGCCCGCTTACGAAGACATCGCGTCGAAATTCTTTGAGCATTTCGTCGATATCGTGGATGCGATGAATGCCCTCGGAGGAGAGGGATTGTGGAACGAAGAGGACGGATTTTATTACGACCATCTCCTCGTCGGCGGGCAGCCGATCCCGCTGCGCGTGCGGTCGCTGGTCGGAGTTGTTCCGTTGTTCGCGGTGGAAATTCTCGAGCAGGAGACGATCGTGAAACTACCCGGTTTCCGGAAGCGCCTGCGCTGGTTCATTCGCAACCGGCCCGATCTCGCCGAGAATATTTCCTACATGGAAAAAAAAGAAGGTGCGGAATCCCATGTCACGCGCCGGCTGCTCGCGATTCCCACGCGCGAGCGGCTGCTGCGTGTGCTGCGGCATGTGCTCGACGAAAATGAATTCCTTTCCCCGCACGGGGTCCGTTCACTTTCGCGCGTCTACGAACAGCCCTACGTGCTGCGCATCGATGGAGAGGAGCATCGCATCGAATATGAGCCCGCGGAGTCGCGCACGAGTCTCTTCGGCGGCAATTCAAACTGGCGCGGGCCGATCTGGTTTCCGCTCAACTATCTGCTCATCGAGGCGCTCGAGCGGTATCACCATTACTATGGCAACGAGCTGAAAATTGAATGTCCGACAGGGTCCGGAAACCTGCTCAATCTCCGCGAAGTGGCTCAGGAACTGGCCCGGCGGCTGGCCCGCCTTTTTTCCACGGATGAAAACGGACGCCGCCCATGCAACGGCGTCGACGAGCTTTTCGATGACGCGAACTGGCGCGACCACGTTTTGTTTCACGAGTATTTCCACGGCGAAACCGGCCGCGGACTTGGCGCCAGCCATCAAACGGGCTGGACCGCACTGGTGACGCGCTGTTTCGGAGCGCTCAGCCAGATCTCAGAATGAGCACGCTTCAACAAGGATCGTCGCTGAATGACCTGCGATGGATCGTCGCCGGGAGCGGAGACGCGGCGGCGGAAGCCGCTCTTTCGCAGGGACTGTCGCTCGCTCCGTTCCTCGTGTCGCTTTTGTGCCGCCGCGGATTCGGCTGCTCCGAGGACGCGCACCGGTTCTTGCATCCGCGGCTCAAGCTCTTGAGCGACCCGTTTTTGCTGCCAAACATGCGCGCCGCCGTGCAGCGAATTCTGCGGGGGGTCGACCGGAACGAACGCATCGTCCTTTACGGCGACTACGACGTGGATGGCGTCACGTCGCTGGCGCTTTTTACCCGCGTGCTGCGGGCCTTCGGCGCGAGTCCGGACACTTTCCTGCCCCTGCGCATGGACGAAGGTTACGGACTGAGCCGGGACGGCGTGACACGCTGTTTAAGCACATGCAAACCGCAACTGCTCATCGCGGTTGATTGCGGAACCTGCTCGGTCGAGGAGATCGCGTTGCTGCGCCAGCATGGCGTGGACACGCTGGTCTTCGATCACCACGAGTGCCAGGGAGCGCAGCCGGATTGCGTGGCGCTCGTGAACCCGAAGCTCGGCGACGACTTTCATTATCTCTGCAGCGTCGGGATTGTGTTCAAGGCGTGCCATGCCTTGCTGAAAGAGCGGCCGCTCGAGGACTTCGATTTGCGGGAATACCTCGATCTCGTTGCGCTCGGGACCGTGGCGGACATTGTCCCGCTGGTGCGTGAAAATCGCATCCTTGTGCAACGCGGCTTGCTCCAGCTTGCACGCTCGCGCTGGCCCGGCGTGCGCGCGTTGATGGATGCCGCGAGCGTAAAGCCGCCGCTCAGTCCGGGCGACATCGGATTCAAGCTCGGACCCCGCATCAACGCCGCCGGACGGCTCGACAGCGCCGCCGAGGCGCTTGAGCTTCTTCTCACCGACGATCCCGCGCGCGCACACGAGCTGGCGGCCCGGCTCGATACGCAGAATCGCGCACGGCAGGACGTCGAAAAAGCGATCGTGAAGCAAGCCGAAGAAAAACTGCTGTCGGAGTTTGATTGTCATGATCATGCGGCGATCGTCCTCGGCGAAGATGGCTGGCATCCCGGCGTGCTCGGGATCGCTGCTTCGCGGATTGCCAAGGCGAATCATCGTCCCACGATCGTCATCGGTTTTGACGAAAGCGGCGCTGGCAAAGGAAGCGGACGCAGCATTGACGGGCTCTCGCTGGTGAAGACGCTCGGCGACTGCGCGCACTTGCTCGACAAATTTGGCGGACACGAGATGGCCGCCGGGCTCGCGATTCAACGCGCTCGCTTCAGTGAGTTCCGTGAAGCGTTCCTGCGCTGCGCACGCGCGAAACTCACCGACGAGCAGCTTCAGCCGCGCCTCCATCTCGACGCGGAACTCGCGCTCGCCCACCTCGATTTCGATTTTCTGGCGCACCACGATTTGCTCCAGCCATTCGGGATGGGAAATCCGCAGCCGGTGTTTTATGCGCGACGGGTTTTTGCGAACGACTCGCGCGTGGTGGGCGAAAAGCACCTGCGCCTGCTGTTGCGGCAGAGCGGCCGCGCGCATCCCGCGATTTTTTTCAACGCGGCCCAACTAGAGCTGCCGCCGCCGCCGTGGGATGTTGCGTTTCAGATCGGCCGGAACGAGTGGGAAGGGCGCGTGAGCGTGCAGCTCGAGCTCAAGGCGCTGCGGAGCGCAGAGTCGTGATCGGCCTGGCGACGCCGCTGCGCGAGCTCGAGTGGATTCCGCCGCAGCGCGTGAATCAGTTCGGCCGTTTCGGGTTGCAGAGTGTGGAGGATTTGCTCACGCATTACCCGCGCCGATACGAGGACCGCACGCGGTTCGATCATTTTCCGCAGGAGGAAAGCGACACGCCGGTGTGCGTGTGTGGAACCGTCGTGAAGGCTGTGGCGAAGCGGCTTCCGGGGTGGAAGAAGATGTTCGAGGTGACTCTCGAAGAGAACGACGCGCACGCGCTCAGCGAGCCGCTGGTCTGCCGCTGGTTCAACGTGCATTTCGTTGAGAAAATGATCGCGACCGGACAGCGGCTCGTCGTTTTCGGAAAGCCGAAGCTGCGCGCAAAACGGATGGTGCTCGATCATCCGGAATTCGAAATCGTCGAAAACGACGACGAAGTTTCCATTCATCTCAATCGAATCACACCCGTCCACGCTGCGACCGAAGGCCTGACGCAGCGGGTCATCCGGCAAACCATTTATCGCTGCCTCGAGGCGGCGCGCGAGGTGCGTTTCGAGGGGCAAATGCCCGCGGAGCTTGATTCCATGCCGCTTGACGAGGCGCTGCGGCAGATTCACTTCCCCGAAAATGCCGCGCAGCTTGCCGCGGCGCGGCGGCATCTGGTGCTCGCGGAGTTTTTCGCGATGCAGCTTTTCATCGGGGCGAAGCGCGGTGATACGGTGTCTCGCCGCGGCGAATGTCACTGCGGTTCCGGGAAGCAAATGGAGAAATTCATAAACGCGTTGCCGTTTCCGCTGACCAAGGCGCAGCACCGCGCGATCGCGGAAATCCGCGCCGACCTGACCGCGCCGCGCCCAATGAACCGGCTGCTCCATGGCGATGTCGGTTCTGGAAAAACCGTCGTTGCGCTGTCGGCGATGCTGCTGGCCGTCGAAGCGGGTTTTCAGGCGGCGCTAATGGCTCCGACGCAGATTCTTGCCGAGCAGCATTTCCTGAACTTCAAACGCTGGCTGGAGACGGTCGGGATCGGCGTCGCATTGCGCACCGGCGCGCGGGCCGAGAATCCGCTGCCGCTCTTTTCCGGAGAGCCGCAAATCGTCATCGGAACGCATGCACTGCTTTACGAAGGCAACATTGATTTCAAAAAACTCGGTCTGATCGTCATTGATGAGCAGCACAAATTCGGCGTGATGCAACGCGCCCGGCTGATCGAGCAGGCGAGCGCTCCCGATGTGCTCGTGATGACGGCGACGCCCATTCCGCGAACCCTGACGATGACGGTTTACGGCGATCTCGATGTCTCGACGCTCGACGAAATGCCGGCGCATCGCGGCAAAATCGTCACGGTCCTGCGCGATCCTTCGAAGCTGCCGGAAGCCGCAGCCTTTATCCGGAAACATCTCGCGGAAGGGAGGCAGGCTTACATCGTTTATCCATTGATCGAGGAGTCCGTGAAACTGGTGTCGAAGGCCGCGGCGACGGAGTTCGAGAAATGGCGAACCCTGCTCGTGCCGATGAAATGCGAGCTGCTGCACGGACGGATCGACGCGGTGGAAAAGGAGGAAATCATGCAGCGCTTCCGCACCGGCAAGACGAAGGCGCTGATCGCCACGTCCGTGATTGAGGTGGGCATCGACGTGCCGAATGCGAACGTCATGCTCATTGAAAATGCGGAGCGGTTCGGGCTGGCGCAGCTTCATCAGTTGCGCGGCCGCATCGGGCGGGGAGCGCACAAATCCTTTTGCATTCTCATCAGCAGCGCCGAGAACGCGGAGGCCATTGAAAAACTGCGCACGCTCGAAGCGACTTCGGACGGTTTCGCCATCGCGGAAGCCGATCTGAGGCTTCGCGGTCCGGGCGATATTTTAGGCACAGCGCAAAGCGGGCTGCCGCCGTTGAAGCTCGGGGACCTGCTGGCGGATCAAGAACTCATGCGCCTGGCTAGGGAAGCGGCTGCGAAGCTCTTCGCCGACGATCCACTTTTGAAAAAGACGGAGAACAAACGTTTTCGCGAAATGATTGTCGAACGGAAAAAA
>JAXDQV010000202.1:0-4743 GCA_034667645.1 Chthoniobacter sp.
GCTCCTTGTGAACGAGCGCCGGATCGATCGCCATGATGAACGCGTTTTCATTTTCAGCGGCGTGTCCGCCATCTTCGCCGAAAACTTCCAGCGTCACGTCGGAACAATACGACCACCAATTCACGACAAGAATCCGCGTCCCGGTTTCGCGTCCGACGTCCTGGGCGAGCGCGGTCAGGATGGCGGTCTGACCTCCGCCGTGACCGTTGATCAGGATCATGTTTTTGAATTTGCTCTTCGCGAGCCCGACCAGGACTGATCGGACATAGGCGCGATAAACATCCTCGGGCACGGTGAAGGCGCCGGGATATGCGTCCATTACGCCGGTGAACCCGTAGGGAATTACCGGCGCGATCATCGCATTTACCCGCGGCGCAATTTCCTTTGCGATCGCCACCGGTGCGAGGATGTCGGCGCCGTTCGCGGTCACGCCGTGGGGCTCGATCGTTCCGAGCGGGAGCAGGACCGTGTTGATTTTCCCGGGCACCCATTCGCGGAACTCCATCCAATTGATCCGCTCCATCTCCCGGGTACTCGGCGCGGGGTCGGCGGCGAGAGTGGTCGTCGCGGCGAAAATAAAAAGCGAAAGGCAAAACCTAACGACCTGCCTGTCCGCGAAGCGCACGACTACTTTTTGCTCTTGGGCTCCACCTTGCGATAGAGCGTCGCCATGCTGATGCCGAGCATGCTGGCGGCTTTTTCGCGCGATCCTCCGCAATGGTTCAGCGTCGCCTCGATGTAACCGCGCTCCTGTTGCTGGATAAATTCATCGAGCGACTGGCCGACTGGCATTGCCGCCACGGCTTGCTCGTTTTTTTCCCCCTGCGCGGCGGCGACGATTTGCGGCGGCAGATCGCTCGACAAGATCAGGTCTTCTTCGCACAGAGCACAGGCGCGCTCGATGGCGTTTTCCAACTCGCGGACGTTGCCGGGATAATCGTAGAGGCAAAGAATTTCGACCGCCTTCGGATCGATCTTCTTTGGCTCGCCGCCGGTGACGCTGGCCTGTTTTTGCAGAAAGTGGTTCACGAGCAGGGGCACGTCCTCGAGGCGTTCGCGCAGCGGCGGGATCTCAACGGGGATAACCGCGAGCCGATAATAGAGGTCTTCGCGGAACGAGCCGTCCTTCATCTTTCCCTGGAGCACTTCGTTCGTCGCGCCGACGACGCGAACGTTTACCGGTATGCTCTTGTTATCGCCGACCCGCCGCACCTCGCGTTCCTGGAGGACGCGGAGCAGTTTCGTCTGCAACTGCGGCGCCATCGAGTTCACCTCATCGAGAAAAATCGTACCGAGGTTTGCCTCTTCGAAGAGGCCGCGCTTGTCGGCTACCGCGCCGGTGAATGCGCCCTTCTTGTGCCCGAACAATTCCGACTCGAGCAGGTTTTCGGGCAGGGCGCTGCAGTTGATCGCCACGAAAGGATGATGCTGCCGGTTGCTGTTGAAATGGAGCCCGCGCGCGACCAGTTCCTTGCCGGTGCCGCTTTCGCCCTGGATCAGGACAGTGCTGTCGGTATCGGCGACCTTGTTAATGAGGTTGTAAACCAGTTGCATTTTGCTGCTGGTGCCGATGATATTTTCGAACCGGTAGCGATTCTTGAGTTCCTTGCGGAGATAGGTGTTCTCGCGGAGCGCAGCCTGGTAATCGAGCGCCCGCTGCACCGTCATCTGAAGCTCGTCGATCTTGAACGGCTTGGTCACGTAATCATACGCGCCCATCTTCATCGCCTCGACCGCCGTCTCGACCGAAGCGAACGCGGTAATCAGAATCACCGCGGTTTGCCGATGATGCTCGCGCACGTGACGGAGCACATCGAAACCGGTCATGGTTTCCATCTTGATGTCGGCGATCACGACCTGCGGCCCGATCGAGTCGAGTTGCTCGATGGCTTTCGGCGCGGAGTTGAACGGGAAAACCTGATGCCCTTTTTCCCGACAAAGCGTCACAATGACCTCCACCATCGCCGGCTCGTCATCGATAACTATGATCTTTGCCATACTCGCAAGGCGGAGAATATTTCAGAAGTGAGAAAAGGAAAGCAAAATTGCGAAATTCTCACCGGGCAGGACGAAGTGATTCCTACACAGGGAGCATGATCTCACCGTCGACCATCATCCACGCGACCGCCTCGTCGTACCCAACGATGCTTTCATAAACGTCGGTTGACGGCCGCAGCGGCAGCGCGATCAAGTCCGCGGACGCCCCAGCTCGGATGCATCCCAACGAATTGCGCTGTCCAATGGCGGCGGCGCCATTGATGGTCGCTATCTCCAGAGCCTGGCGCGGCGAGAGCGACGGTTCCTTGCGAACCAGCTCGCGCATCTCGGCGAAGAGGCTCAGATCGGAATTGCTCGCCAGGCTGTCGGTCCCAAGGCAGATGTTGAAGCCGAGCGCGCGCAACCGTTCAAGCGCGAAAGGAGCGTGACCAAGGAATGTGTGGCTGCGAGGGCAGTGGGCGATGTGAAACTTCGGCGCGGCGCTGAGCAAATCGAAATCGCCGGCATCGAGCTCATTCAGATGCGCGACGATCCAGCGCTGGTCGATCGTTCGGGTTCGCAGGAAGAGCGAGAGCGGTGTCTCCCGGCCGCAATCGTCCATCGGACGGCCGACCTCCGCGAGAAAATCGAAGGCGGCGCCCCTCGCATCGCGAAACATCTCCATTTCCTCGCGCGATTCGGCTAGGTGCGTAGTCAGCAGGATGTCTTCGCGCCGGGCAATCTCTTCGCATCGCGCATACAATCGTTGCGACGCGGTGAATGGCGCATGCGGCGCCAGCCCCCAGCACTTCGCTGGTTTCAAAAACTCGACTGCTTCATCGGCGAGCTTCTCCGCCTCATCCGGATTCCGCACATCGATCAGCTCGCCGAACCACCACGTCCTGACGGGCAGTTCCTTGATCGCGGCCACCAGCTTCGGCAGCGCAATCAGGTTGAGGATCGTGGTCGTCCCAAAACTTCGCGCTTCGCCGAACCCGGCGTAGATCGAATCCATGTAATCCTGCTCGGTCAGTTTTGCCTTTTCCGCGTTGATCGCCTGGATCCAGTCCGAAAAGGAACGCGGCGGCGGGATCGTGCCGCGCAGCATCGTGTAATCGAGATGGCAATGCCCGTTAATCAACCCAGGCATCAGGACCTGGTCGCCCAGGTCGAGAACTTCGCCGGATTGCCGTTGTCTGACTTCGTTGAATCGGCCGAGGTCCGCGATCGTGCTTCCCGACACGGCGACCGCGCCGTCGTCGATCGGCTCGCCTTCCATCGAGACGACGGTGCGCGCTCGGATGATCATCGGTTGCTCTGGACGACCGTCCGCGCTTCCGCGACGAGCAGATTGCACGCTTCCTGGCAAAGTAACGGCACGACCGGCTCAGTGCCGCCAGCCTGATCGTGCCGCGGATCAAATTTCGTAGGTGGCAGTCGCGTCGATGGAACAGTCCCGGCGGCATCGCGCCGCCAAAGGATCGTGCGAAGGCAGCCACCGTCCGACCGGCAAAAGCTGCCTACCAATTCGTCCGCTTGTTCCTCCCGGATTTGGGCGGCGATGCGGTACATCCCGGTTTGGCGTTCGAGTGTGGCCCGCAGTGGAGTTGTGATCAGCTCGTTTTTTCCAAAAGCCAGGAACGCCGCCAATCGGCCCGGGTAAAAGAGATCCAGAGCCAGGCGCAACCCCGCCAGATTTGCCAGGCGCATTTCCCATCCGTGTCGCAACGTCGGCGCCGTTTTCAGCGGACGATAATTCCCCGCGTCATCAAATCGCGCCAAGTCCGCCGCATCGTCCGCGCGCTCCGACACGACAAGATCGGTCCGCCCTCTGTCTTCGCGATGCCGGAGAACAGAGGCGCCGTCCTCCCCATTTTTGATCGCGATCTGCCCGATGCAGCGCAATCCCTTAGCTAGCCAATCTCCGAGCGCGCGTTCCGGCGCTAGAGCGCTCACTTCAAGGCGCGCGCAATCAGGTAGGCCGCGTGCTCGAGAAAATCCCGATCGTTCTCGGTGAACGCGTTCAGCTTCTCGCTTTCGACATCGATTAGCCCGACCGCCTTGCCGGTCTCGGTGATTACCGGGACCACGATCTCCGATTGCGTGCTGCCAAACGTGGGCAAATAACGGGGATCCTTGTGCACGTCCGCCACCATGATCGCCTGCTTCGATTCCAGCGCCGCACCCGCAAGCCCTTGCGTGATCGGGAACCGCGGATAGGCCGGCGGGCATTCACCGGACTTGGCCACGATCACGAAATCGCCGCGAACGATTTTATAAATGCCGACCCAGCGATAATCGCACGCCGCCCGGATCATCTCCGCCATGGTGCAGAGCTGGCGCGGATCCTTCGCGCCCGCCAGGACGAACGCGCCCAGCTCCTGTAGCTTTTTCCCTATCTTGCCCGTCGCTTCCATTTTGAACCGTAATTGCGTGGCGAAAATCTACGAGAAGGATTGCAGCACCTGCTTTCGCTGGTTGAACGAGTTTGCCTGTTCGATAATCACGTCCGCAAATCTGGAGTCGGTTCCTATCGCTGTCGAATAGAAGAGTGAGCGGCCGTGGAGTTGGTGGGGGGCGTCCGATTTACCCTCGATGCCGAGCAGCGCCGGGATGTCCTCGTAACTATGGAGTCCGTCCGAAATGAAGAACGGAACGAGGACGACGTTCTGCGTTTTCGTGAGGTTGACCCAATCGGAAACCAGCGGCGGCTCCTCCATGTAAACATTCAATACGGCGGCATAATAGCCAAGGTCGCGAATTTTT
>JAXDQV010000203.1:0-7967 GCA_034667645.1 Chthoniobacter sp.
AGAACAACCTGTCGGCCTCCGCGCATATCTTTGTGAAGAGATTCGAGTTCACCGGCAATCACGTCTTCTCCGGACGGACGCTCGCCCAAGCCCTGCAAAAATACACGAATCGGGAAATCACGAGCGAAGACCTAGAACAGGCGCGGCAGGATTTGACGCTCCTTTACGTCGGCAAGGGTTACATTAATTCCGGCGCGGTATTGCCGGATCAGGACGCGGGAACCGGCGTGATCACTTTCCAGATCATCGAGGGAAGGCTGACGGGCATAAACCTCTCCGGCAACTTCTGGTTTCGCTCGTGGTGGCTGCGCAACGAGATGCGACGCGCCGCGGGACGTCCGCTTAATTTCGACAAGCTTAAGCAAGGACTGCAGCTCCTGAGGCAAAACCCGACCATCTCCCGGATCAATGCCGAGTTGAAGCCCGGCGGAGCTGCGGGCGAAAGTTTGCTCGATGTGCAGGTCAAAGACACGCAGCCGTTCCGGTTTGCGCTGGAATTTAGCAACAAGCGGCCGCCGAGCGTGGGCGCCGAGCTTCTCGAAGCGCAGCTGGCCGACCTGAACCTGACGGGGCACAACGATCCGTTGCAAATTCGTTACGGCATCGCGCATACGGAGCGCGACAGCGGCTTCGAGTTTGCAGGAATCGACGATATCGAGGGCACATATGAATTTCCGATCACGCCTTGGAAAACGACGCTGCAAGTCCACGCGAGCAAGAGCGATACGAGCATCATCGAGGAACCGTTCACGGCGTTGGACATCAACAGCCGCCTCGAGCAATACGGCGCGACGATCCGGCAAACTGTTTACGAAACGTTAAACAACGAGTTTGCGCTGTCCTTCACGGCGGACAAGCGGCGCAGCGAGACATTTCTCCTCGATCGGCGGTTCTCGCTTTCGCCCGGCGCCGTCAGTGGCGAAACATCGGTGTTCGTCTTGCGCGCTGCCCAGGAGTTCGTCAATCGCAGCCAGGTGCACGTGCTGGCCCTCCGCTCGACTTTCAATGTCGGCCTCGATCCGCTCGGCGCGACCAATTCCGGGTCTGAACCGGACGCCCGTTTTTTCTCGTGGCTCGGGCAGAGCCAGTATGTGCGGCGGCTTTGGAACACCGACAATCTCCTGCTTTTGCGGGTGAACGCGCAGCTCTCCAACAGCCCACTTTTCTCGCTCGAGCAATTCAGCCTCGGTGGGGCTGAGAGCGTGCGGGGCTATCGCGAAAACCAGGTGCTGCGCGACATCGGGCTGCTCGGATCCGTCGAGGTTCGCGTGCCGGTCTGGTATGGCAAAGAGCACAGCCCCGTGCTGATGCTCGCGCCTTTTTTTGATATCGGAACCGGATGGGATACGCTTCCGAAACGCACTTCCGGAAAGTCCACCACGGGCGCAGCCAGCGGCTCGGATCAGAAGCGCGATCGCAGAGTGGAAACGCTTCCCGGCGCCGGCCTCGGACTCATTTTCAACCCGAGCAGGTATTGGCACTCGCAGATTTACTGGGGCTACGCCTTGAATCGCAATCTCGTGACCGACGGGCACAACCTTCAGGATTACGGCATCCACTTCGCCGTCACGGCAACGGCGTTTTGATCGCCAGCTGACCTGGTCAGTGCGACTTTGCGGCCGGTGGTTTTTTCTCTGTCGCCGCGGCTTCCGGCAGACCGACTTGCTTTAAGAGCGAGGCGCGTTGAGCGCGCAGCGATGCGTCGTCTGGACTGGCGTCTATGGCGTTTGAGATCGCTTCCAGCGCGTCATACCAAATGCCTGCTTGCGCGTAGATTGCGGCGCGATCGACGTCACCCGCATGCTCGATTTTGTCGGCAAGCTCAGGGGGCGTTTTGATCCGCTTGATGACGCCTTTCGCAATCACATCTTTCGAACGGTTCTCCGCGTCCGGCACAATCGCCACCACCCATTCGTAGCTCACGTCGGATCGGAGTTCGACTTTGTAGTTCGCGAGCTTCACGCGATGGATCCCCGCTTTGTTTGCCTGTTCGGAGGTGAGCGCCAACAGCGGCTTCGCTTTCTTCGGCTCGATCAACGTCATCTCGATTTTCGCCTTCGCGGCCTTTGACTGAAACCAGAACAGCGAGGGCTGCGCCTGCGTGGTCAGTGCGGCATGGTCCGGCACGAGCGCGAGCAGAGATGCATCGGTGCTGCTGCCGCGCGCGCCACCGCTCACGCGCGTCGGAATGTTCCCCGCGCCGGACGGCGGTTTATAAAGCAGCTTCGAGGGCGCGCGGGTCGGCGAAGGCTCGGCGGCTGGAAGCGGAGTGGTTTCCGCGGAAGGCGTCTGGGCCCGCGTGGCCCCTTGGAAAAGCGACAGTGAGAGCACCGTTGCGAGCAGCGCGAAGGAGGGAGTTTTCATGAGCAGCCGAGGACACGGTAGATGGTAGTCTTTTCGTTTTTACCCTTCAATTCGATAGTTTGCACAAACTTCGTCGGGAACTTTCCGTCGAGCAACTCGAAGGTGGAATGCCCGATCAGAATCCGGCAGCCGTCATCCGTCGCGTAGTCCTTGTCGAAACCTTCGAGGCGCGAGGCCGTATTCACCGTGTCTCCCATGATGGTGAACTCCAGGCGCTCGCAGCTGCCGACGCAGCCTGCGACCGCGGGCCCGCTGAAAATACCAACGCGCATTTGCACCGGTGCGTTTCCGAGTTTCTGCCAGTTGACATTCAGTCGCTGCAGCTCGCTCCCCATATCGAGCGCACACTGCACGGCGTGGACAGCATCCTGCCGGATGGCCGCGTCGGCGGTGCTCGCGATGGGAAAACCGAACACCGCCATGATGGCATCACCCATGTATTTATTGATGAACCCGCCGCGCGCTTCGACGTGTTTTGCGAGCGCCTGCATGTATTCATTGATCCATTCCATGACTTCCGCGGCCTCGAGTTTTTCAGAGACGGTGGAAAAATTCCGCAGATCCGTGAAGAGCACGGTGGCCTGAAGTTTCTGGGGGCGCGGGCGGGTGCCCTCCATGAATTCCTCGCGATGCTCCCACATGGATTCCGCGATCGTGCGCGAGACATGTTGCGAAAAGAGGCGCATGAGCGTGTCGCGATCCTGGCGCTCGAGGTGGCGCGTGTAAGCGGTAATGATGGCGGCGGCGAGGATGTTGCCGCCGAGCGCCGGCACGAACGGCAGCCAGAGGTCGCGCGTAAATGCGAACCAGCAAATGCCCGCCAGCACCGCGGCGATGCCGCCGCTCGCGAGCAGCAACAGGACCGGCTTGCGGACAAAAAATCCCGTGGCCACGCCGACGAAACACCACGCGAATATCCAGGCAATCTCCCCGCGCTCGCTCCACGAAATCGTCATTTTGTCGCCGCGTTCCGCCGCGCGCAGGAGTTGGTTCAACGCCTGAGCGTGGAGTTCCACACCCGGCATGTTCACCTGCAGCGGCGTGCTCTCAAAATCGTGCGCGCTCTCCGCGCCTTCGCCGATGAGCACGATTTTGCCGCGCCACGTCTCGTCGTTCAGACGATCGCTCAACGCATCATCGAGCGAGCAGGTCACAAACTTCCGCGGTCCTTTAAAGTCGAGCAGAAACTGATGGCCGCCATCGTCCGCATGAACAAAGCCGCCCTCATCATGCGTGAAGCGCGGGTAGATCGCCTTGCCGATGCGCATCCCGTTTTCCACCTGCTCGACGTCGATGCCGGTCTGCATGGCGAGCGTGAGACAAAACGACGGGTAGATGTTGTGGTCGCGATCCCAGATCAGCAAAAAGGCGCGGCGCACGGCGCCGAACTCGAACGGAAAATCGTTGAATCCATAGCGTTCCGGCGTGGCCGCGAGCGCGGGTGCAAACGGGATTTTTACGGGATGTTCCATATCGCCGAACCCGAAAATACCGACGATGTTTTGGTGCTCTTGCAAAACGCGATTCAGGTCCGCTACCTGGCTGCCATCGCGCGGCACCGGCAGGTCGCGATAAATGTCGAGACCGATGGCCGCCGGTTGCGCGCGCGCGATTTTTTCCAGCAGTTTCGCGAAGAGACTGTCGGAAACCGGGAAGTCGTATTTGCGGATATCCGCCTCGGTGATCTCCACGCAGACGATGCGGTCGTCGACTCTGGCCGGCCCGGCGCGATGGCGCAGGCCCTTGTCGTAAACGAGCAATTCGGCTGGCTGGAGAAACCCCAGCTCGCGCGCGCCGATCACGAAAGCAAACACCCCGAGGCCCAAGAGGAGGCACGCGACCCCCGGATTCTGCAGTGCTGCGCGAAGGGGTTTCATTTCAATTTCCCTTCGGATTTCAACCCACTCCTAAAGCCAGTTCCCGATGATCAGGTAGGGCGCCCAGTAGCAGGGATGCGCGTAGCGCTGATCGGCCAGCAACTTGATCTGCGCGCTCTGCAGCGCCTTCGCTTTTGAGCTCTCTGGATGATCGTGCAACGCCGTGTAAAAATCGGAGACCAGCGTCGCCGAGGACTCGTCGTTGACGAACCAAAGCGTCGCAAACGCACTCCGCGCGCCGGCCTTGATCGCGACGCCCGCCAGCCCCAGCGCGGCGCGATCGTCGCCGGCCGCCGTCTGGCAGGCGCTCAGTGTCAGCAGCTCGACGGGATTGTCGCGGAGCTGGCTCGGACGCAACAACTGCTCGAGCTCATCAAGCGTCAGTTTGTTGTCGAATGTTAAAACGAACGTTTTTTTGGAATCCGAATCGAAATGCCCGTGCGACGCGATGTGGACGATCGAGTAGTGCTCCTGCGCAAATTCCTTTTCGACGTTCGTTTTCACGAACTGCCCATTCATGAGCGCGGCGCCGCCAAAGGTTTTTTTCAGACTCGCCATTTCCTGCGGCACATACTCGAGCGCGGCAAAGCCCTGCACGCTTTCGGACAGGCCGTTGACCACGATCTGGACGTTTTCCTTTTTGAATGCACGCGGCTCCATCAGCGTGAGCCCGGGCGTCACTGCGACCGCATATTTTTCGATGAGATATTTTTCGCCGTCATTCAAAGCGGCCATTGGGATATTGCGCAGCGCGCCGTCGGGAATGAAAACGAGCGTGTCCACTTTGTGCTCTTTGGCGAGCAGCGGTTCGAGCGGCTTGATCAACCAATCGTAGAGCTGTCTCGCCTGATCGAGATATTCGTAGGTCGTCCGCTTTTCCAGATTCGCGCGAAACAGGTGCGCCGTGTCGGTCAAGCCTTCAGCCGTCGCAGGCGATTTGATGCGCTGCAATCCCGACGGCAGGCTCACCAGCAGCTCGGTGCGATCGGGTAGCGGGATGATGTAAACAATCGCGGCACTCTCTGAAACCGTCTCGATCTTCGTGATCTTGGATTTCAGAAGATTCACGCAATCGTCCTGAAAATAATCTTCCAGCTCCGCGGACTTGAGCAGTTCGGCGGTGTCGCGCGCTTCAAGCAGTGTCTTGTCCAGCTCGGCGGCATTCGCCGCGGAATCGGCACGCTGGAGCAACAGGTCGGCAAGCTCCGAATACATGGCGCCGGCCACGTCGCGGAACGACGAGTGCGCATTCGCGTTTCCGTAGTGCAACGCGACATCGTGCCGGATGGTTTGCAGCGTTTCGACAGCGCGCCGATATGCCGCGATCGCTGCGTCGTTCTCCTGCTTCGCGTGCAACAAGCGGCCGGTTTGCCATTCCCATCGGTAGAGCGAATCCGGCGCATCAACTTCCTGCGCGAGCAGCAGTGCCTTGCGCGTGAGCGTAAGGGCCGCATCATATTTTTTTTCGGCTTCGTAAAGCTCGCCCTCGTAGCCGAGCGCGTATGATAACGCGCGCTTGTCTCCGATTGTTTCCGCGGTGGCAGCGGCTTTTTGGAAAGCTTCCAGCGCACGCAGTCGAAGCGCGTTCTCGTGCTCGGGCGCGGCCCGGAAAACATCGTTGAAAGTGCGTCCCGCGCTCAGAAAGCGATAAGCCTTCTGGTGCGAATCCGGCAGCCGGGAGGCTTTCTCGATGGTGCGTGCGCCCGATGCTTTTGCGCTTTCAAAATCACCGGCTTCAAAGGAAGTGCGCGCGAGATTGGCACAGGCCTGGGTCGCGAGTTCCGCATCTTTGGCAGCCGATGCCAGCTCCATCGCGGCTTCGTATTCCTTCACCGCTTCTGCATACCTGCCTTGATAGCTGTGCAAGTTCGCCAGGTTGTTCATCGCCACTGCTTCGATCCGCCGATCCTTCGCCGTGCGGGCAAGCTGGATGCTTTCTTTCAAGGTCACTTCCGCCATGGTGTCCCCTTCTTTCATCGCTGCGTGCTGGCCATGGTCGTGCCCGGCTGGAGGCGCGAGGATGTAAATCGCGCCGAGCGCCGCTTTGATGGCTGCAAGATTTTTCGTGTCGGCTTTTTGCGTCGCGAATTTCTCTGCACTCGTGAGGGTCTCGGCGGCGAGCCTCGTCTGCCCGAGCGCATAGTAAGCGGCGGCGAGCTGCGTCTCCGCCTCGATTTGGCGGGATCCGTCTTTCGCCTGCTCAAAGAGCGAAGCTGCCTTTTTCCAAAGCGGGAGCGACTCTTCGAAAGCTCCAGCGTCCACGAGGCGTGTCGCTTTTGAGACGTAATCATCCGCTGGCGCGCTGATTGCCTGACAGCCGATCGATGCCACCAAAAGGCGACTCGCGAGAAACGCGAATCCCCGGGCAGTCATGGCTCAGCGAAAACCCAACCACCGGCCGATACAATTCAAAACTGAGGATGCTCCTTTCGAGCCGGTGGCGGTTTTGAAACTTGACAGCAAAATGCGTGTCAATAGCTTGCCATTCACGCCATCGGTCGGCGTTCCCCCCAATTTAACTCAAAGTGAGTTCGCTTCCGCGCCTCCTGGATTCGAGGGGAATCTATTGCCGCGACTCGCGGTTCAAAACGCTGCTGGCTGTCCTGTTGCTTTCCCCGTTTTGGCTTTCCCCCGAAGTGAGCCACGCCACGCGGGCCGACGGTTCGACTTACAGCACGTGCGTGCTCACCTACGTGAACGGAGTGAAAAAATGGGTCATGCGGATCGACCCTCTCGACGTGGAATCGTTTCAGCTCGAAATCAGTTTCGATCCGACTCGCGCAGCCCTCGACACCACCTACGGGAGCGGCGGTGCAATTTTTAAAAATCCCTTTACCGGCCAGATCAAGCTTTCGGGGAGTGCATTGTCCACGGGCCGGCTGCAATTATCCGGCACCACCGGACAGGTCAGCGCCGGCGACGTGGATATCTTCGAGCTGCGCTTCACTGATCTGCAACCCGGCTCGCCGATCGACCAGGTGCCGTTCACCGTTTTTGCGACTGGAGGCGATTTTATCGGAGTCGTCGACACCGCCAATGCACAGCGCTCGACGATTTCGCCTTTGTCGATCGCTGCGACGACGCGGATGGCGACGACCGGCGTGTCACCCTTGGTTTGGGATCCGGACGGCGCATATGATAACGGCGGCACGGGCGGTTCGGGAACCTGGGACATCGCTACGACGCGCTGGGACAACATCACGTCGTTCGCCGATGTGCCGTGGAATAACTCGACGAACATCAACGATGTCGCGGTTTTCGGCGGGAATGCCGGGACTGGCGCAGTAACGCTCAGCGGGCAAATCTCCGCCGGTGGCCTGCAGTTCGATGCGCCGGGTTACACGTTGCAAAGCGGCACGCTCACTCTCGCCGCACCGTCCGGAAAAGTTCCGACCATTGACACGGGCGAGAACGACGCATCCATCCGCTCGGCGATCTCCGGCGCCGGTTTTCAAAAAACGGGATCGGGCATCCTGAGCCTATCCGGGAGCAACAGCTACACCGGCCCCACCACGATCAATGGCGGCACGGTGAAATTGGACTTCACCGCGGCCGGTTCTCCGCTCAGCAACATTCTCAACACGCTTTCGACGCTGATCCTTGGAGGAGGCACCTTCAATCTTACCGGCACCGCCGGAGGCACCCACGATCAGTCGTTGAGCGGGCTCACCGTGGCGGTCGGGTCCTCGGCCATTTCCGTTACGCAAAATGCGGCTGCTAACATGA
>JAXDQV010000204.1:0-10612 GCA_034667645.1 Chthoniobacter sp.
GCTCGCCGTCTGGCTCGCCACCACGGTAGCCGCGCACGCCAGCGATCCGGACTCGATGGCGGGAATGGCGGGGATGAAGATGAACGCGCCGGGCGAGGCTGCCATGGCGCGGGAGGCGTCGGGGACGGCGTGGCAGCCCGATTCCACGCCGATGCACGCCTACCATGCGATGGTGGACGACTGGATGGTGATGACGCATTTCAATGTGTTCCTGAATTATGACAAGCAGTGGAGCCGGCGGGGCGATGACCAGTTCGACGCGATTAACTGGTTCATGCTCATGGGCACGCATCCGCTCGGCGGCGGCGAACTGATGCTGCGCACGATGCTGAGCCTGGAGCCGGCGACGGCGACCGCGCATGGCTATCCGCTCCTGTTCCAAAGCGGGGAGGCCTTTCATGGCAAATCCCTCGTGGACCGGCAGCATCCGCACGATTTTTTCATGGAGCTGGCGGCGCGGTATCGCCAGCCGCTGGGGGAGAAGGCGTCCGTTTTCCTCTATCTCGCCCCGTCCGGCGAGCCCGCGCTCGGTCCCCCGGCTTTCATGCATCGCGCCTCCGCGGCCGAGAATCCCGCGGCGCCGATCACCCACCACTGGCTGGATTCCACGCATATTTCCTTCGGGGTGGCGACGCTGGGGGTGAGCTACGACAAGCTGCAGGTGGAGGGTTCGGCCTTCAACGGACGGGAGCCGGATGAGGACCGCTGGAACATCGACACGATCCACCTCGATTCGTATGCGGGCCGGGTCAGTTTTAACCCGAGCGAGCGCTGGAGCATGCAGGCGTCGCATGGTTACCTTCAGAGTCCCGAGGAGCTGCACCCGGAGGAGAGTGTGCGCCGCACCACGGCGAGCGCGAGCTACAATCTGCCGCTGCGAGATCAGGGAAACTGGGCGACGACGCTGGCGTGGGGGCTGAACGATGAGGCGGGGATCCGTTCCAATGCGGTGCTCCTGGAAACCAACCTGAACCTGGCCGACCGGAACTCGATCTTCGGGCGCATCGAATACGTGCAGAAGACGGGTGAGGAACTGCTCGTCGCGCCCGAGCGCAAAAAGTTTGACCTGACCGAAGTGACCGTCGGAGCCAGCCACGAACTGACTCCCGGGAGACCGTATTCCGTCGCTCTGGGCGCGTCGCTGATTTACACCTTTAAACCTTCGAGCCTCGACGGGTTTTATGGCGACCATCCGCTGGGGCTTTGGGTGTTCTTTCGAATCCGGCCCGGGACGATGGACCACGGCGCCATGGCGATGGGAGAACCGGGGAAATGATGATGCGGCTCGACGAACGAGTCGCGGCGATGCTGGAAATCGCATTGCGTTTCCCATCGACAAATAATTGTCAATCGGTTGCGGGCGCAGAGAGCCTTGAGCGCAACTCCGCGCTTTACCCCATGACTGCGCTCGCCGAAAGAAAACACAAATAAGCTTAGGGATAACCGTCTGGAGCCCCGAACGTGTGATCCATGAAGACCTATTGTCGGACAACTCACGAAGCGATATCCATCGGGGCCTATTTCATCTATAAGCAAGAGGGCCATCCCGAACACCGTGAGCGTCAACACTGGTTTGAGGCGGAGGCACAGCTGATCGGCGACCGGAAAGACGATGCGGGGCGCTTCCCCACCACAGCCAAGGCGAATGAAGATTTCGGACGCTTGTTTCACAACGTCTGAGCTGGCGACCCCCAACGGCCTGACATGAACGGTGTCAAGGGAGCGGGGAGTTTTCTGGTAATTGGTTCCATGGCAGGCGGCAGGCCATGTTCCCCCTAGAGGAGGTTTGGGGAAATCGCGTTGCTTTTCGGACGGAAATGCGGTGAATCGTGGGTGGGCGGCGGCGCGCCGGACGATAAATTGAATACCCCATGGAAGGCATCGACGAAAGTGACTCACGAAATCTGAAGGAGCTGCGGGATGCCGAGCGGCAATACCGGCGGCTGTTTGAAGCGGCGAAGGACGGAATCCTGATCCTGAACTCCGAGACGGGAGAGATCGAGGATGTGAATCCGTTCCTCGAGCAGCTCCTGGGCTACTCGCGCGAGGAATTCATCGGCATGAAACTGTGGGAGGTGGGCCCCTTCCGGGATGTGCCGGCGTGCAAGACGGCCTACGAGCAACTGCAGGCGCAGGAGTATATCCGGTATCACGATTTGCCGCTGGAGACGCGCGAGGGCGAGCGGGTCTCGGTGGAGTTTGTCAGCAACGTCTATGCGGTGAACGGCGGGAACGTGATTCAATGCAACATCCGCGACATCACCGTGCACAAAGCGATGGCGCAGGAGCTGCAACGCGCGAAGGAGGAGGCGGAGCAGGCGAACGAGGCGAAAACCCGGTTCATCGAGATGCTCAGCCACGAGCTGAGGACGCCGCTGAACCCGATGATGATGCTGATCCACGCCTGGAAAACGGAAAAGCGCCTGCCCCCGGAGTTGCTGCCCGATTTGGAGATCATGCAGCGCAGCATCGAGATCGAGAGGCAGTTGATCGACGATCTGCTGGACGTGACGGCGATCACGAAGGGGAAGATCAAGCTGGAGTTCGGCCGGCAGGACGTGCACGAGCTCCTGCCCTACGCCGTGGAGGTCATCCAGGATCAGATCGACGAGCGTAAACTGAAAATCGAGATGGCACTGCACGCCACCCGCTCAATCGTCAACACGGACTTTGTGCGGCTGGCGCAGGTCCTGTGGAATCTGACGAAGAACGCCGTGAAATTTACGCCCGCTGGCGGAACGATCACCATCTCCACGGCCGACGTCGGTCCGTGCATCCGCATCGGAATCGGAGATACCGGAATCGGGATTCCGCAAGACGCGCTGGCCGGGGTATTCGAGGCTTTTGCACAAGGCACGCATGAGGGCTTCCAGGGATCGGGCGGGCTCGGGCTGGGACTGACCATCGCCAAAAAGCTGCTGGAGCTGCTGGGCGGCACGATCGAGGTGCAAAGCGACGGCACCGGCAAGGGAACGCGCTTCACGCTTTTGATGGAAACCGTGAACGCCGCGTAAGCGAGGCGGCACGGCATCCCCCCAAAAAAAAATCGTCGCCACGACACAAAGTCATGGCGACGATGATTGGGGTTTCGGGGGGTCTAGAGGGCCGGAGCCTGGTCCGCACCGGCACCACCGCCGGGGCCGCCTTTGCCGCCACGTTTCGGGCGATTGCCGCCATTGCCTTGATCGCCGGGAGCGCCGCCCTGACCACCGCCACGCGGGCCGCGCGGAGGCATCATTTCCTCACGGGTGAGCTGGCCGTCGCCGTTCTTGTCCAGGGTCTTCAAAGCCGCGCTCGCGTTGGCGATTTCCGTGGCATCGACGACTCCGTCATGATTGGCATCGAGCGCCGCGACGATCGGCGGCGGCGGACGCTGCGGGCCGCCTGGAGGGCCTCCGGCGCCGGGACCACCTTGCGGGCCTCCGGGCTGCGGAGCCTCGGGCGGCTGGGCATGAAGGGTAAGAGCCGCGTCCGCCAGGGCGATCGCGACGATGATGAGCATTTGGTTCATTTTCATAGTTTGTCTTTCGTTAGTTACGTTTCGCGTCTCACCGCGGTTTCGCGTGAGGTGCACGATTCGATTGCAGGATGCGACCCCGGCTCCGTTAAGAGATTGTGTTGTGCGCGCGGGAAAATTGTTAAGGATGTGTAAATCCCGCTTTAAGGATGACGGTCGCGGCCCGGCGCCGAGGCTTCAATCGTCACGGACGACGAGGAAAGGCCGGCGGAGGAAGCGGTCAGCTTCAGCGTTCCCGGCGAGGTGGCCCGAACGATGGCGAGGCAGCGCCCTTGGAAAGCTTTGCGCTCGTGAGCCTGGAAGCTTTCGTGCGACTCGTTATCTCCGCTATCCACCGCCGCAATCACCCCCGGACCCGACAACTCGAAGCGCACCTCGTTTTCCGCGGTCGGCACCAAAACGCCGTTTTCATCCTGGATGGTGACCCGCACATATGCCACCTCGTCCCAATCATCCGTGAGTGTCTTCCGATCACAGGACAAATTGATCCGCGCCGCGGTGCCTGACGTTTCTAGGACGTCGGTGGCGACCACCTTTCCGCCATTGGAACCGACCGCCTTTAACGTCCCCGGTGCATAAGGAACTATCCAAACCCGCGGCGAATCGTCGGCAGGCCGGTCTTTGGCTTCGAGTGACTGCCCGTTGAGCGAGAGCTCCACGCTCTCGCAGTTGCTGTAAACTTCCACCGTCTCTTCGTGTGGATCGGGATTCTGCGGCGACCAATCGCCAAACAAAAGCTGGACTCGCTTTTGATAAGGTTCGTAGCCCGGATCGGTGGGGGTGAGCGCATCCGCGCCGGTGCGCCGGGTGAGATGAACCATCGGCTCTGCCCCCCACCAGCTTTTGCGCTGGTAAGCAATCTCATGCGGCGAGCCCGTGCGATCAAACAGTCCCGTGTCACGACTAATGGCCGGCCAGGTCCGGGCTTCACCGAGGTAGTCAAAGCCCGTCCATAAGAACTGGCCCGCATAGGCTGGCGAATCACGGAAAGGCAGCCAAGCGGCCAGCTCATGCCGGTTTTCGGTTCCGATGATTTTCCGCTGCAGCTTGGTCTCATGCGCCGCGAGAATCTCCTTTTCGCGATAGTTCTGACCTACCACGTCCAGCATGTCCGCCAGCCCGTTCTCATAGTCGTGAGTAACGTTTGGGCGAAACAGGGCTTGCGTCACTGGCCGCGTCGGATCCGTTTCGTGAAACACCTGGATCAAAGAACCGAGGATCTGTTTGGCTGCATCCGGTTTGCGTGTGTCATGAATCTCATTGCCGGCACTATAGATGATAACACTGGGATGATTGCGGTCGCGTATCACGGTGTCGCGCGTATCTCTCCCGGCCCATTCCTCAAAGTAGAGATGGTAGTCATAGGGGTTCTTTCCGACCTTCCAGCAATCGAGGATTTCGTCCATCACGAGGAAACCCATGCGATCGCAGAGGTCGAGAAATTCGGGAGCATAAGGATTGTGGCTGGTCCTGATCGCGTTGCATCCGACTTCTTTGAGTTGCGTCAGGCGACGTTCCCACGCGCTGAGTGGAACGGCGGCGCCAAAGCCTCCGGCGTCGTGATGGAGACAAACGCCCTTCAGTTTGATGTTCTTGCCATTGATCCAGAAGCCCGTGTCCGGATCAAAGTGATATTCGCGCAAGCCGACTTCGGTTTCATCCTCGTCCAAAGTTCGGCCAGCCTCCACGACCTGACTGACTACTTTGTAGAGCGCCGGATCGTCTGGATTCCATAAGTGTGGAGGCGCGGCACTGAGTTCGCTTTTGAATTGCGCGGACTTACCCGCGGGGATTTGTTTCGTCTCGCTGGTGGCAGAGGAAACCTTCTCTCCTTTCGGATCGAGGACGCTTACTTGCAGCGCAACCTTCCGCGTTTGGGTGGATTGGTTGACCACCATGTTTTGAACTACGATCCTGGCCTTTTTCGCAGATACTTCGGGAGTAGTGACAAAGGTGCCCCAGTGCTCGAGGTGAACCGGGTCAGTCACCACCAGCCTTACATGCCGGTAAATTCCCGCGCCGCTATACCAGCGCGAGGCGGGCTGGGCGGAGTTATCGACTCGCACGGCCACGACGTTCTCTTTTTCACCAAATAGAAGGTGCGGAGTAAGTTCGTAGCGAAAGCTAACGTAACCATAAGGCCGATGGCCGAGAAATGTTCCATTGATCCAGACATCGCTGTTTGCCATGACTCCATCGAGGTCGATAAAGACCCTATGTTTTGCGTAACTCTCCGGCAGACTGAAGGTCTTGCGATACCAGCCTATTCCCGCCGGAAGAAAACCTCCCGCGCCGCCAGTCTTGTTTTCCGGACTAAATGGTCCTTCGATGCTCCAGTCATGCGGGAGGTCGAGCTGACGCCAGTCTTGATCAGGATAACCGGCCTTCTCGACCTGATCGGCGTCCCCTTTGAAAAACTTCCACGCAGCATCGAACGAAACGGACCTTGGGATCGGAGCTTTGGATTCTGCGGCTGGCAGGCGTGTGAGCGCGAGGAGTGCAAAAACGACTACGGTGGAAAGCGGACCGGCGCCAAGGGGGGAGAGCTGCTTCATGGGGGATTCAACAGCTTTACAAACCGCCTGCAGAAAACAAACCCGGATGCCGCCGATTTGTATCTGCCTGTTTCAGCCTTGGGGCGCTTGCGCAACTGTAGAGCCGCAGCCGCGCCGCCTTTCGTTCTTTTTAGAAATGGCGGAGATTAAAGACAAAGTCCAAAACGCGCTGGATGAAAACCGCATGGTGGTGCTCGTGGTTCAGGTGCTCGTCGGCTTTCAATGCAAAGGAATTTTCGAGCCGGGCTTTGAGCGACTGCCCGAGTCGTCGCGGAGCCTGAAGCTCGTCGCGTTCGCCCTGCTGCTGAGCTCGCTCGCTCTGCTGCTCATGACTCCGCCGTATCACCGTCTCGTGGAGAAAGGCGAGGACACGCCGCGCTTTCACGCCTTCGTCACGCGGATCATGGAATTGGCGCTGATCCAGTTTGCCCTCGGTATGGCCGTCGATTTCTATGTTCCGGCCCAGAAGCTTTTTGGCACCGCCGGAGGGGTGATGTTTTCCGCGGGGATGGGAATTGTCATGGCCTGGTTCTGGTATGGAATCGAGACCCTGCGGCGACGACAGCCGCGCACACACCACATGGAGGTAAAGAAAACGATGAGTGATCAAACCACGAAAACCGAGCTCAAGGACAAGATCAAACAGGTGCTGACCGAGGGGCGGGTCGTGCTCCCCGGCACGCAGGCGCTGCTTGGCTTCCAGCTCATCACCTTCCTGACGGATGCCTTTGAAAAACTTCCGCGCAGTTCGCAGTTGCTGCACTTCGCCAGCACATTGCTGGTGGCCCTGAGCGCAATTCTCCTGATGACACCGCCCGCCTATCACCGCCTCGTCGAGCGGGGTGAGGACAGCGAACATTTTCACCGCCTCGCAGGCCGATTTGTCATCGGTGCAATGGTCCCGCTGGCACTGGGGATTTCCTCGGAGTTTTACATTGTGTCGCTGAAGATCACGCTTTCTACCGCACTCGCAGCAACCTTCGGGAGCGCGGTGCTCGTCACCTTCATCGGGCTCTGGTTTGTGTTTCCACTGCTTCAGGCACGTGGCACTCCAGCGGTCATCGTGCCGGCTGTTCGCTGAGCAGCCTCTTGCTCCACTGGTCGATGTTCCGTATTTTTCTGCTTTCGCCGGCGAATTCCTCAGGCAGGCGCGCACAACTGCTCTTCAATGAGCGCGCGCAGTTCCGCTCGCGCGGCGGCTTCGCGATGAAGGCGCAGTGCCGCTGGCTGAGGTTCTCACATTTTTGAGCGGGTTGTATTTCCGTGGAAAAATCGCCTACGCGCGTGCCTTTGCACAGCCGCCGCCCGGGCTGAGCGGCGCGTTCGTCATCACGCCAAATCGCGGTCTCCTCTCCGCGGAAACTCCGGTCACGCTCGCGGACTTGCGGGACTTCGCGCGCGTGCCGATCGATCATAGGGATCCGCGCTATCGGCGTCCGCTATTGCGCGAGACGAAGAAGGTCCGCGCGCTCGCCGGAGAAAGCTGCGAAGCCGTCCTGCTTGGCAGCATCGCCACCCCGAAATATGTCGAGCCGTTGCTGGGCTGTTTCGGCGAGTGTCTGCGCTTTCCAGCGGACTTCGTCGGACGTGGCGACATGAGCCGCGGCGGGTTGATGCTGCGCTGCGCGGCCGACCGCACCGAGCTCGAATATCTTTCGGTCGACGGCGCTCTCCGGAAGGGAGTGCGGCCCGCAAAATTGGCGCCGCGCAGCTATGCCGATGCCGCGTCGCGGGTTGCGCTAGGAGAGATGCGTGTAGGCGGCGAGTCCGTGTAATCCGCCTTCGCGACCGAAGCCGCTTTCCTTGTAGCCGCCGAACGGACTCGTCGGGTCGAACTTGTTATAAGTGTTGGCCCAGACCACGCCGGCGCGCAGTTTTGACGCCACTTTGAAGATCTTCGAGCCCTTGTCGGTCCAGACGCCGGCGCTCAATCCGTAGGGCGTGTTGTTGGCGCGCTCGATCGCTTCCTCGGGCGTGCGAAAAGTCATGACGCTGAGCACCGGACCGAAAATTTCCTCCTGCGCGATGCGATGCGTCGCGGTGACGCCGGTAAAAAAACTCGGCGGATACCAGTAGCCGCGCTCGGGCAATTTGCAGCGGGGCTGCACGAGTTCCGCGCCTTCACTGACGCCGCTCGCAACGAGTTCGTGGATGCGATCGAGCTGCATCCTGGAATTGATCGCGCCGATATCGGAGTTCTTGTCGAGCGGATCACCAACGCGGAGCACGGAAATCCGATCACGTAGTTTGTGAATGACCGTGGCGAAAATGGATTCCTGGACGAGCAGACGCGAACCGGCGCAGCAGACGTGGCCCTGGTTGAAATAGATGCCGCTAATGATTCCCTCGACGGCCTGATCGATCGCGGCGTCGTCCATCATGATGTTCGCTGCCTTGCCTCCGAGCTCGAGCGTTAGTTTTTTCCCGGTGCCCGCGAGCGACTTCGCAATGAGCTTGCCGACATCCGTGGAACCAGTGAACGCAATCTTGTTCACATCGTCGTGCTCGACCAGCGCACGCCCCGTCTCGCCCGCCCCTGTGACGAAGTTGACGACGCCATCCGGCAATTCCGCTTCCTGAAAAATCCGCGCGAGATGCATCGCGCTGATGCTCGTCGTTTCCGCGGGTTTCAAAACGACGGTGTTGCCGCACGCAAGCGCTGGAGCAAGCTTCCACGCCGCCATGAGCAGCGGAAAGTTCCACGGGATGATCTGTCCGCAAACACCGAGGGGACGGGCCTTCCGGCCGGGAAATGCGTAGTCGAGTTTGTCCGCCCAGCCCGCGTGGTAAAAGAAATGCGCGGCGACCAACGGGAGGTCCACGTCGCGCGATTCCTTGATCGTCTTGCCGCCATCCATCGTCTCGATGATCGCGAGTTCGCGCGACTTTTCCTGAATGATCCGGGCGATACGGTAGAGGTATTTTCCGCGTTCGCGCGCCGGCATTTTGCCCCATGTTTTATCGTAGGCACGCCGCGCCGCCTTGACCGCGCGATCCACATCCGCAGCGTCGCCTTGCGCGATTTCGGCGAGTTTTTTTTCGGTGGCCGGATTGATGGAGGGGAAATATTTGCCCGAGTTCGGCGCAACGAATTTCCCGTCGATGAACAACTCGTAGCGGGAATCGATCTTTACCGGCGCACTCTCCGGAGCCGGTGTGTAATCCCACTTGTTGCCAAAGCTCAACCGGCGCTCATTCAGTGCCAGCGGGGCGGGGCGGTGCGATTTCATAACAGTGTCGCGAACGACGAGAGCGCGGGGGGGAGACTTGCGTGCCATGGCTGCACATTGCTTCGCGCGCGCCGACTCGTCAAAACGGGAATTTGTTTTCTGCCTTCTGCTCTCCTCGGATGGGTTTTTCCTGCCAAATTGGGACACGATCCCCAGAGGGTGCGCGTTGACAGCCTCCCGTCGCCGACTAACGTCTTTCCAATGTCCGCGCCCTTGAAGCTTTACGTTAAAACGTGGTGCCCGTGGTGCGTCAGCGCGGTGCGCTACCTGCGGCAGCATGGCTATGAATTCGAGGAAATCGATGTCGAGGCAAAGCGCGCCGATTACGCGGAGATGATCAAGCTTTCCGGTCAAAGCTACACCCCGACGCTTGAGATCGAGGGAAAAGTGCTCGCCGATTTCGGACCGGACGAGCTCGAGGAGTTTCTGCGTAAAAATCGGATCGAGACTCCTCGCAATGCTGTTTGACCTTTGCCTCATCCTGGGTGTTGCGGCGTTGAGCCTGGCGTTGCGCTCGTATGCGCACCCGCTCATGAACAAGCTCGGCGCGATCGGGATTTTCGCGACGTCGTTCCTGATTGGATGGCGCTTGAGCGGCTACGTGGCGATCGGCGTTTTTTGTGCGGCGAGCTGGCTGCTGCTGCCCTGGCTGGAAATCCTCACCCGCATTCGCAAACTGCGGCTCCCCCTGGAAAAAAACCTGCGTCACAAAACACCCCCGGGTCGCGACACCTTCCCCGCCCTCGGCGAGCTGACCGATGAGGTCGAAGGAGAAAAATTCGAGTTCGTGGAAGATGCCGGCTGGGATTGGGACGACTACCAGCAGTTCTTTCGGTTGTTTTACAAAAGTTCGGAGCGCGCACAGGCGGCGGTTTGCCTGATCGATCAAAACGAAATCGCTTTTTATTACCTCAGCATTTCCTCACGGGCGAAGGACGGGACAATCTGGACAACGTGGAATTATCCGTTTTCCTACAGCCTGAAACTCGTGCCGCAATTGCGCATCAATCGTCTGCGCAGCGATTACACTTTCCTGGAAATGTATGAAAGCCATCGCGACTGGCTCCGGCGCCACGGCGTGCTCGCGGAGGCGCTGGTGGATCTCGATCCGGATGAAATCCAATGCGAAATCCAGCAGGATTTGCGCGCGCAGATTCTACACAATATCGCCAATGGTGTGCTCCAAAAAACCGACGAGGGACAGATCCGTTATTCCTGGCGCGGCCTGTTTTTCATCTGGATTCAATTTCTGCGAGACATCGTTCGGCTCTCTTGATCTTCGAGTTCGAATTTGAGATTTTAGAATTCCC
>JAXDQV010000205.1:0-4113 GCA_034667645.1 Chthoniobacter sp.
GTTGCCAGAGTGAACAGCAAGACTCTCATGGTGGAAGGTCCCAACGGCGGACAAACGGATGGTGATATTTTCTCCACTTCCAACAGCGCCAACGGCTGGCTGGGCGCTGTGAACCGGACCGTCAACCCGCTGTAACTCGCAAGAGCAGCTTCTTTAAACATCTACTCCTGGAACGCAGATTTCGGATTCGTCCGGAATCTGCGTTTCTTTTTTAGCGGCTACTTCGCCGTGGAATTGATCAATCCATCACGCACGCGCGTGACGAGTTTATCGCGTGGTTTTACCTCCCCCACGGAGTGCACGATTTTTCCATCCGCCGCCAGCGTGATGCTGTAGCCGCGACCGAGCGTAGCGTCGGGCGAAAGCACGCGGATCAGGTTCTCAGCGCGTTTTGCCCGCTGGCGCTGGTCGAGAATCTGGCGGTGCGCAGCCTGCGAAAGCCGCGCGGCAATCTCGCCAAACTGCTGCCGTTGAAGGCGAATCGCGTGATGGGGTTTTCGTTCTCGCAAGGCATTCGCTCCCGCCTCAACTCGTTGCCACAACCTGCCGAGCAAGTCTTGGGTCGTGCGGCGCAGCGAATCCGCCGCATCATCAACGCGCTGCGAATGCTCCGCCATTGCCCGCCGCGGCTCGCGGAAAACTCTGGACCGTGCGAGCGCCTCAAACCCGGCTTTCCACTTCGCCAGACAATTGGACATCTCACGGCGCAGCCGATTCTCCAATTCGCCCAGCCTTCGCAAAAGTTCCTTCGCCTCGGGAACGATGAGTTCAGCAGCGGCGCTCGGAGTCGGCGCGCGCAGATCCGCGACCAGATCGGCGATGGTAAAATCGATTTCATGTCCCACCGCAGAAACCACGGGCAGTCGCGAGTCAGAGATCGCACGCGCGAGGATTTCTTCGTTGAATTCCCATAAATCCTCGGCACTCCCGCCGCCTCTGCACAGGACGATTACGTCCACTGCCGGCAAAACCGCACTTTCATTGAACTCACGAACGGCGGACGCCATTTCCGCCGCGGCGCCCGAGCCCTGCACGCGCACCGGGTTGATGATCACCCTCACCCACGGCGCGCGGCGTTGCACAATGTTTAACATGTCGCGCAGCGCCGCCCCGCTCGGAGAGGTCACCAACCCGAGCACGATCGGGAATCCCGGTAGCTTCTTTTTCCGTTCTGGCGCAAACAGGCCCTCCGCATCCAGCTTCCGCTTCAGGGCCTCGAATTTCGCCTGCAAAAGACCCGCGCCCGCAGCCTGTGCGAGATTCACCACGAGCTGATACTGGCCGCGCGCCTCATACACCGTCATCTCGCCGCGCACCTGCACGAGCATCCCATCAGCGAGCACGGGCTGTCGCAGGGCGTTTTTAAAAAAAAGGACGCATGAGAGCAGTGCCCGCTCGTCCTTGAGCCCGAAGTATTGGTGACCCGAAGCCTGTTTCCGGTGATTGCAAATCTCACCTTCCACCCACACTTCTCCGACCGATTTCTCGACACAAATTCGCACCGATCGCGTGACCTCGCTGACCGTGAACACGCGCGGTCCAATCGACGACCTGAAGCTTTCGTCGGAAAAGAGGTCTGTCATGCGCGCCCCATGCTAGTGATTTCGAACAGGCACGACCATCACTCGCGATAGGCGCACGCGAGGAGCGAGATCGGATGAGCCACCTCGACGTTCATCCTGGCTTCGCGCACCCCTGCCTGCAGTTGAATCGTGCATCCGGGATTCGCCGAGGCGACGATCTGCGCGCCCGTTTTTCGAATTTGTTCCAGTTTTCGCAGCAGCAGTTTTCGCGACATGTCCGGTTGCGTAATGTTGTAAATCCCGGCGCTTCCGCAGCACCACGTCGACTCCGGCAGCTCGAGCAGGTTTGAACCCGCAATCGCCCGCAGAATCTCTCGCGGCTGGCTGCTGATCGCCTGGCCGTGGCACAAATGACACGCCTCGTGATATGTGATCTGCCGATGCAGCTGCCCGCGGGCGGGCTTCCGAAAACCGATCTCGATCAGCCATTCATGCACATCCCGGAGCTTCGCCGACCATTGCGCGGCGCGCTGCGCGTAACGCGGATCGTCATGCAGCAAATGCGCGTAATTTTTCAAATGAGAGCCGCAGCCCGCGGCGTTGCTGATGATCGCGTCGAGCGAATCGAGATCGAACGAATCGATGTTTCGCCGCGCCATCTCGCGCGACAGTTCCAGTTCGCCGTTGTGCGCGTGCAGCGACCCGCAGCAAAACTGCGCGCGCGGCGTGACGACTTCGCAGCCGTTCGCGAGCAGCACGTCCACGGTGTCGCGGTTCACGTCGGAAAATGTCAAATCCTGCACGCAGCCCGTGAGCATTCCGACTCGATATTTCTTCACCGCCGGCGTTTCGATTTTCGAGATCAGCTCGTCGGAACATTTGGCACGCACGCGCGGCGTCAACGGCTCCAGTTCGCGCAAACTTTTCGGTAGCAGCGCGGTCAACTTCAAACTCCGCACCAGCCGCTCCAGTCCGCTGATTTGGTAGAGATAAAGCAGCCGTCCCAGCGCGCGCAGCCAGCGCGGCCGCGTGAAAATCCAGCGCAGCATCAGCGCCCGCACAAAATCGCGCTGCGGATTCCCCAACACGCCCGCCTGCTCGATGTCCGCCCGCGCGTGCTCGAACATCTCCGCGTAATTCACCCCCGCCGGACAAGCCGTCTCGCACGCCAGACAGCCGAGGCAAAAATAAAGCTCCTCACCAAACGCCCGCGTCACATCAAGTCGCTCATCCGCAATCGCGCGCATCAACGCGATCCGCCCGCGCGGGCTGTTGCGCTCGAGCTTCGTCTCGTCGTAAGTCGGGCAAGTCGGCAGGCACATCCCGCAATGGATGCACTGCTGGAGCACCGAGTAATCAAGGCGTGCGAGATGGAGCGAATCGCCGTGAGTCCCGACTGGATTTGCGCGACCGATCTCGACGATTTGATCGTGCAGTTCAGACATCGAAGATCTTTCCAGGATTCAAAATGTTGTTTGAGTCGAGCGTGCGCTTTAGCTGGCGCATCGTGGTAAGGCTCCCCTCGCCGATGGCTTTTGGCAGAAATGGTTTCTTCGCGAGGCCGATGCCGTGCTCGCCGGTGATCGTGCCGCCGAGCGCGATGGCGTAGTCGAAAATATCGCGCATCGCGAGTTCGACGCGGTGCATTTCCTCGACGTTTTTTTCGTCGGTCAAAAACGTTGGGTGCAAATTTCCGTCGCCCATATGGCCGAAGGTGCCGATGCGCAGTTGGTGTTTCGCGGCGGTTTCCTGAATGAAGTTAATCATCTTTGCCAGCTCGCTGCGCGGCACGGTCGCGTCTTCCAGAATCGTCGTCGGCGAGACGCGGGCGAGCGACGAAAACGCCGCGCGGCGCGCCATGGCGAGCTTCGCGGCTTCGTCCGCGGTTTGCGCGACAACCACGGAAACCGCGCCGCAAGCGGTGGCGATCTCGGCCATTTTTTTCGCCTCGTCCTCGACGGCGGCGGGATGGCCGTCGGTTTCCATGAGCAGGATCGCCTCGGCATCGAGCGGCAGGCCGATGTTCGCGAAATCCTCCACGCACTTGATCGTGATCTTGTCCAAAAACTCAAGCGTGCATGGGATGATTTTCGCCGCGATGATCGCCGACACCGTTTCCGCCGCAGCGTCCATGCGCGCGAACGTCGCGAGCATCGTGCGCTTCGCGAGCGGCTTGGGCACAAGCTTGAGCAGCACTTTCGTGATGATGCCGAGCGTGCCTTCCGAGCCGATGAACACGTCGCGCATCGAATAGCCCGCGACGTCTTTCACGCACTTGTTGCCGAACCAAACGACTTCGCCACTTGCGAGCACGACTTCGAGGCCCATGATGTAATTGCGCGTGACGCCGTATTTCAATCCGCGCAGTCCACCCGCGTTTTCGGCGACGTTTCCCCCGATGGTCGAAATCTTCATCGATCCGGGATCGGGCGGATAGAGCAGTCCGACAGCGTCCGCGAGCTCGGCGATTTTTTGCGTGACCACGCCCGGCTCGACGAGCGCGGTCAGGTTTTTTTCATCGAGTTCGAGCACACGATCCATCTGCACGAGACAGAGAACGATGCAGCCGTTCACGGGAACACTGCCGCCG
>JAXDQV010000206.1:0-9148 GCA_034667645.1 Chthoniobacter sp.
CTTCGGCGGCGCGCTCGCCGCCAGCGCGCGCTGCCATGTCGCGAGCACATCGGGCCATCGCTCCGCCTGCTGGAGCGTGAGCGCGAGGTCGCTCAAAGCATCCACGCTGCCCGGATTCGCCGCGGCCAGCTCCTCGAAAATCTGCGTCGCGGCTCCGGTGTGCCGCAACTCCATTTCGAGCTCGCCGATTTGCCGGAGGAAAAAGTTTTTGCGGGCCGGTTCGAGTTCCATGAGATCGCGCAACTCGCCGACGGCGGCGTCGCGTTGCCCGATCGCACGGGCCGCCGTCACGGCCAACTCTCGCGCTGCCGGCATTCGAGCATCCAGTGCGATGGCGCGACGGGCGGCGTCGAGAGCTTCGCGATTTTTTCGCATCCGCACTTGCCAGCGTGCGACGCGCAGAAACTTCGCTGCAGTCGCGTGCGCATTTGCATCGTCCAGCAATCCACGCACGAATATTTCCAGCGCGCTGCCGGCCGCGCGCGTTTGCGATGCCAGCGGATCCCCGCGTTTCGTGACGCGCACGAACGACGCCCGATCGGCGGCGGGTTCTGCGTTCCGGCTTTGAAAAATTTGAAAGAGCTTTTGATCGGCTTTCTCCCGCTCTGCTTCGCTCCCGGCCAGCGCGAAGCCCCGCTGCGCCTCGTTTTGAGCGTCTTCAAATCGCTGGGCACTGAGCAGCAAATCGGCGTGCGTCAGACGCCACTGGAAAGCCTGCGGCTGCAAATCAACTGCGCGGCGGATTGCCTCCAGCGCCGCCGGAAGGTCCGATTGCTCCCGCAATATTTCGGCGATTTTTCCGCAGGCCGCCGCTTGTTCGCCGCTCGACTGACCGTCATGAACGAGCTTTTGCAGCGCGCGTTTCGCCTCGTCGTGTTTGTTTTGGGAAAAATAAAACGACGCGAGTTCGAGGATGCTGTTCTCGTCATGCGCGACCCTTTTCAAATGAGCCTCCGCGGCCTCAAAAGCACGATTCTTCTGGAACCACTCGAGAGCGCGCGCGGTCAGCGCGTCGTCCCCGGGCTGGCGGTCCAAGAGCTTTTCGATCCGTTCCCGCGCCGTCCCGGTCGCGTTGCGACAAACGTCCACATCGGCCCGCGCGAAAACGTAATCCGCGTTTGCCGGTTGCGCTGCGAGCGCCTCATCGAGCAGGGCCGCAGCGCGATCGAAGTTTCCGGTTTGCACGCAAACCCGCGCCAGCTTCGCGGTATGCTCCACGTTTTTCGGCGCGAGGGCGCACAGTGTTTCCAACCAGCCACGCTCCTTTTCCAAATCGCCCGCGCGCTCATAAAAGTGAACGAGCTGCGAAGCAGCAGCCACATCGCGTGGATTCTCGGACGCCTGTTTTTGCCAGCGCGCTTCGAGTTCCGCCATGCGCTGGTAGCGCTCGTGGATCTTGATGATTTGCGTCTCAAGTTCCGGGCGCAACCAGTTGCCTGCGCCGGTCAGAACGAGCGCCTGCTCAAGCGCGGCGATCGCGCCATCCACGTCGCCGTTGCCCCGCCGAATGCGAGCAACATTCTGGAAAGCCTGTGCGCGCTCCGCTGGCGCGCCATGGGCTGCGATGTAATCCCAATGTGTGGCGGCTTCCGACGCGAGCCCGCTTTTTTCGTAGATTTCCGCAAGGCGCTGACGCATCGCCAGATCGCCGGGGTTGGCTGCGCAAATCCGCTCCAGCGCATTCGAGGCCTTCGCCGACTCGTTCGCGGCCAGCCACGCCGTCGCGAGCTGCGCGAGCGCGTCCGGCAATTTCGGATCGTTTTTCGAAAGCAACGCGACGCCTTGCTCAAACTCGCCGGCAGCCTCCGCAGGCGTGCCGCGATCCAGAAAATTTTGCGCGAGCGCGAGATGCGGCAGCGGGCTCTTCACATCCAACTTCGCCGCAGATTTGTAAGCCGCGCCCGCCTCTTCCACTCGACCCGCCTTGCGCAGCAGATGACCATAAATCATCGCCCCCGAAAATGTGTCCGTGCGCGCTTTGTATTCGTCGATCAGCGCACCGGTCGCGCTGCCTTCCTGCGCGATTTTCCAGAGCCGATCCAGCGCCATCCCTTCGACCGGCTCCGCCGCGAGGATCTGCTTGTAGCGCACCGCAACCCGCATGGAATCAGGCCCGGCGCCGAACGCGGCCGTGCCCGCAAGAAAAACGAGGAGCAGCCAGCGAGGCATCGAGCAACAACCTACGCCCCCACCCCGGCGGGGCAAGCTACGCCTTGCCCAGCAGGCTTCTGGCATGCGCGAGCGCGGATTCCGTTTTGCCGCCGAGCATGCGCGCGATCTCTTCCACCCGGGCTTTTCCGGCGACCTCCGTCAAATGTGAAACGGTGCGCTGGTTCGCGAATTCCTTCGTCACGACGAAGTGCGCATCCGCGACGGCTGCGACCTGCGGGAGATGCGTGATGCACAGCACTTGATGGCGGCGCCCGAGTGCGTTCATTTTCGCTCCGACCGCGTGTGCGATTTCTCCGCCGACATTCGCGTCGATCTCGTCGAAAACGAGCAACGGGACACGATCCTGCGCCGCGAGCGCCGTTTTCACCGCGAGCATGACACGCGAAATTTCGCCACTCGATGCGACGGCTTTCAGCGGCTTCGGCGGTTCGCCGGGATTGGGTGCAAAAAGAAAGTCAACGCCCTCCAGCCCGCTTGCCACGGGCTTTGGCGCGGGATGGAGCGGAATGGTAAACTCCGATTTCTTGAAGCCGAGGTCGCACAACTGCGCCGCGATCTCGCGGGCCAGTTTCGGCGCAGCCACGGCACGTTTGCGCGAAAGCTCCGCGCCGGTTTCCGCCAGAACGTTGCGCGCCGCTTCCATTTCGCGTTCGAGCCGGACGAGCTCCGCACCGCGCGATTCGATTTTGCGCAAACGCTCCTCAGCCTCGGCTCCAAACGCCATCACATCACTGAGCGCCGGTCCGTATTTTCGTTTCAACGTCTCAAAAAGCGAAACGCGCTCCTCCATCTCCGCGAGCTGTGCGGCGTCAATGTCGAGAGACTCGGAATACCGCTGCACCGAGCGCGTGAGTTCCTCGAGTTCGGTCACCGCAGCCGCGTGGTCATGCGCAAACTGCGCGGCGTTCGCGTCCGTTTTCTCCAGGTCGCGAAAAAGCCGCTGCACCTCGCCCAGCCGCACCAACACAGCATCGTCGGCCTCCGAGAGCCGCTGGAGAATCTGCGCTGAGAGCTCGGTCAGGCGGCGGCTGTTGGTCGCGACGGTATAACGCGCAAGCAGTGCGTCTTCTTCGCCGGCCGCGAGATTTGCGGCACTGATTTCACGCACCTGATGTTGCAGCAGATCGACCTCGCGCTCGAGCGAGGCCTCGCTGTGTGCGAGTTCATCACGCTGCGACGCCAACAGGTTGAGCGCGCGGAACTGGCTGGAAAATCTCTCGCGCAACGGTTCCGCGCCGGAAAACGCGTCCAGAACTTCGAGCTGCTTTTCGGAGGAAAGGAGCGACTGGTGATCGTGCGGGCCGTGCAGGTCCACCAGCGCGTCGCCGAGTTCCTTCAAAACGGCGAGGGTCGTCGCCGAGCAATTTACGAACTGGCGGTTTGCGCCGGCCGCGGAAAAGCTGCGTTTTAAAATGAGCGACCGGTCTGCGCACGGCTCCAACCCTTGCTCCGCGAGCCGCGCGTCCACCTCGCTCGTATCCTCCAACTCGAAGATCGCCTCGACCGTGCAGCTTTCGGCGCCGGTGCGAATCAGCGTTTTATCCGCGCGCTCGCCCAGCAGCAGTTTCAAGGCGCCGATGATGATCGATTTACCCGAGCCGGTCTCGCCGGTGACCGCGATGAAACCCGCAGCGAGATTCCACTGCAGCTCCTCCACCAGCGCGAGGTTTCGGATATGGATCGAAGCGAGGGTGACGGGCACGAACGCATTATCGAAATGCGGAAGGGATATTCAATCCGCGGCCGGTGCCGTGGCGTTTCGACAGTTTGAAAAGAGAGAGGCGTTGCCGCGTTCGCCGGGGCCGTGGCATGGTGTGCGAGCATTCCCACATGGCCGATCTCATCATCACGTTTCTCGGCACGGGCACTTCGCAGGGCGTTCCGATGATCGGCTGCGACTGTGACGTGTGCACCTCTGCGGACACGCGCGACCAACGGATGCGATCATCCATTTACGTGCAGACCCCGGAGTGCTCCTGGGTGATCGACACGGGGCCCGACTTTCGTTCGCAATGCCTCCGCGAGCGGGTGCGCAAACTGGATGCCGTCGTTTTTACCCACGCCCATACGGATCACATCATGGGCTTCGACGATCTGCGCTCGTTTTGCCAGGGCGGCCGCGAGCTGCCGATCTTCGCTTCGACGGAGACGATGGAGGATTTGCAGCGCGTGTTCGCCTTTGCCTTCAAGGGACAGAACGTCTTTCCCGGCTATCTCCGCCCTGTATCCCACATTGTAAACGGACCGTTTTCTCTCGGCAAAACGGAGCTCACACCGCTGCCGGTGCAACACGGGCGCGCTTCCGTCAACGGCTACCTGTTTTCCCGCGATGGCGAAAAGCTGGCCGCGTATCTGAGCGACTGCAAGGAAGTGCCCGACGCCACGATCGAGTCCATGCGCGGCGTGCGCACGTTGATCATCGACGCGTTGCGCCACCGCGAGCATCCGACGCACATGAACATCGCCGGAGCGCTCGACCTGGCGCGGCGTATCGAGGCGGGGGCCACGTGGCTCACGCACATTTGTCACGATCTGCCTCACGCCGCGACGGAAGCCGGGCTGCCGTCGGGCGTGCGAATGGCGTTTGATGGATTGAAACTCACGTTGTGATTTCCGCGCGATCCTGCCTGGTATTTTTCGCGCTGTCCCTCGCGGCGGGTGCAGAATTGCCGCTGAGCACACCGGCTCCGGCATTTCCGGGCGCCACCCCTTCCGATGCGGAATTGATGGTGGTGGTCTATAACAACGCTGACGCGGCCTCCCTGGAGCTCGCCGGTTATTACGCGGACAAGCGCCACATTCCATTCGACCGGCTCATCGGGCTCGACTGCCCGGCGGCCGAGGAAATCACGCGCGAGGAATTTGACCGCACGATTGCGGAGCCGCTGCGAAAAGTTTTCACGGAGCGGAACTGGTGGCGCGTTTCATCCGGCGAAAATCCGACGGTGACGCAAAACCAAATGCGTTACCTCACGCTGATGCGAGGCATCCCGTTGAAGATTTCGCAAACAGCCAGCTACCCCGGCGACACGTTTTCAGGACAGCCGGCGCTGAACAAAAACGAGGCGTGCGTGGACTCCGAACTCGCGCTGCTTGGGGCCTTCTCGCGCAAAATTTCCGGTCCCGCGCCGAATCCCTATTTCCGGAGTTTTACGCCCTTCGCCGACGCACACCTCGCGCCGATGATGCTGGTCTGCCGGATCGATGCGCCAACAAATCAGATCGCTCATCGGATGATTGATGATGCGCTCGCCGCGGAGGCGCATGGATTGTGGGGCTTCGCGTATATCGACCGCCGCGGCATCGCGGACGGGCCGCTCTCGGAGGGAGACAAATGGCTCGCAAACATCGCCGCTCAAGCGCGGACGAATGGCGTGCCCGTTATCGAAGATGAGGCCCCCGCGGACTTCGATGCCGACTTCCCGATGCAAAACGCGGCGCTCTATTTTGGCTGGTATAACGACAGCGTGGACGGGCCGTTTTCGCGTGAAACGTTCCGGTTCAACCGGGGCGGGGTGGCATGTCACATCCATTCGTTTAGCGGCGTCACGCTGCGCGATCCGCATCAGCATTGGGTCGCCCCGCTGCTCGCCCGCGGCGCCGCCGCCGTGCTCGGAAATGTCTACGAGCCTTATCTCGCTCTGACGCCGAATCTCGACATCTTTTACGATCACCTTCGCAACGGATTCAACTTCGCGGAAAGTGCCTACGCTTCGCTCCGCGGGCTCTCGTGGATGAATACCACCGTCGGCGATCCGCTTTATCGCCCGTTCAAGATGCGCGATGATCAACCCGCGGCGGCGCCCGACGCGCAGGATTGGATCGAGTATCAGACCGGAGCCCGTTTGTGGTTCACCCAAAATCGTGCGGCCGGTGAGAAGTCGCTGCAGCAGTCCGCGCGCAAACTGCGGAGCGGAATCATTCTCGAGGGACTCGGGTTATTGCAGCGCGACTCGGCGCACGATTCCACGGCGGCGCTCGGTTCGTTCGCCCAGGCGCAGGGTTGTTATACAAACGCCAACGACGTGTTGCGCACCGTGTTCGAGCAGGTGGAAACCTTGCGGGTCATGAAGAGAACGAAGGAGGCGGTGACGATGATTGGCAAAGCCACGAAGAGATTTCCCACAGAGCCCGCAGCCAATCTGCTGCGCAAGCTGGAAAAGGAGATGACCGCGCCGCCCGCCGCATCACCTGTCGCTTCGCCCACAGCCAGCTAACCATGCGGCTCGCGGAGCGATACGCCAAATTTCGCCAGGGCTCCGTGGCGCGCCTGCGCGAGACGCTGTTGCGCACCACTCCCGCAATACCCGAGCTCGAACTGCAGTCGCGCTGGTTCGCGGGCGAGTTTGGCAGAGACTTCAAAACCGTGACTGGCGACGATTTGGAGATCGTCCAGTTTGGCGTCTGGAACCGCGAGGCTGGTCCCGATTTTGCCGAAGCGGCGATTTCCCTCCATCACGCGCCTCCAGCGCGTGGCTGCATCGAGATTGATCCGGACGCGCGCGATTGGGAGCGGCACGGGCACGCGACGAACGCTGACTATGAAAACGTGGTGCTGCACGTTTTCGCAAGCTGCGGCGACGCACAGTTTTTCACGCGAACCCTCGGCCACCGCAACGTGCCGCAGCTTTTGCTCGATCTTCGCGGACTGGAAAGCGTTCCGCAGAATCCCTCGCCGGTCGCCAAGCTCGGCCGCTGCATGGCGCCATTGCGTGATTTGCCGAAGGCGCGCGTGGGCGGGATTCTGGAAGCGGCTGCGCAGTTTCGTTTGCAGAAAAAAGCGGCGCGCATCGCAGCGCTCATGGAGGCGCACGGGGCCGACGAGGCGCTCTTTCAATCGCTCGCCGAGACGCTTGGCTACAAGGCAAACAAGCTCCAGTTCACCCTCCTCGCGCAACGTCTGCCGCTCCGCCTTTTGCGAAAAAACAAGCGCGAGACCGATGCGCTTCTTTTTGGGGTGAGCGGTTTTTTACCCACCCGGGATTTGTCAGGTTTCGAGGCGAAGACGCGCGGTTATCTGCGCGACCTGTGGGAAATCTGGTGGGCGCGCCGCACGGAATTCGAGCACATCCTGCTGGCGAAGGACGCGTGGCGTCTGACGGGCGCGCGTCCGGCAAACCACCCGCAGCGTCGCGTCGCCGCGCTGGCGCAAGTCCTCCGGCATTGGCCGAAAGTGCGCGCATTGACGGACGGCCTCGACACCGGTGCCGTGCGTAAATTTTTCCACGGTCTTCACGACGAATACTGGGACTATCATTACACACTGGCCTCACCGAAAAGCCGCGCACGCACGGCGCTCGTCGGGACGTCGCGCGTGACAGAAATGCTCGCGAACGTTTTCTTCCCGCTCGCCATTCTCCGCGATCCGGAGCGCTGGAAAAGCTACTGCGCCCTGCCGGCGGCGCTTTCCAACAAACGGCTCGAGACCGCGGCGATCCGCTTGTTTGCAGGGTCGCCGGGCGATCTGCTTCGAACCGCAGCGCATCAACAGGGGCTGCTGCAAATCTACGAGGACTTCTGCATGCAGGACGATTCCGACTGCGCCCGCTGCGACTTTCCGCGACAGCTCGCGCACTGGCGCTAGCGCGAATTACAACCGCGAGATGAGCAGCTCGCGCTGAAAGACGAGCTCCTTGGGTAGATGTTCGTAGAGCTTGATGAAAAGCTCGTCCTGCATGAGCAGCTCGCGAAGCCATTCGCCGCGATCGATCTTTTGCAATGCGGTGAATTGCTCCTCGGTCACGCTTTCCAAACCCTCGAGATCGACGTCGGCAAATCGCGGCGACCACCCAATCGCCGTTTCGTTTGCCGCGGCGCGTCCGCGGCAGCGATCGACGATCCACTTGAGCACGCGCATGTTTTCACCGAAACCGGGCCAGAGAAACTCGCCTTGGTCCGACTTGCGGAACCAATTGACGTGAAAAATCAGCGGCGGCTGCGCGATCTGTTTTCGCATGGAAAGCCAGTGCCGAAAATAGGAGCCCATGTTGTAGCCGGCGAAGGGCAGCATCGCCATCGGATCGCGGCGCACTTGACCCGCGCCGCCGACGGCTGCCGCGGTCATTTCCGATCCCATCGTTGCGCCCAGAAAAACACCGTGGCTCCAGTTAAAGGCCTGGATCACCAGCGGCATGGTCGTCGCCCGGCGTCCGCCAAAAATGATCGCGCTGACCGGCACGCCATTCGGGTCTTCAGCCTCCGGCGCGAGCACAGGATTATTGCGCATCGGCGCGGTAAAGCGCGAGTTGGGATGCGCGGCTTTTTCCTTTGAATCCGGAGTCCATTTGTTGCCCTTCCAGTCGAGGCACTCGGCCGGCGGCGGATCATCATGACCCTCCCACCAGACGGTGCCGTCCGGTTTCAGCGCGACGTTGGTGTAAATCGTATCGCACGCCATGGATTTCATCGCGTTGGGATTCGATTTCATGTTCGTGCCCGCCACCACGCCGAAGTAACCCGCTTCGGGATTGATGGCGTAAAGCCGGCCGTCGGCGCCGGGTTTCATCCATGCAATGTCGTCGCCAATCGTCGTGATTTTCCAGTCCTTGAAATGCGGCGGCGGGATGAGCATCGCGAAATTCGTCTTCCCGCACGCGCTCGGAAACGCCGCTGCGACGTAGGTCTTCTCGCCCTCGGGCGACTCGACGCAAAGCAGGAGCATGTGCTCCGCCATCCAGCCCTCCGAACGGCCGAGATAACTGCCGATGCGGAGCGCGAGGCATTTTTTGCCGAGCAAAACGTTGCCGCCGTAACCGGAGCCGACGCTGATAATTGTATTATCCTGCGGGAAGTGGCAGATGAAACGGCGCTCCGGATTGACGTCGAGCATCGAGTGGGTGCCGCGGTTGAAATCGCCGCCGTCCCCGAGCTGCGCGTAAGCCACCTGGCCCATCCGCGTCATGATGCGCATGTTTAACACCACGTAAATCGAGTCGGTCAGCTCGACGCCGACCTTCGTCACGGGCGAGCCCGCGGG
>JAXDQV010000207.1:0-10131 GCA_034667645.1 Chthoniobacter sp.
TCAATTATTGGTTTTTCAAAACCACACGACCACATTGGATTCTCTCTCGCTGTCGGGACTGCGGTGTGCCCAAATATTAAATGGTCATAACCGTAATTAGTCTTAACTAGAATTGAAGATGGAGACAAAACATAAACAATCGCAATCGCCGGTTGAGAGCGTAAAATAGCCTCTCCCAAAGACTCTATCCATCCTGCGGAATCCAAGATCGGATTCATCCTCTGTCAATTCTTGTGGATAATCTGGGGGGAAGCTCAAATGATTTTAAGGTTCTTTAGTATTTATGAGACACCACCGAATCATTTTTAAACTCGTGGAGCATATTCTAACAACGGGGTCTATTTCTGCGCCTTTGCGGCAATAGCAGCTTGCACAGCCGTATTTGCGGAATCCACCGGCGGCAATTCCAGAACCGCGATGTATCGAGTTTCCCTCCCATCCTGATACGCCCAGCCATAGGCGCGTGTTGCTTTTGGATGTCCGGCCAAAACGAACACTTCAACCATTCCCTCCCAAGTGACTTTCTCTCGAAACATTTCTACGACCGCTACGCTTTCGAGATGCCCCGCCTTGCACTCGCTCGCCCGTTCTATGGCTCGCGTTAGGTTCTGAATAAGGTCTGCGTTCATCCGGCGGCGTCAACCAAGTCTCCAATGCTCCACACGCTTTGCGTAACGCCTGCGGCCAATTGCTGGCGTCATGCGAAGCGATTTATGGATGCGAACAAAGTTGTAATACGCAAAACGCAGCGCAACGGCGGCTTGGAAAGTTTCAAGCTTCTTACTGAAAGCGTTTGTGAGCCGTGTCAGTCTGCGCATGTGCCTCCGCATGGTTAAAATCTGTCTTTCGACATAGCTCGTGGATATGCTTTTGAAATTAGGGTTTCCATAGATCGCGTGGCATTGCATCCGAATCCGCGTTCAAAGGCTAAGTATCAATGGCTGGACGGTCACAATATCGACAATACGAAATGGGCGAAGATGGGGATACCCGAACGCCCAATTGTTACTTCGTGCCAAAAGATGTTTCTCGCAATGAAGAATACAAACGAGGATGGGGCCTGCTCGACATATTCCCGGTCTCAAACAACGGACTAAAATCGGACCGTGATGAACTCTTCTTCGATTTCGATAAGCCTGTTCTCCAACGAAGGATGCAACAGTTCTTTGTGCCTGATTTACCGGATCGTTTTCGGGAGCAATACAGAATCGCGGATTCGTCGAACTACGATGGCTCTACTACGACGTCGGGTTAACGAGCAGACCTGCCGACAAGGTCATGCAACACATGATAGCGGGCGATAACTTAGCCTTGTGTTCGCTTCGTCAATCTCGTCGTAACGAAGAGTCTGCGGTTCTTGCGGCGAAAGGATTGGTTAATAAAGATGTTGTGTCCCTCTTCGACATTGCGACCATTTTTCCTCTCTACCTCTACCCAAACGGCAAGCTCCCCGGCGATGATCTATTCGTGCGCGAGGAGCCGGAAGAAGAAAAGCGATGCCCCAGTTTCACCGCGGCATTCATCAAAGACTTCTGCGAGCGGCTGAAGGTTAAGTTCGTTCGCGAAGGTCTCCGCAGACCAAGCAAACGCGAGATCGGGCCTGGGCTGATTTTCAACTACGCCTACGCCATCTTCCACTCGCCCGGCGATCGCGAACGCTATGCTGAGTTCCTGCGCACCGATTTTCCCCGGCTACCGATCACGGGCGATTACGACCTTTTCCGCGAACTTGCTGGTTTCGGCGGGCATCTCATCGATCTTCACGTGCTCAAGAATGGAAATGGACGCGGCCCAGCTTTCCCAATCAAAGGAAACAACCACCTCGAAGAAGTCCGCTACCAGCCACCACAGAGCGAAGGCAAAGACCTGCAGGCCGGGCGTGTGTGGATCAATGACCAGCAGTATTTCAGGGCATCGCTCCGAAAGTGTGGCGCTTTCCCATCGGCGGCTACCTGCCCGCCGAGCGCTGGCTGAAGGACCGCGTCGGGCGCACTCTCGGCTATGACGACTTGAGCGCCTACCCGCGCATCGTCAACGCCCTCGCCGAAACGCGCCGCCTGATGGACGAGATTGAGGCGAGCATCACCGCACACGGAGGCTGGCCACAGGCTTTCGCCTAACCGTGGAGCACCTCTTTTTAAGGCCAGATCGCCTTGAGTAATTCGGCCAGACGGAAGCCGCCTTTGGTCAACTCCACGGCGACGACGTCGGCGGCACGCTGGTCGTAGCCGGGGGGGAGGGTGGCTTTCCATTCGTCGTGCGCCGGGTGGGTGTCGTCTGCGGGCACGGTGTGACGGTCGGTCAGTTTCACGTCCTTGTAACATTGCGCGGCGAGTTGCAGCGTATCGGTGGCCCACTGCTGGGGCCAGGTGCCGGGCAGACCTTTGGCTTTCCAGTCCGGCTTCGGCGGGTAAAGGCCGAGGAGATAGCTGGCAAAGTCCAGACCCGCGGCGCGGTCCCGCGCTTTCCTGACCGCGATGGTGTCCCAGTAACCATGCAGTGCCATGCTTTTGTTGAGCTTGAAAAAATTAGCCCCGGCATCGGGCTGGCCGATGCCTCCCTGGTCGGGATCGACAAACCGATTCTCCTTGTCCATGTAACTGCATCCGACGTGGAGCGGCTGGTGAAGATCGCCGGTGAAATGAGCGAGCAGGAGAAGGGCGATGCGCGGAGTGATGTGATGGGGATCATCCGCGTGCGCTTTCGGATCGCGGAGAATGGCGATGCAGAGTTTCATCGTGTGCACGATGTCCTCGGGGTTCGTGCCGGTGCCGCCGTCGTGGTAAGTCTTCTCCTGAAAAGGCACATCGCAGTAGTGGTATTTGTGATGGCTGGGATTGGCGGCGACGTAATCCTTCATCTCGGCGGAGAGATAGGTGTCCGGGAGCTTGGTGCGATCCGCCCAGGTGCAGGCCTTTGGAAGATCTTCACTGGGCCGAAGAAGCTTTTTCATTTCCGCCTCGGCATGGGTGCCGGCAAGCAGGCGCGCCGCGATGCTGCCGACGATTTCATGTCCCGCGTTGCCGTAGCCGAGGGCGGAAGCAGCAGGGAGGGCGGCGAGAATCGCGCTGAGAAGGAAGGCAGGTAGGGATTTCATATGGTCGACGGGATCTTACTGGTTTGCACAATCGCTTCGGCCAGCGATGCGACGACTTCATCAGCTCCGGATTCACGCAAGCGGCGGCTCGCGTCGGCGATGTTTTCGGTGGCCCCCCAGAGACCGATGACGATTTTAAGCGCTGGAAAACGGGCGCGCAATTTCGTGCAGAGATAGCGCGCGTGAATGACCGTGGAAGGCGCAACGACGGAGATGCAGGCGATTGGCACGGCGGCTTTTTCCACCAGCTCAATCAGCTCGCCCGTCACAAGTTTCGCCGGAGCATTGATCGGATCGAAGCCTTGCATTTTCAGCAATTGTGCGAGCATGGCGCCCGCCAGTTCATCACGATCTGCGCGCGCTGGAAGACAATAAACACGGGAGCCAGGCGGCGGGCGCTGCGGCAGCGGTGCGGCATCGGCGGCGACTTCTGCGGCGTCGGCTTTTGGTTCCGGCGGAGGCTCGATGGCAAAGTCCTCGACTAGGTCGCGAATGCCTTGCTCCACGGATAAACGCTGTTCCTCATCGAGCGCTTCGCGACGGCGATCGGTTTCCGCCGCGATGACGACGGGAATGAAAACGGCATCGTAGAGCGCGGTGAGTGAGTTCGCTTTCACATAGGCGTCAGCCAGTTTGCAGGCTTCGTTTAAATCGAGCGCGAGCAACCGCCGATAGCATTCCTCCGCGGGCGTGAGCGCTTCCTCGTCGCTGAGCACGATGCTCAGAAAAGAGAGGCGCGGAACGTTTCGCCCCATGACGACGAGGCAAACGGTGAGCGGTGTGCTGAGCACCAGACCGAGCGGCCCCCAAAGCCAGGTCCAAAATACTGCGGCGACGATGAGCGCGATGGACGAGACGCCGGTGTGTGCGCCATAAAGCAACGGCTCCATCACGTTGTTCAGCAACAGCTCGAGCACGATGAAAAGCGCGACAGTGAGGATCGGCATGGTCCAGGTCGGCGAGAAGGCGAGCGCCAGCAGCGTCGGCAGGATCGTCGCGATCCACGGCCCGAGGTAGGGAATGAACCGAAGCACGGTCGCGAATGCGCCCCAGAGGAGCGCATTCGGCAGGCCGATGAAAGAAAGGCCGATCGCGATCACCGTCCCGTAAGTCACGTTCACGAGAAGCTGCAGGAGCAAATAGCGCGAAACGCGCTGGCCGGCGTCATCGAGGGCGCGCGTGGTGGCGCTAATGCGGCCTTGCCCGATCAGCCGGACGAGCCGGCTGCGCAGATCTTCACGCTCGAGCAGCATGAAAATAACGAGGATCAGCACCAGCGCTGCCGTGCCGAGCGGGCCGAGCAATGGCGCAATAATGAGCTTCACCAGTTCGATCGGATTCGCCCGCGACGTTTCGATGACCTGCACGGGCACCGGCGGGGAACTGGACGAGGAAGCGACCGCCGACTGTGGCTTGCCTGCTTCCTGCGCGACTCCTGGAGCGGGCGAGGCGGAGCCGCCGGGAAGCTCTTTTTGCAACTCCTGCACCGTCTGCGAGAACCGCGCGAACGCAGCGCTTTTGGGAGCATGAAAGGCCTGCAGTTTCGCGGAAATGTTGTCCTTATATTGCGGCAGTTTTGCCGCGAGATCGACAAGCTGCCGCGTGAGGATCCAGCCCCCGGCACCCGTGAGGCTGAAGATCATCACCACCACGAGCAGCACCGCCGCAATGCGCCCGATCCAATGTTCGATCCGCGAGACGACGGGGGAGAGTAAAAAGGTCAGCAGCGCCGCGAGCGCGAGCGGAATCAGAAGATCGCGCGCGAAGTAAAGTGTCGCGATGACAAACGCGGTGAGCGCAACCGTCCAGATCCCGACGAGCGCATCGGCGGCCGCAGTTTTGCTCTTGGGTGCCTGCATCAGGGCGTTAAGGCGAAGCGTGGATTTCGCGCAAGCGCGGGATGCTGCTGGCCTGCGGGATGGAGGTAAATAAACTGAGGGATTTAGCTCACCACCGGGTGGGCCAAGGCTGTCGTTGGTCAGTCAATTCGGAACAATCACAGATTGATTTTCCGACCGGTCGTGACCGCAGTTCCTTTGATGACTTGACTGCCTCCGTCGCCTCCGCTGAAAACCCGGCTAATCGACTGTATGGAACCGCCTTGAGCACGCTTGATGTGGTCGTAGATCGCTCCGCTGAAATTCGTGCTGGTGCTCGCGATCGTCGCCCCGCCGGAGGTAAAGACACTGGTATTTGCGGAATTGGCCGCAGTGCCGCCATTGCCGGGCGAGGTGACAATGGTGAAGAGAACGGTTTTGTCGCTAATACGAACTACGGCGAGCTGGCCATTATCCACACGAAAGCCAATGAAGAGGTCGCTCTTTTGTGTAGAGTTCGCCTGAGAGACGAAGTCGAGATACTTTCGGTTATTGAACACAGTGGTGGCCAAGGCTCCACCCCCCTGTTTCACCGTCGCCGATACGGTTGCAAAGTCCCATTCTACCGCGAATGACGAAGCCGCGAGGACAAGATAAACGGAGAGAATGTTCAGGAGGGTTTTCATATCTGCGAATTAACATCTTTGACGGCGGCGCGCGAACGAATTTTCCCCACGCAACGATCTGCACCGAGACGACGCGTCCGTCCAGACAACGCCAAAGAAGCTTGAAACGGCATTGCGCTACGCGAAGCATCAATCCTCGGAAGCTACAACCCTTTCGCTTTCTGCTCCAACCATGAATAACTCTGCATGCTGGCTTCTCGTGATCAGTCTTCTGCTGCTTGGGCAGCCGATGCGTGCGAGCGATTACGCGATCGGCGCGGATGTTTCCTTTCTGACGCAGGCGGAGGAGAAGGGGACGATCTTCAAAGACAACGGGGTGGAAAAGCCCGCGCTGCAAATCCTCAAGGATCACGGTTACAACTGGATCCGGTTGCGGTTGTTCCATTCGCCGACCGATCTGCCGAACAACTTGGAATACACAGTGGCCCTGGCGAAGCGGGCCAGGGAGCTTGGTTTCAAATGGCTGCTCGATTTGCACTACTCCGACACCTGGGCCGACCCGGGAAAGCAATTCATCCCGAAGGCGTGGCTCGGAAAGTCGCACGCGGAGTTGGTGCGCGCGGTGTTCGAATACACGCGCGACACCATCGTCGCTTGTCGAGAGGCCGGCGCGATGCCGGAGATGGTCCAGATCGGCAACGAATGCGTGAACGGGATGCTATGGCCGGATGCGAAGCTGCCCGAGGGATGGAGCAACTTTGCGGAGCTGTTGAAAGCGGGCATCGACGGCATGGACGCGGGAAGCGGAGATGCACCGCGCCCGCTTGTAATGATCCACATCGATCGCGGCGCGGACTGGCGCCGGACGAAAGAATTCTTCGATCGCATTCTAAGCTCCCGGGTCTCGTTTGATGTTATCGGACAGTCTTACTACCCGTGGTTTCACGGCACTCTTTTGGATCTTCGAGAGAATCTCTACCTCATGGCTACGACCTATCAAAAAGACATCATGATCGTGGAAGCCGCTTATCCATGGAAGCCGACGGAATACCGTGAGGTGCCCGGCCCGTTTCCAGAAACGCCGGCCGGACAGCAAGCCTTTCTGGAGGAGGTAAATCAGACGGTTCTGGAAACTCCAAACAACCGTGGAAAGGGCGTCTTCTGGTGGGAGCCGGTCTGGCCCAATGCGGGGAATGGCCACGGGATGTTTGATGAGGAAGGGAATGCGCTGCCGGCCGCGTATGTCTTCGACAAGTTCACGAAAGGAAAGCGGCCAAAGAAGGCGGCGCTGCCAGTCACGCCGACATCGCAATTCACTCCGGCTGCGCAATGAAACGCCGATAAGTCAGGCTCCATCCCGTTTCGGAGGATGTGGGAGATTGTCACAGAAGCACTCGCGCGCTATGCTTCCTCGTCGTAGATTGCTCGTGCCGGTATCCCCTGCGACGTCCCCTGATCAATGAAATCTCCCTTCCTCGTTCGTGGATGTCGCCTGACAACAGCACTGCTCTCGGCGATCTGCTGGTTCGGATTGTTCGAGGCAAATGTTCACGTCCGGGCGAACATTCCCGGTGGCGGGACGGGCACGGGAGTCGATGTCACACTCAGCGGCACTGCCGCCAGCAGCACCAGCTCCACGATGAGCAACGGGATCGTTTCCATCGTGATCACGAAGTCGAGCGCGCAAATCCCGACGATCAATTACACCTTCAATAACACTGGGAGCAGCCAGACTCTCAACCTGCTCTCGGGAAATGCCAACGGCGGCAAGTTATATTGGGAGCACAGCAACAATCAGGGACTGGCTTTCACCTACTCCGTCGTGGCCGATCCTGCCACCACCGGCGGTGACTACGCGGAAGTCGCACTCTATTCCACGACGCAGGCCGAGATGCCGTTTGAAGTTCATTACTCCATGCGCCGGGGCTCGCCGGGCTTCTATGTCACGGCGATCTGGACGCACAATAGCTCCAACGGCGCCTTCGGCATGGGTGAGTGCCGCAACAACATTTACGCGGGAAGCATTTTCAACTGGATGAGTGTGGATGACACACGCAACAAGCTCATGCCAGTCTCCGGCAGCCCCACTGCCATTGGTGTGCCCACTGCGCCGGTAGAATGCTCGCTCTGGACGAGCGGAATTTACCAGGGTCAATACGAGGACAAATACAAATACAGTGCGCCCTTCGGGGATCAGCGGGTATGGGGCTGGAGCAGCGTGGGCAGCAGCGGGAAAAATGTCGGTCTCTGGGATGTCTCAGCCAGTGCGGAGTATTACAACGGCGGTCCGCTCAAGCAGGAACTCATGTGTCACATGGGAACGACGATTTTGAACATGTTTAACGGCAATCACTTTGGGATGGGCGAAGATGGATCGTTTGTCGCTGGCGAGACTTGGGCGAAAGTATGCGGTCCGTATTTTGTCTACTGCAATAACATCCCCAAAACCATCACGGACTCTCTGCAGGCGTCGCAGGCGCTTTACAATGACGCCAAGGCACAGGCACTGGCAGAACGAGGCGTTGATGCAAATGGACTGCCGACAGGCGCGTCAGGTGCCTGGCCCTATAGCTGGTTCTCCAACACGAATTACTCCGGCCCCGCCAAACGCGGAACGGTGATGGGTAAAATTGTCATTAACGACACCGACAATCCCAGCGCCAGCGGGTCGAATATGTGGGTGGGCCTCATCCAACAGCCGGTGACCTCGACCAGCACCTATGATTTCCAGCAGTGGATGAAGCCGTATCAATTCTGGGCGCGCACGGATGCGAATGGCAACTTCACCATTCCCGCGGTGATCTCCGGCTCGAATTACACGCTTTATGCTTTCGGACAAGGCGCCCCAGGCACCTTCATGTCGCAAGCGCAAACCGGCGGCAGCACCAAAGTTCTCGCAGACTTCCCCGCGTCACCTTTCAGCGTGACGGTGACCAGCGGAACGACAAAGGCGCTCGGCAATGTGACGTGGATACCCACGCGCGTCGGCCCGACCGTTTTTGAAATTGGTTATCCCGATCGGACCGGACGCAAGTTCCGTCACGGTGAGGACTGGTGGGTCGGGGATATTGGACCGAGTCCAACTGCTCCGAGTCCGGTCTGGAGTAAGTGGGTGGAATATCCCTACGACTTTCCCAGTGGTCCCAATTACGTCGTCGGCACCAACAGGTGGACAACAGACTGGAACTTCTGCCAACCGGTGCAGCTTGATAGCGGTGGCAATTGGATTGGCTCGACCTCAAAGGTTACTTTTAATCTTGCTGCCGCTCCCGCAGGGGGATCGCAGGCTTCGATCTACCTGGGGCTGTCTTCTGCTTACCAGGGTCCGGTCATCGTGAGTGTAAATGGCACCAACCTAGGCAGCGCCTCGGGCGTGATTTCAACGCCTAATGCAAACAGCGTGAATGGCTATTTCCCTTCCTCCGACGATAGCGATACCACCATTCGCGAGAGCATCAATGGCGCGTTTTCCGATGAGCGCATGACCTTTCCCGGCACGCTTTTGAAGGCCGGCACGAACACGATTACCGTCAACATGCGCAAAGGCGGCTACTTCGCCAATCAAGTGACGTATGACTACCTGCGGCTGGAGCTAACCGGTTATTCCCCGCCTGCGCCAGCGAGTGTGACCGCTTATGCGGGGAACAATCGCACAGTGCTCTGCTGGCCCACAGTTCCGGGTGCGACGAGTTACAATGTCCTTCGCTCCGTTACCAGCGGCTCCGGTTACGCCAGCCTTGCCCCCGGGGTCCTGGGTCCCATCAGCGGCAGCGGTCCGACCCATGGGACCTATGTGGACACCACTGCCGTCAACGGCACCACCTATTACTATGTGGTGCAATCGGTAAATCCCGTTAAGGCGAGCGGGAACTCGCCGCAAAGTGCGGGCATCACTCCTTCCGCCGGGACGGCTTCGTCGGCTCCGTCAGTTCCCACGGGATTGGCGGCAACGCCGGGGAACAAGTCAGTTAGCTTGAACTGGACGGCTTCGAGCGGCGCGAGTTTTTATACTGTGAAGCGCTCGACATTGTTCAGTAATGGCGGGGGCACTTATAATACGCTCGGCACCATCATCCTGACCAACTCCGTCACGGGGACCAGCTATTCCGATCTCTCGCCGACCAACGGCAGCATTTACTCTTATACGGTAGCCGCAACCAACGCCGCGGGGACAAGCGCTGACTCCACGGCTGCGACGGCGATTCCCAAGGATGTGGCCCCTGCTTCCGCCCCTGCGACTTTTACCGCTACGGCGCTGCAAACCACAAACGCGGGTGACATTACTCTCAACTGGTCTGCGGTTTCCGGTGCGATGGGCTATCTTATCCAGCGCGCGACTTCACCCGGGGGGCCTTATACTTTCCTTTACACCCAGATTCCAACGACCGTTACGGATGCAAACCTAAACCCAAATACAACCTACTATTACCAAATCGCGGCAATGAATAGCGGGGGCACATCAGCCAGCGGAACAACCAGTGACACCACGCCGCCCGCCGCACCGACAGGCTTGACCGCGACCCCCGGCAATACTCAGGCCACGCTTAGCTGGACGGCGGCTGCCGGAGCCAATAGCTATGTCATCGGACGT
>JAXDQV010000208.1:0-9882 GCA_034667645.1 Chthoniobacter sp.
GTAATGATCTGGAACGACACCTTCACAAAATGCGCGGCGCATCTCGAAACAGGCCGTGTGGTCGCCATCACGGCGCGGCTCGACAAGCGGGAGGAAGGGGTGCGGCTCGTGGCATCCGAGGTGAAGCCGCTCCGTCCTCAGTTACCGAAAGCTTCGGACGCGCTTCCGATGGTGCTGACCTTGCGCCGCGATTTCGCGACGGAAGCCGATTTGGCAGAGCTCAAAGCGGCCTTGGAGGAATTTCCGGGCTCCCGGCCGGTGGAGTTGCACTTTGTGAACGGCCATGGCGCAAAAATCCGGATGCGGATTGCCGCCCAGTTTTTCGTGAGCCCCTCACCCCGACTGCAGGAGAGAGTGGCCCGGTGGACGACGGTGACCGCAGAAGGCTTTTGACAAAAAAAAGCGCCGGAGCCCGCGAAGGCTCCGGCGCTTTGAAACTGCGTTAGGTTGTTTTAGAACACCCAGCGAACACCAGCACGCACCATGGTGAAGTGCAGGTCGTTGCCGCCGAAACGGTCGCCAAGGTAGCTGAAACGGCCATCAACGAACACGCCGAGCTTGTTCGGGATGACGCGGTATTCGAGACCGCCGCCCGCATGAGCTTCCGCCCAATCCTCGCCGTCAATCATCGCGTCGCCGCCAAGATAGACGTAAGGCGCGAGGCAGATCGCATCGATCGGGTAACGGAAGAACACGTTGCCGCCGAACGAATGGACTGCACGTGCGCCGCCGCCGCCGTTTGGTTGCGCATCGAGCCAGGTTCCTTCTGCGCCGACGCCGAAATAGCGGGCGAAGAAGTAGTTGACGCCGACACCGCCACCGAATCCGTGCTCACGGATGATTCCACCCTGTCCACCTTCGGTCACCGCATAGGCGCCGAAAACGTCAGCCTGGATTTCAGTGTCCGAGAAGCACGTAGGCTGCTCGACTTGTTTGTATTCCTTGTAGCCCTTGCCAGCAGACACTGTGGCAGTGCCAGCGAAGCCGGTCGCGACGAGCGCGGCACAGGCCAAGAATCCGAATATTGCTTTTTTCATACTTTATTACTCCTTTGGTTTGTTTGTTTTTGCGATTTGTTTGGAATCGCGCCACACAGGTAGGGGAGGTCATTCTGTGTGTAAAGGAAAAATTTCGGGGAAAAATGCGCGGTAAACACAGCGGTATTTTCCATCGCGCGAGGCGCAGTTCCAAATGTGTAACCTTGGGGCCTGTCCCCTCGACGGGAGCCAGTCCACTTTCCAATTGTAATTCCAATTCGCGCCTCTAAAGTCGCTCTCCCGCTCGTCCAGCCGCGCATGCAACGTTCCACGTCCGAACTTAAAATCTTCTCGGGATCCGCGCACCTTGCACTCGCCCAGCAGATCGCGGCCTTCGTCGGAGTGCCACTGGGTGACGCCACGGTCAGCTCGTTTCCGGACGGTGAGACGTATGTCAAAATCAACGAAAACGTGCGTGGTCGCGACGTTTTTATCGTTCAGCCCACCTGCCCGCCGTCGAACCAGAATCTGATGGAGTTGCTGATCCTGACGGACGCAGCGCGCCGCGCGAGCGCTTCGCGGATCACGGCGGTAATTCCTTTTTTCGGATATGCCCGGCAGGACCGGAAAGATCAGCCGCGCGTGCCGATCACGGCCAAGCTGATCGCGAACCTGCTGGTGGCCGCCGGAGTGAACCGCGTCCTGACCGTGGACCTCCATGCCCAGCAAGTCGCGGGCTTTTTCGACATCCCGGTCGATCATCTCTACGCGCTGCCGGTGCTCATCAAGCACTGGCGTTCAAAGGATATTAGAGACCTCGTCGTGGTCTCGCCCGATGTCGGCGGCTTGAAGATGGCCTCTGCTTATTCGCAGGCGCTCGGCTCGGGATTGGCCATCGTCGCCAAACGCCGCGACAGCGCCACGGAAACCAAATCGCTTTACGTCATCGGCGACGTGCAAAACAAGAACGTGGTGATTGTCGACGACCTCACGGAGACGGCGAGCACCTTGACAAGAGCCGCGGCAATCCTTAAAGAACACGGCGCGCTTAATATCTACGCCGGCGTTTCGCACGCGGTGCTGTCGGACTTGGCGATCGAACGGCTGATTGGTTCCGAGATCAAGGAACTCGTCACGACGAACAGCGTCCCCGTTCGCTCCAGCCAGCAGTGCCGCATCGAGGTGCTCAGCATCGCGGGGCTGCTCGGCGAAGGCATCAAGCGCATCCACAACGATGAATCCGTGAGCTCGTTGTTCGAGATTAACGGAACAAAATAGCCGCGGCGAAATCCGGGGCGCACATTATATATGGCCAAACAAGTCAAACTCAGCGCGCAGACCCGTCCCCACGTGGGCCGGTCGGCAGTCAACAAACTTAAATCTCAAGGGATCGTCCCGGCGATCATTTACGGTGGGAAAACAGCGCCGCAGCCGCTGCAAGTCGCGGCGCGTGATATCAAGACGCTGCTCAGCCACGCAGTCGGTGAAAACATTCTCGTCGAGCTCGAAATTGACGATGCCGGCAAAAAAAGCAGCCGCGTCGCGCTCATTCAGGAAGTCCAGCACGCGCCGATCAGCCGCGATGTGCTGCACGTCGATTTCCACGCCATCAACATGAATGAAACGCTGCGTGCCTCGATCCCGATTGAGCCCACCGGCGAAGCCAATGGCGTAAAAAACTTTGGCGGCATTCTTGAACAGAGCCTGCGCGAACTCGAGGTGGAGTGTTTGCCGAAGGACCTCCCCGAGATCATCACCGTCGACGTTTCCGGTCTTAATATTGGCGATTCGATTCACGTGAGCCATCTCATCCTCCCGAGCGGTGTCACAGCGGATGAGGATCCGGAGCTGACGGTTTTCCTTTGCGCTCCGCCGACGGTCGAAGTCGAGCCAGTCGCCGCGACGGAAGTCGCCGCCGGCCCTGAAGTCATCAACGAGAAGAAGGAAGAATCCGCGGCTGAGTCCAAGGAGAAGAAGTAAACGGCCTTCCGCGTTCGCCTGTCATCTGGAGCAAAGTCGAAGCCTCGCTGATTGCCTAAGATCGTGTGGAATCCCGCGCTCCGCTTTTCCGCCTCATCGTCGGCTTGGGCAATCCCGGGCTGGAATACGCGCAGACGCGGCACAATGTCGGGTTCATGATTCTCAACCAGCTCGCCGACCGTGCGGGCACTTCTTTTCGCTCTTCCCAGAAATGGAATGCTGAGACGGCCGTTGCGTCCACCGTCACGCTTTGCAAGCCGCTGAGTTTTATGAATCTGAGCGGCGAACCTGTGGCAGCCTTGAGCCGATATTATAAAATCGAACCGCGTGAGATGCTGATGATTCTTGACGATGTAGCGTTGCCATTGGGTAAGCTGCGCCTCCGCGCGAGCGGTTCCGCCGGTGGACACAACGGGCTGCAGTCTGTGATCGAGCACCTCGGGACGGTGGAAATTCCACGTCTGCGGGTCGGCATCGGCGCGGCGGCTAATCGTCCGCTGACGAGCCACGTCCTCGGCCGCTTTTCTCCAGACGAACTGCCGGCGCTGCAGGAGAGTATCGTGCGCGCGGCGGACGCCGTGGCCGTTGCCCAGCGCGAGGGACTTGAGGCCGCGATGAATCAATTCAACCAACAACCCGTTAAATAGATCCGACAATTATGAAAAACCGATACGAAGGGCTCCTCGTCCTCAACACTCAGGGCAGCGAAGAGAGCGCGAAGGAAATCATCGAACGCCTCGAAGGGGACTTCAAAAAAGAGGGCGCCAAAGTCGAGCAGGTCCAGAAGATGGACCGCAAAATGTTTAGCTACGCCGCGGGCGCACTCGATGCCGGTTATTTCGTCAATTTCATCTTCGAGGCCGACTCGCAGCTGATCGATAAACTGCGGGCAAAGTTCAAACTCGACTCCGATGTTTACCGCCAGCATTTCCAAAAGCTCATCGCCAAAAAGCCGGTGAAAGAGCGCGGTGGGAAGCCGAAAGCGGCGAAAGAAAAGACTGCGAAAACCGAGTAGCCCCGGTAGCTTCCGCCATGGCCAATTTAAACAAAGTCATGTTGATGGGGAATCTCACGCGGGACCCCGAGGTCCGCTACACGCCGAAGGGCACGGCGGTGTGCGAGATCGGCATGGCGGTCAATCGCCAGTTCACGAGTGAGAACGGGGAAAAACGCGAGGAAGTCACGTTTGTGGACGTCACCCTTTGGGGACGTCAGGCCGAGATCGCCGGAGAGTATTTGAAAAAAGGACGGCCGGTTTTTATCGAGGGCCGCTTGCAGCTCGACACTTGGGACGACAAAACGTCGGGTCAGAAGCGCTCGAAATTGCGCGTGGTCGCTGAAGGAATGCAGTTTCTCGGATCGCGGGGAGATGGCGGTGGCGGCGGGGAATCAGGCGGCAGTTCGCACGCGGCTGGCGCACCGAAGAAAGCTCCGCAGTCGGCGCCCAAGGATCCTGATCTGGATGCCGCCGAGGAAGACGACATTCCGTTTTAGCACGGAATAAACCGCTCGTTAGAGCGGCAGCGTCATCTCGAAAAAAGTCCCGGCATCGCCTTCCTCCGTGCCGAGTTGCGGATCAAGACTGAGCGCGCGGTAAGCCGCTTCCAGCGCCTTCGGGTCATTGCGCAACTCCGGATAAACCTTCAGCAGCCGCTGCTTGATCCATCGTCTGGCCATGCCGCGATCGATCGGGTGCAGCGCCGGTTCACGCCCCAGCGCCCGTTTGAAAAACTGCATCAGCGTCGAGTTCATAAGCTGAGATTTGTCGAATGGAACTGCGCTTCGCGCAAATGGTTTTCCACTTTGCCAGGCCGGTTGCTCACCCGGCGAATGCCAGGGTTTGCGCCAGCGGCGCCGCGTCGTTAGCGTCGCCATCCCGTGCAATGGATGGCTTACATGCTTTCGAGGCTGCTCGCGCAAGCGCTTTTCTCGGTTTTTGGATCCCTGCATATTCTTTATCGCGAACGCACGAAGTTGCCCGGCGGCTACATTCTGGCGGCGAATCATATCAGCCATTTTGATCCTCCGCTGATCGGCATCGCGGCGCGGAGAAAAGTGGATTGGATGGCAATGATCGAGCTGTTCGAAATGCCGCTCGTCGGCTCATGGCTGCGCGCGATCGGTTCCTTTCCAACGGATCGTGCCCAGGTGGATCGGGCAGCGGTTCGCACCGCATTGGCTCGGCTAAAACAAAGACACGTGGTCGGCATGTTTCCCGAAGGCGGAATCCGAGACGGTCCCACCAGCGTGCTGGAAGGAGCTCCGCTCAAGCCGGGCGTCGAAAGTCTCGCGCAGCTCGCGGGCGTCCCCGTCCTGCCCTGCGTGATTCTCGGCAGCGATCGGCTTTACGATTTGAAAAGATGGCGATCGTTCCGCCGCACACCGGTCTGGATGATCTTCGGCAAGGCGATCGTTCCGCCTGGCAACCTCGACAAAAATGCCACGCGTGAATGGATCGTCTCCGAACTCGCAATAGCTTTTCGCAGCCTGTTCGTGGAGCTGAGCGAGGCATTTGCGCTGACTCCCGAGGACCTGCCACAACCGCCCGCGCGACGAAAGGGACGACAGTGAAATTCCTCGCCCGGCCTTCGGCGGCGGCGATGGACTTTGCCATGTGCGTGGGCATGAACGCCGTCCAGTTTCGTCATCGCCTGCACGCGAACAGCCGGCGCGAGCTCGAGCGTTACATCGAGGAATGCTCGGCTCTGGCGATGGAGGAATTTTACGCCGCGCCGTCGGCGGAAATTCGGGTTCTATCCAATCGGCTGGAGTGGCAGAGCCCAATCCAGACGGGGTATGCGGAAAACGATCGCGTGCACGTCAATCTTTTTGAATGCGATGCCGGCCCGGCCGCGCCCACGATTTTTCTCCTGCATGCGCTGATGTCCACGAGCGATGCCGGCTATCGAGAATGGGCACGCAAATTCAACGCGCGCGGCTGGAACGCGTGCTTCGTCCATCTGCCGTTTCATTACTCCCGCACGCCGCGCGGCTATTTCAACGGCGAGCTGGCGATCTCGGCCGATCTCGTGCGCACCGCCGAGGGGCTGCGGCAATGCGTGATCGAGCTGCGGCAGCTCATGCGATTTTTGCGTTCGCGCGGCTGCTGCGAATTCGCGTTGTGGGCGTCGAGCTACGGTGGCTGGATCGGCGCATTGCTAAGTTTTGTGGAAGCCGATTTCCGTTTTCTCGCGCTCATGGAGCCCATCGTGAACATCGAGCATGCCATTTGGAAATGCGATGCGGCGCACATAATGCGGTGGCAGTTGCGGAAAAACGGGATCACCCAGGCGCTGGTCGAACGCCACTTTCACCTCACGTCGCCGATGCATCACGTGCCACTCTGCGGCGCCGAACGCGTAATTTTTGCCGCGGGAGATTTCGACCGGATCGCCCCAGCGTGTGAAATCGAAACGCTGCACGCGAAGTGGAGCGGTTCGGAATATTTCCGCGTGGCGCAAGGCCATTTCGGATATCGCATGATGCCAGCGATGTTTGCGCGGTTGTGCGACCGCGGGCTGGTCTAGGATCGGGCGCGCAGCTGATCGAGCAACTCGGGCAGTTCGCGCAGGCCGTCGATGCGGGCGACGACTTCGCGGAGCGAGGCAAGGGCGGGGGGAATGTAATCGAGAAATTGCGGCCGTTCTTTGGCCAGCCCAAGAAAACCGTAAGCGCCGAGGGCCTGCATCAACCGCTGCAGCGCGCACAGGTCAAAGATGGCGCGAAAATCAGGCGCGATTTTTCCGTCGGCGTCGAGCGCCTTCTCGACGTAAAGGGTGATCAGTTCCTCGCGCTGGACCGCCGTCAGCGCCACGTAGGGATCATAAACGAGCGAGGCGAGATCGTATTGTGCGAGGCCGGGCCGGAGGCCTTGGAAATCGATCAGGTAGGCATTCCCATCGCGCAACAGGATGTTTTGCGACTGGAAGTCGCGATGCACGACGACGCGCGGCTGCTCGTGCAACCGGGCGGCGATTTCCGCCAGCATCTTTTCGTCGCAGGCTGTTGCCTTGCCGCCGAAGAAACGATGCACGCAATTCTCAAAGAAATAATTTTGCTCCCAGCGATACAGCTCCGCATCGAACTCCGTCTCGAGCGCAGGCGCGAACTCCGTTACGGCGGATTGCGCGCGCGTGTGGAGCTTCACCAGCTCGCCGAGAGCGCTCCGATAACGGTCGCGGAGTGTTCCCCATGGTTCGTTACGGTAGCTCCAAAGATCGCGCTCACCGAGGTCTTCCATCCAGATGAGATGCTCATCCTCATCGTGAAAATAAATCTCCGGGACGCGGATGCCGAGGCGCGACAGAAAACGCGCGATTGCGACGTAATTACTGTTTTCGGTGCGATCTTTTCCGTATTTCACCAGAATGAGCGAGCGCTCTTCCGCGACCGCTACCCGGTAGTATTTGCGATCCGATCCACCCTTCTCCACAGGCGTGATTTCAATCCCGCTGCCCGCGTAGCGCGGAAAGCGCGACACCGTTTGCCTGATCAGGTTTTCGGCAGGCATGGCTATCTTAAAAATCGAATCCGGTTTGCGTTCCGCTCGCCACCTGGCCGGCCGTCACAATGCACTCCCGCAGCACCGCGCCCGGCGCGACCTGCGCATTTTCCCAGACGACACAATCGGTGAGCTCTGCGTCGTCGCCGATGACGGCGCCGGCACCGATCGAGGTGACGCCTTCCAGTTTTGCGGAAGGGGAAATCTGCGCCGTCGGATCGATCCATTGCGGCCATTCCTCCAGGTCCGGGCCGCGGACGAAGTCGGAATCGCTCTGCGCAAGGAAACGGTGAACCTCGAGATATTTTTCGCGCGTGCCGAGATCCCACCAATGTCCCGCATCGATGACGATGCCGCCGAGTTTCTGGGTGCGCTGGATCATGTGCAGGAAAACGGGGATGACGGAGATCTTCGTGCGCGACGGAACTTTGAAAAGGAACGAAGGGTTCACGATGTAAATGCCGGTGAACATGAATTTCGGCTTCGTGCAGCTCTGGAGGCGCCCGGCGATATCCACGACGCGACCCGACGCTTCATCGAGGGAGATATGGAGTGGCGCGCCCGCGGAGCGAAGGACGAGCGTGACCTCATTCCGCTGCCTAAAATGCGCTTCGATCGCCCGTTCGATCGGAAGATCGCTCAGGATGTCGCCGTTATAAACGATGAAGGTTTCATTGCGCAGAAACTGCTCGGCATTTTTCAAGCCGCCCGCGGTTTCGAGCAGCACCGGCTCGTGCTCGAAATGGATCGGCAGATCGCCGTATTTAACGTCGGGAAACGCCTCGTCATAAGCCTCGGGACAATGATGGGTGTTGACGATGAATTGCTGCACGCCATTGCGGCGGAGATGGTCAAACGCAAAGCTGATCAGCGGCTTCCCGCAGATCGGGATGAGCGGTTTGGGCTTGCGGCTGGTGAGCGTTTTGAGCCGGGTGCCGAGGCCGGCGCCGAGGACAAATGCATTGCGGAGGATCGCGTTCAATTTACAGGTGCGCGCAGACCTTTAGCGCGGGGAAAAATGGGAGCGGCGTCGCGAATTCATGCCTCGGGAGAAAGCGCGCCGAATCTATAATTTCCTCCCCGTGACGCAAAATAATTCGCTACCGTGCGCGAATGCCTGAGCAACCCGTCTGGAGCGGCTCGCCGTCGCAAGTGAAAAACCTTGGTGCGTTTGTTTTCAGCGCGCTGCTCGCGCTGGCAATGGCCGCGGCAGCCTTGTTTTTCTGGCAATGGCCGCCCGGCGTCGCGCTGGTGCTGCTGCCGCTCTGTTATGCGTTTTGGAAATGGCTCGTCATCCGCTCGCAACGATTCGAGTTGACCACGGAGCGGCTCCTGCTTTCGCGCGGCGTTTTCTCCCGCACTACGGACACACTTGAGCTCTATCGGGTCAAAGACATGCGCATCGTGCAGCCATTTTCACTCCGGCTGTTCGGACTCGAGAACATCGACGTCGTCACCTCCGACGCAACCTCGCGCGAGATCGTGCTCGATCACGTTCCCAGCACGCTCCGGCTCGGCGACAAGCTCCGCGAGTATGTGGAAGCGTGCCGGGTGGCCAAAGGCACGCGCGAGGTGGAATTGGAGTAGCGCGCGCCGCGCTTACTTCACGGCTTTCAGATTGATCGTGCTGACCGCGAGATCAGTCAGCTTTTTGTCGGTGTCGCCTTCTTCTTTCAAGGTCTGGTCGAGCAGCTTCTGGCCTTCCTTGTCGCCCAGCACCTGGGCATACGTGCGCGCGCAACCGTAGCCGGCGATTTCGTAATGCTCCACGCGTTGTGCCGCCGAGATGAGGCCGGCGTCCATCACTTCGGGCGACGCATCTTCCTCGAGCAGCTTGGCGCCTTCTTCGAGCAGGCCTTCCATCCCTTTGCATTTCTCGCCACGCGTCGATTTTCCGAGCCGGTCAATGATCCGCTCCAGCCGCTGCGCATGCTCCTTGGTTTGTTCGAGATGTTTCAAAAAGCCTTCGCGCAGTTTTGTATTCGTGGCGCCTTTGGCCATTTTCGGCAGGGCTTTGATGATCTGCTTTTCCGCGCTGTAAAGGTCGCGGAGTTCGTGGAGATAAAGGTCTTGCAGGGATTCGAGTTCCATAAGTTGTAAGTGTGGTTTGTAATTTGGGTGCGGATGTTTTACGCATCGCGACGACCGGCCGGCCTTACTTTTCTCACCCCACCTGCAATGAAAGCTCTTTTCCTTACGAACGAATTTCCACCGACGATTTACGGCGGCGCCGGGGTCCACGTGGATTATCTCTCCCGCGAACTCTCGAAGCTCATGGAGGTGGAGGCCCGCTGCTACGGAAAGGAAATGCGCGAGACGCGGACGAATACGCAGGCGTTGAAAGCCACCGCGTTTGGAGTCGACACGAGTGGCTACACCGCGCCGAAGCCGCTGCACGGAGTGTTTAACGCGGTGCAACACTGT
>JAXDQV010000209.1:0-8514 GCA_034667645.1 Chthoniobacter sp.
AGGTCCTCGATGGTAATGACTCGCCGCCAAAGACTCGCCAGCCCAACTTGCGCGTGAAGCTGCGTCGCCTCCAGCTTCGTCAAGCCTCGTTCCTTGGGCGCTTCCGCGAGAAATCCATCCGAGGAGACTGATTGGCTTTTCCACTGAAATGGGAGATAACCTCCGGGAGCATGAAGTATCTTGGCGGTCTTGGCGCTGACCTGTTCCTGAAGCAGCTTCCCGTTCAGAAACTTGCTCATTGCCACTCTACTCCCGGCGAAAACTGACACGGCCGCGAAGAGGCAGCCCAATCCTCCGATTGCCACTTTGGATCGCCGACGCATCACAAGGTTTTGGCATCCGGAAGGAGAAGCAACTCCGATGGACAGGAACTCATGTTTGCCTTTTTTTCTTCGCGGCTCGGATGCATTGGCTCGATCGTCGTTTCAGTAATCGGGACGCTAATCCTGACACTGCTTCTGCGAAGTTGCGGAAGCTAGCCCAGCCAGTGCGGATTGGCGTAGGTGCTGTCGAAGTGGTGGCTGTTCTTGTAAGGCTCGAACTTTCCGGTGTGCGCCAGCGCTTCCGTCTTCCCAAGCAGCTCGGAAAGCTTCTCCTCACTTAGGGGACGGAATCCCCGAGCGGCCTCCAGTGCTTGTTGCAGGATAGGCATCGTGTCGCAGCCGGTAATCACTACGCTTGTCGGCAGGTTCATCGCAAAGTGCAGGCACTCGACCGGAGTCACCGCCTTGCTATCCAGGATGAACTTATCGCCCATCGATTTCATCCCGAGCACGCCGATCCGATCGCGCACGAGCACTGGCAGCACTTTCTTCCCGAAGCTTTCATAGTGCGCGTCCATTACGTTCAGCGGCATCTGAACCGTATCGAAATGAAAGTCATGCGCTTTCGCTACCTCGAGCATATGCAGGTGGATCTCGGGACTCTTATGCCCGGTGAACCCGATGTAGCGCACCTTTCCCGCCTTTCGGGCGGAAAGCATCGCCTCCATCGCGCCGCCTTCCGCAAAGATTCGATCTGCGTCCTCGGTCCGGATGATTTCGTGAAACTGCATCAGATCGACATGATCGACTTGCAGCCGGGTTAAAGATTCATCGATCTGTTTTGCCGCCGATTCCTTGGTGCGGCCATCGATCTTGGTCATGAGAAAGACTTTGTCGCGGTAACCATCCCGCAACGCTTTGCCCTCGCGCATCTCGCTCGCGCCGCCGTTGTAATCCCACGAGTTGTCGAGAAAGTTGACGCCGTTATCCACGGCGGTGCGGATGATTTTGATGCTCTCCTGCTCATCCTCCTGCATTCCGATGTGAAAGCCGCCGAGGCCCAGCATCGAGACTTTCTCGCCGGTCCTCCCGAGAGTCCGATACGGGATGCCGTTTTTCTGCTCCACCGCCCATGCTTTCCCCACGCTCAGCAACGCTCCAGCTGCCGCCGTCAGTCTCACAAATCTTCGGCGTGTCACTCCGTTGCCTTCCGGGAATTCGTTTGCGGGAATGTCATCGTTCATAAGCAGTCTCAATTTCCATTTGGCATCGTTTTCGGTCGGGTGGACGCGCGTCCGGAAACCTGCGATGCCTAAATGTCGGCGAGCCGGTAGCCGACGCCGTGGACGGTCAGAATGATTTTTGGCTCAGCGCCGGAATCGCCGAGCTTCCTGCGCAGTTGCACGATGACCTGATCCAGCGTGCGCGTCGTGCCGTAGTATTCATATCCCCACACATCGTTTAACAAACGTTCACGCGAAAGCACTTCGCCCGGATGGCGGTAAAAAATCTGCAGCAGCCTGAGTTCGCGCGCGGTCAGTTCCTCGTGGGTTTTGCCGCGGGTGAGGGCGAGGGTTTTCGGATTGATTTTGGATGCCGCGATCTCGAAAGCAGCATCGTCACCCGTGGCAGCTTGCGTTCGGCGGAGCAGCGCCCGAATCCGCGAGACGAGCTCACGCACGCCGAAGGGCTTGGTCACGTAGTCATCCGCGCCAAGGTCGAGGCCGATGACCTTGTCGATCTCCTGTCCTTTAGCGGTCAGCATGAGGATCGGGGTCGGGATTTTCCGTGCGCGCAATTCCCGGCAAATATCGTATCCGCTGCGTCCGGGGAGCATCACGTCGAGGACGATCAGCACCGGCCGCTCGCGCTTTGCCGCGTCCAGCGCCTCGTCGCCGCGAGCGCAGAGCACCGGATCAAAACCTTCGCCCCGCAAAATCTCGACCAGGCCCAACCCGATATTCGCGTCGTCCTCGACGATGAGAATGCGCTGTTTCATGTGAGCGGCAGGGAAACCGTGAAGCAACTTCCACCGCCCTCGCGGCGCGTCATCGCGACATCGCCGCCGTGAGCGCGGGCGAGTTCCCGGGCCAGGGTCAATCCGAGTCCCGCCCCTTGGATGCCGCTGTTCAGCGCATCGTGCGCGCGGTGAAACTGCTCGAAGATTTTCCCCTCCTCGCCTCGCGGGACACCGGCCCCGCGATCGCACACGCTGAGCTCCGCGCGCTCTCCCCTGCGCCGCACCGTGATCGAGATTTCCTTCGCGTCGCCGCAATATTTTTCCGCATTTGAGAGCAGATTTAAAAACACCTGGGCCATCGCATCGCGATCCACTTCGACGTGGAGCGGTTCTGTTTCGCACGTGACTCGAAAGCCGTTCGCCTCCAGCTGCGGCCGGTAAAGCGCGAGCGTCTCCGCGATCAGCTCCTCGAGGCGGGTCACGCGTCGATCGTAAGTTTTCTCGCCGCGCTCGAGCCGCGCAAAATCGAGCACGTTGTTGATCAGGCGCGTGAGACGCGATGCTTCGATGGCGATGATCTGCGAGTATTGCGTTTGTTTTTCGGGCGTCTCGACGCGGCCCTCGGCGAGCAACTCCGAAAACATGCGGATCGATGTCAGAGGCGTCTTTAGTTCGTGCGAGACATTGCTCACAAAATCCGTCTTCTGCCGCGCGAGCGCCAACTGCCGGCGCGTGTCCGCAGCCAGCAGCCAGCCGCCTAGACAGATCGCGGCGAGCATGACCGCGATCATCGCCGCGACCACGCGGCGCAGCATCGCAGCACTGCGGGTCATCGCTTCCGGATCGAGCAAATACGCGGCCACTTCCCAGTGCGGCAGCACCTCTCCGACTTCCGTGGCGACAAACGGCCGCTTCCAGTTCGGCGCGGAAAATTCCGGCGAGCGGGCCGCCGGCTTTCCGTGGTCATCGAGCAGCGCGAGACCGATGCCTTCGATCGTCGCGAGTTGGGGCGCGAGCTTTTGTTTGAGCTGATCGAGCGCAAGCTGCGCGCCGAAAATCAGCTGCGGATCACGGGCCGGGCGATGCCAAAACATCACGCTGAGCTTGTTCTGCAAAAATCGCGAAACCGTGCCGGACACAGCATCACCGACGATTTGACGAAACTCGGCATCCGACGGAACGACATTCGATAGCTGGGTTTCCGCGGCGCGCGGCTCCTTCATCGGACTCACATTGCGAGCGACCATTTTCGATTTCACCCCTTCAGGTTGTTCCGTCATTTGCGAGCCGGCCTGGCCGTTCTGCGCCGGTTGCTCTCTTAGCGATTCGTCCAGCTGGGCTTTTCTCAACGTGCGCGCCTTCGTCTCGGCGGCCTCCTTGTTTTCATTCTTCGACTGCGTGGTCAAAGGCGCGGCGGGCGCAGGAGCGCTGTCGGCGCCAACGTGATCCTTCTTCATGGACCACTCCGACTGCTGCTGACGCTGCTTTGCCGCATCGCGTGATCCCGCCTGCGAAAGGGCCGCGCTTTGCGGGAGTTGGTAAACCTCGGCACGCGCGCGGTTGCTCAGGAAGGATTCGTTTTCGTCGCGAAATTGCTTCCCGGCCGGCGCGCCAAAAAGCGAAGGCGAGAGGACGCTGCCATCGAGCGTCACGCAGAATCCGATTTCGGCCAGCTGCCAGTCCCCGCGAATCGTTTCATCAAACACCGGTGCCAGCGCGCGCGGGTTGCGATCCTGCGTGAGCGCTTCGACGTGCCCGGCAAACTCCTCCTGCGATGCGCTCATCCATGCGCGGATTTGTCCGGCGATCCGGTCGGTCGCGCCTTGATAGAGCAATTCCTGTTGCCGCTCTAAAACGAGCTCTTGGTCGCGCAGTGATCGCAGGGCGAGCCACGCCAGCACGAGGCTCGGAGCGAGAACCGCGAGCGCAAACACCAGCGCGATTTTTTTCATACCGGAAGTGCGCCGCGCATCACGCAGGCGGGCGCGGTGGAAACAGTCACGCCGGAATGCTGATTCCGCGCTGCCCGAATCGCAACACGCGGTTCACTGCTTCGCGTTCTTTTGCTGATACGACTCGCTCTGGACTTGCTTCCGCATCGTCGCCGTCATCGGCGCCTCGGCGATCTGACCCGCACGGTCGCGCGCGTTTTTCGCCTCCTCCTTGAATTGCGCTGCATATTTTTCCGGCGCGCGGCTGGCAGCGGCGTCGAGCTTCTCCGCCTGCTCGTTCAGGACCTGCGCAGCCTCCTTGTTCTTGCCTGCGTCGGATTGCCCCATTGCCTTGTCTTTGACGAGGGCGTTCAACTGCAGCTCGCGCTCGGCAACGATCGTTGTGTCCGCGGAAGCCATGGCGCGTTGGCTGTCGTTGGTAAAACCGACCTGCACGGTTTGCGTCATGGTTTCAGGGCGCGATCCGTTCTGCTCGTCGAGATAGCTGAGGGTGACGGTCGCGAGGTCGCGACGCTCGATTTCCCGCGGCTCCGCGACTTTGCAGCGCAGGAACAAATAACGGGTTTGGCTGGAAGCCAGCGGACTGAGCTGCACCACGGCTTTGCGGCGGGAGAATTTCTCCGGCCGTCCGATGAGATCAATCGGCTCGACGCCATCCGGGCACGCAATCTCGATCCGAATATCGCGCGCCGTTACCGCGAGGAGCTGGCCGAGTTCTTTCGCGAAAATCTGCGGCAGCTTCTCCGCATCGCGCACGTAGTAATAATTCGCGTCGCTGGCTTCGGCGATGGCGGACATCAGATCCTCGTTGTAGTCGTCGCCGACGCCGATCGTCGAAACGGAAAGACCGCGCGCGGCCAGTCGTCGTCCGAGCCCGCGCAGGTCTTCGGTCGAACTCGGCCCAATGTTGGCCAGGCCATCGGAGAGGAGAATGACGCGATTGATGCTGCTGGCACTGCAGAATTTTTCCAGCTCCGCCGCGCCGCGCTCGACTCCTCCATACAACGCCGTGCTGCCGCCGGAATGAATGCGCTCGACGCGCCGTTTGAGTTCCTCCCGGTCTTCGATGTGCTGCGCGGGCACGACGACCTGCACCGTGCTGTCGTAAACGACGAGCGCGAAAGTGTCAGACTCGCCGAGCTGGTCGATCAACTCGACCACCCCTTGCTTCGCCTTTTCGAGCTTCGCTCCACTCATCGAGCCGGAGCGATCGAGCACGGCCACGATATTCACGGGGCCGCGCTTGCCGCGCGTCTTCGCGCCGGTGGCGGCCAGGTCGATTTTGACAACGACCTCGCGCGGATCGCCCGTCAATAGCACGCGCTGGTCGGGTTGAAGATGAAGCTGGACGGTTTCGCCGGCGAAGGCGCGGACCACGCCGACGGCCGCCAAACCCATGCTGAGCAGGAATGTTTTCATGCCCCCACTCTCGCGCGAGCCGCGGCGCGAGTTGTCAGCGCACCGTAACGAATCTGTAAAAAAACGGTGAGACGCTCACAAACAACCTGCAAACAGTTGTTTAAACGCCAGCCCGAGATGCTCCGGCACGTCCATCGCGGCGAGTGATTGCTCCGATTCGGGCCCATGAAAAATTGCGAGCTCCGCAGCACGTCCACAAAGCCATGAACCGAGGCGCGCTGAATCGAAAAGCGACAAGCCCTGACCCGCCAGTGCCGCACAAACGCCGGTGAGCGCGTCGCCCATTCCTCCGGTCGCCATGCCCGGCGAGCCGGTCGTGTTGTGCGAAAGCGGTTTTCCTTTTTCGCCGACGAGCGTGCGCGAGCCTTTAAACAAGAGCGTCACGGGAAATTCATCGGTGAACGCGCGCACCGTCTCGGCGCGACTGCGCCCGCCGATGTCGAAGAGTCGCGCCATTTCGCCTGGATGCGGCGTGAGCAGGCGCGGACCCGCGCAGCGCTTGAGCAGCTCCATCTTTTTCGACTGCGCCAAAATATTGAGCGCATCGGCATCGATGATCATCGGACATTCGCAGCGCTCGATCAGCTCCAGCACTTCCTCTCCTCGCGCCGTCCCCAAGCCCGGCCCGATCGCCAGCACGTCACGCTTGGCCTCGAGAAGCTCAAGGAACGAATCGACGCGCTTGACCATGATCTCCGGGCCGGCAGCGCCGGCGAGAATGGGCTGCACGTCCGGCGTCGCATATAACGTCACGAGTCCAGCCCCGCCGCGTAGCGCGCCTTGCGCGGTGAGCTGCGCCGCGCCCGTGAAACCGGGCGATCCCGCAACGATGCCGATTCGTCCCTGCTGCGTTTTATGCGTCTCGAAGCGGCGCGGTGGAAGCAGTGCGGCGAGCGAGATCGGCGTCGCCGCATCTTCCCCGCCGACGGGAGCTGCTTCCAGTTTCGCCAACGGCAGCAGCGCGATGCGGCCCACAAAATTCGCAGCCTGGTCGACGAGGAGACCGCGTTTTGGAAAACCGATCGTCAGCGTGAAATCAGCCACGACGCAGTCCGGATCCGCTTCGCCACTGTCGCCATTTAGACCGGTGGGAAGATCGACCGAGAAAACGTGCGCGTGATGGCTCTGGCGGAGCGCATTGATTTCACGCGTGAGCACGCGGAGATCGTCGCGCAACGGCCCGCGCCCACCGATGCCCAGCAAGCCATCGAGAATGATTGGCGCATGCATCTGCGCGCGTTTGTCGGTCGGGCCGAGCGCGAAGAGGTGCTCGCGAGTCAGCGCGCTGAGCCGATTCGCGTCATTTTCCTGCGGGCGGAGCATGATGTGCCAGCCCGCGTGCACCAGATGCTTCGCCGCCGCCAGCGCGTCTCCGCCGTTGTGCCCTTTGCCGTAAAAAACGATCGCGGTTCCGGGTCGCGGAAAAAATTGCCGGACCGCGTGAGCCATCTGCTCGGCGGCATCGGCCATCAACTCGGCCGCCGTCGTTCCCGCCGCAAATGCCGCGTGCTCGAGGGCGCGCATTTCATCGCAGGAAACGATCATCGTGTCTCAGCGGCCGCTCATTTCCACGATCCCCTGCGCCAGCAAATCAGCGATGCGCTGCCGCATCGCGGCGCTGCTGATGAGCGAAGCTTCGCGTGGATTCGTGAGAAACCCACACTCGCAGAGCACCGCCGGAATTCGCGTTCTGCGGATGACGAAAAAACCGCGGCACCGGAGCCCGCGATTCTCGCTCGGCCACGCGCGAACCAGCTTGGAGTAAAGGCGCGCGGCCAGCGGCCCGGACTGCCGCGAGTAATAATAAGTCTCGAATCCGCACGCTCCACTCCGCGGCGCGGAATTGAAATGGATGCTCACGAAAACCGCGTTGCGTTGCGCGTTGGCGATGGCAACACGCGTGCCGAGCGGGATGAATGTGTCATCGCTCCGGGTCATGACCGTCCGCAATCCGGCGGCGCGAAGATCGCCCTGCAAACGCCGCGCAACTTCGAGAGTTGCCCATTTTTCGGCGACGCGCTGGCCCGGAATCCCGCCACGATCGTGTCCGCCGTGTCCGGCATCGATCACGACGGTTGAGAATCCCGCGAACGCCGACGACGCGAAAATCGCGAAGAATAGTGAAAGGGAAACTGCCACCCTTTTTTCCCACAACGTCCGCGTAATCGCAGCGTAGAGGCCGCCCTGCGGATGGCGCTGATGGATTTGTGCGAACGGGTCAACCATCGCCGCGAATCCTTACTGCGCGGGCATTCCCGCCGGCCGGTCGGAAAGTTTCGGCCCTGCCGGCGCGTTCGCGGCGGTGGCCACCGGCACATCCATCTGACCACCCGAGATGGCGACATCGCCACTGGCGAGGCGTTTCAAGCCGGGCCGCGATTTCAACTCCACATAGGTCGTCTGTCCGAGCCACTCGCCATTCAGTCCGACGCGTGAATACGTGTAGGTTTTCGGGCCGACGAGCTGCAGGACGTGGACGCGGTTTTTGCTGTCGAGCATCACGCGCGGCTCGTTACCGGTGAGCAGCCGGCCCAGGGGGTAGGTGCCGTAAATGAAACCGCCTTCCTTATCTTCGATGCGCAGATAAAGCATGTTGTCCTTGGGCTGGCGGAAGGTGAGCAGCGTGTAAAGGCGGTAGGTTCCCTCGCCCTGCGATCCGGCCGGCACCCCCACGGTTTGCTCCCAGATTTTTTTGCCTTCGCTGACCTCGATGCCCGTGAGCGGCGAGGAGAAATAGCGGTGCATCTCCGCAAAGTAGATGCTCGCTTTGAGGCGATACAATCCGAAGTCGGTGACGGGATAGAGCGTGACCAGGTTCACGCTGCGTTTGACCGTCGCGCCGTTCGGCACCATCAGTGGCTCAAGCTCGTAGTTTGGATCGCGCGGCGCAACGAGGCGGTTGTCGCCGGTGGTGACCTGA
>JAXDQV010000210.1:0-7847 GCA_034667645.1 Chthoniobacter sp.
ACATCCTCACGCAGAAAGGCAAAGGCTACGCCCCCGCCCTCGAAAAGCCGGACAAGTTTCACGGCCTCGGAAAATTCGCCCTCGAAACCGGAGCGACCACCGCGGCGAGCACGACGACTTATTCCGAACTGCTTGGCAAAACGCTTTCGAAATTTGCCGACACGAACAACAAAATCTGCGCGATCACCGGCGCGATGCCGACGGGCACCGGCCTCATTTTCTTCCAGCAAAAACATCCCGAGAAATACTTCGATGTCGGCATCGCCGAGGAGCACGCCGCGCTCTTTGCCTGCGGCCTCGCGGTGCAGGGTTACAAGCCGTTCCTCGCGATTTATTCCACGTTCATGCAGCGCGCCTACGACATGATCATTCACGATATGGCGCTGCAAAATCTCAACGTTGCGCTCTGCATGGACCGCGCCGGATTGAGCGGCGACGACGGTCCGACGCATCACGGACTTTTCGACATCGGCTACCTGCGCCACGTCCCCGGCATCGTGCACATGCAGCCGAAGGATGAAGACGAATTTGTGGACATGCTCTGGACGATGGCGAACCACGCTTCGGGTCCGATCGCGATTCGTTACCCGCGCGGCGCCGGCACCGGTGTGAAGCCTAAAGACGCACCGAAGCTCCTTGAAATCGGCAAAGCGGAAGTGGTGAGACACGGCACGCAGGTCGCGATTTTCGGACTCGGAAATATGTGCGCGATGGCCCTGGAAGCCGCACAGACACTGGAAGCGCGCGGCATTTCCACCGCGGTCATCAACCCGCGCTGGATCAAGCCGCTCGATGCTGGCACGATCGAGTTTTTTGCGCGGAGCGCCGACGTGGTCTGCACAATCGAGGACCACGTCCTGCACAACGGTTTCGGCTGCGGCGTCATCGAGCATCTCAATGATGCGGGCATCAAGACGCAGGTCGTTCGCGTCGGCTGGCCCGATCAATTCATCGAACACGGCACGATCGACATCCTCCGCCAGAAGCACGGACTCACCGCGACGGCGGCGGTCGAAAAAATTTCCGCGCACCTCAAGCCGAAGATCGAGAGCCGCCCGCGCGTGGCATGAGCACCGAGCCTCGGCCGGAGGCTGCCGGTCCCGGAGACGCTGCGGATTGGCAGGATGGCGCGCACCATTGCCGGCTCGCGCGCGCGTTTGCGAAAAGCAACCGCTGGCGCCCCGCGCTCGCGGAATATCGGACGGCCATCACCCTGGGATGCGCAGGCTCCGAGGTGCACACCGAGCTGGACCAGGCGCGCAGCCACACGGAAAAGCAGGAGCTCACCGCGATTGATCACAATCAATACTACCGGCTCAAGAGCCTCGCCGATCACATGCGCAGTCTTTTCCCGGAGCCGAAGTTCTCGGTCCTCGATATCGGCGGCGGCGACGGAACGCTTTGCCGGTTTCTGCCCGACGCCGACTACGCCTTGATCGAGCCCTCGACCAACGGCGCCGGCGCCGAGACGCCGCTGCCGCCGCGGTCGTTCGACATCGTGAGCGCCTGCCATGTCCTCGAGCACATCCCGGCCGGCGAGCGCCCGGCGTTTCTCGATAAGCTCTGTGCGGCGGCGAAAAAATACGTGCTGCTGCTGAACCCGTTCTTCAACCCCTCGCTCGACGAGCAGCGGCGCTTGAACTTCGTCATCGAGCTGACCGACGCCAAATGGGCGAAGGAACATCTCGATTGCGGACTGCCGGTCGTGGACGAGATCCTCAGCTACGCTTCCTCCCGCCAGCTCCAGTGCCGCGTCCTGCCGAACGGCTCGGTGCCGAACACCCTCGCCCTGTTTTTCCTCAACCATTACCTCGCCCGGTGCGAACAGCCAGCCGCCCTCGCCCGGATCAACCGCTTCTTCAACACCGAGCTTGGCGACGCGCTCACCAGCACCACCGCCCCCACCGCCCGCTTGATCGAACTCACGATCTCATGAGCGGGATCGAGACCAGCGGTCTCACGAAAATCTACCGCAGCTACCGCAAGGAGCCGGGCCTCGCAGGCGCGGTGAAGGGCCTCGTGCGGCGGCGCTACGATGAGACGCGCGCGGCGGACGGCGTGACCTTCAAAATCGAGGAGGGCGAGTTCGTCGGTTTCCTCGGGCCCAATGGCGCCGGGAAGACCACCGTCTTAAAAATGCTCTCCGGCCTGCTCAACCCGACCAGCGGCTCGGCGCGCGTGCTCGGCTTCGTGCCATGGGAGCGGCACGATGAGATGAAGCGGCAGTTCGCGCTGCTCATGGGGCAAAAAAATGCGCTCTGGTGGGACCTCCCCGCGCAGGAATCGCTCGAGCTGAACCGCGCGATCTACGGCATCGAGCGCGCCGCCTTTACCAAGATCGTCGGCGGGCTTTCCGAGCTGCTCGAAGTCACGGACAAGCTCAACGTCATGGTGCGCGAGCTCTCGCTCGGCGAGCGGATGAAGATGGAGCTGATCGCCGCACTCCTCCACGCCCCCCGTGTGCTCTTTCTCGATGAACCGACGATCGGGCTCGACGTGATCAGCCAGAAAAAAGTCCGCGAATTCCTGCGCCAATACAACGCCGAGAACCGCATCATCACGATGCTCACCAGCCATTACATGCAGGACATCGAGGAGCTCTGCGAGCGCGTGATCATCATCGATCACGGCCGCATTTTTTACGACGGGCCGCTCTCTGCCATCATCGACCGCTTCGCCACGCACAAGATCATCAGCCTCGTTTTTGAAAATCGCGGCGAGCGGCATTTTGAGGAGTTCGGCGAAGTCACGGCGCAAACCCCCGAGTCCGTGATGCTGAAAGTTCCGCGCGCGCGAATCGCGGAAATCTGCCGCGCCGTGCTCGGCCTGCATGCCGTGCGCGACATCAGCGTGCAGGAGCTGCCGGTCGAGGAAGTGATCCGCCAGCTCTTCGGCGATCAACGCGAGCTCACCGCCGCCGCCGCGCAGGGGTAAAAACTCCCCGTCGGGGCTATTCCACCAATTTCTGACCGCGCTTGCTCTTCCGGAGGGTTTTAGCGCCGGTTTCCCGGGTCCGCGCCGCCTTTGGCAGTGTAAAATTGAGCCGGCTGCCCGTGGGACTGGCCCGCCTACGGACTTGAGCACCCCGCCGACGCCGTAGGAGACTCGATCCAACCCGTAGGTGACCCGATCAAACACGTAGGAGACGCGATCCAACCCGTAGGTGACTCGATCGCACCCGTAGGAGGCCCGATCGCACCCGTAGGAGGCCCGATCAAACCCATAGGAGACTCGATCGAACCCATAGGTGACTCGATCCAACACGTAGGAGACCCAGTCCAACCCGTAGGCGACACGCCGCAACACGTAGGCGGGTCGATCCAAGCCGTCGGCGGCGCGCGCTCGCACACGGCGGTGTATCGATTCACTACATGGGAACCCGTCCGGAGGACGCCTATATTTGTTTAGACCATCGAAACGGACGCCTATAACCTTTTAGGCGTATGCTTCGTCCGCTGATCATGAGATTGATTGCCAGCGTCGGGCTTCTTCTATCACTCGGGTTTTCCGGACTTGTATTTGTCTTCCACTGCATGGCGGTAGATGGTCCCCCGAACCCCTTCAAGACGGTGCACATCATTATCCTTGTTACACCGATCATTTATTCCGCCTACCACGCGATTTGTCCGTTTAACGCTTCAGCCCGTCACATTGACATTGCCGTCGGGATCATGCTGCAAGCGGCGATGGCATTTGCAACGATCATGGGTTATTCATTGGACCTCTCATTTGGGAACCTTGTTGCTCACGGATACCTTTTGCTTTTCTTATCTCTGGGGTCACTCTGGTTCCGTGCTTTATTTCGAAGTGAGTCCATTTCAACCTAGGCCTAACCCTGCGATGGAGCTAACCTGCTCCGCACGTCACGGCCTGTGCTGCACACCCGCAGACCTACCGGCACAGGCCGCGCCGTGCTCCGCCGATAGCTCATCTTGTTCTCGTTAGGCAGGCGCCCGTTTTCGACGACAAAACTAAACAAAGAAGAGACCGATGAAATACATGATCAGCTGGAATGAACGTCCGCAGGGATCGCCAATGGAATATGAGAATGCCCAGAAGCGGATTCTGGAGGTTTTCACGCAATGGAAGGCGCCCGATAATTTCAAGATCGAGATGTTCGTGGTGCGGGTGGGCGATTGGGGCGGGTATATGCTGGTGGAGTGCGACGATCCGCTGGCCGTGCACAAGGTCTGCTCGATGCTCCCGGCTTTTACGTTCGAAGCCCGGCCGGTGGTGCCCGTGATGGATGCGGTCCGGGTGGAACTGGAAGCGATGGCCTGGCGCGATGGCCTCGCCAAAAGCTAGCGCCGCAGGAGCGTGGCCTTCAGATCGTGCGCGTAGCTGGGGTTGATCTCGAATTTCGTCTCGAAGATCGCAAAGGCCTCCACCCGCTGCACCGGCGGGTCGGTCTCGACGAAGCCGGTCTCGAGCAGGGTGTTGAGCAGTTCGAGCACTTCCTCGGGCTGGATGTTGGTCCGCTCGATGATTTCCGAGCCGAGGGTGCCGGTGGAAAAATCGATCGCCCGCAGGACCGCGATTTCCCGCCCGCTGAACTTCATTTTTTTCATGAACGCACGGATGCTGGCAGAAAGAGGCGCGACTGAAAAGATTGACGGCGGCACTTGCTCATCGGCGTCCGAGCCGTAGCTTTGAGGATGAAAACGCCGCACACCCCCTCGGCCAAAATCCTGGTGCACTCCGAGGGTCTCGGCGTTCCCTCCGCCGAGACGGTGCGTGAGCGCGCGGCGGAGCTGGCGAAGATCAACGGGCATGCTGAGATCACGGACAACGACTGGCAGCAGGCAAAGATCGAATTGCACGGCGGCCACTCAGAAGCCTCGAGCGACGGCGACAATGAGCAGATCCAGTCCGTCTCGGAGCGGGATATGATCGCGACCGATCACGGGCATCGCGTGCATAAAATGGGTGACGACACTGAAAACGCGGTGGAGGAACTTTTCGCCGAAGGGCTCGACGAAGCCGTCCACGATCAGATGTTGCAGGCGTCGCAAGCGGAAGCCGACGAGCAGGCGGAGTAATTTGCCGTTTGCCTTTTCGGGACGCCGCAAACTTCAATACGTGCGTGGCTGAAAATTTCGTCGCGCAAACCATCTAGGCGCCGGACACGCCGTTCGACATATCGTTGCGGCCGCCGGCGTTCTCGGAATTTGCCGGCCAGGCGAAGGTGCGCGAACGGCTCGAGCTGATGGTTGAGGCGGCGCGGCAGCGCGGCGACGTGCTCGATCATATCTTACTGAGCGGCCCGCCAGGACTGGGCAAGACCACGCTGGCCTACATCCTTGCGAACGCGATGGGGGTGGGCATCAAGAACACGAGCGGCCCGATGATTGAAAAAGCGGGCGACCTAGCGGGATTGCTGACCACGCTCGAGCGCGGCGACTTGCTTTTCATCGACGAAATCCACCGGCTCCAGCCCGCAATCGAGGAATATCTTTATCCGGCGATGGAGGACTACAAACTCGACATCATCATTGACCAGGGACCGAACGCGCGCAGCGTCCGGCTGAATCTGCCGAAGTTCACCCTCGTCGGCGCCACGACTCGCGCCGGGATGATCTCCGCGCCGCTGCGCTCGCGTTTTGGCATGAACAGCCGGCTCGACTATTACACCGCGGATGAGCTGCAGAAAATCATCGCGCGCAGTTCCGGTCTGATCTCCGTGGAGATCGACGAGGCCGGCGCGCTGGAGATCGCCTCACGGTCCCGCGGCACTCCGCGCGTCGCGAATAATCTGCTGCGCTGGGTGCGCGACTTCGCCCAGGTGAAAGCTGACCGCCATATCACGCGCGAGGTCGCCGATCGCGCGCTCGCCATGCTGGAAATCGACTGCGACGGCTTTGACGAAATGGACAAGCGAATCATCGAGGCGCTGATCCACAAGTTTTCCGGTGGACCGGTTGGGTTAAATTCGCTCGCTGTGTCGATCGGCGAGGACGCTGGAACGCTGGAGGACGTGAACGAGCCGTATTTGATCATGCAGGGCTATATCAAGCGGACCGCGCAAGGCCGCGTGGCCATGCCGCGCGCCTACGAAAAGATCGGCGTCAAACCGCCGCGGGCGCAGCCGGATTTTTTCGGCTAGGCCCCGCCGCGACAACATTCGTCACAGCCACTTTTTTCGACGAAAGAAGGCGAGCATCGCCACGGCGATCAGCGCCATGACTGCGACGCAGATCGGATAGCCGTAAGGATGCTTGAGCTCGGGCATGTTGTAGGGGCTGGCCGCAGTGTCGAAGTTCATCCCGTAAATCCCCGCGATGAAGGTGAGCGGAATAAAAATGGTCGTGACCACCGTCAGCACGCGCATGATTTCATTCGTCCGCATGCCGAGACTCGAGAGATAGAGATCCATCATGCCGGCGGTGAGATCGCGGTAGCTTTCGATCACGTCCATGATCTGGATCGTGTGGTCGTAGCAATCGCGCAGAAAGAGTTTCGTCTCGTGCGAGACGAGGCCGCTCTCGTCGCGCGACATGGTGTTGACGAGTTCGCGCTCCGGCCAGGCCGCCCGGCGGAGTTGCAGCAGCGTCCGTTTCAGATCGTGCAGCCTTCCGACGCATTCGCGCGTCGGATGCACCAGCAGCTCGTCCTCCAGTTCCTCGATCATTTCGCCGATGTCCTCGAGCACGGGAAAGAAGTGATCCACGATCGAGTCGAGGAGCGCGTAGGCGAGATAGTCGTGTCCCATCGTGCGGGCGAAGCCGCGCGCATTGCGAAGGCGGGTGCGAACCGGATCGAAAACGTCGCGCGTGCCTTCCTCCTGGAATGTGATTAGGAAATCCTTGCCGAGAAACATGCTTACGTGCTCGAAGCTCACGTCCTTTTTTCCGTCGCAATAGACCATCTTGGTCACGATGAAAAAGTGGTCGGCGTATTCCTCGATTTTCGGGCGCTGGCCGATATTCTGCACGTCTTCGAGCGCCAGCGGATGCAGGCCGAAGTGCGTCCCGATCTTTCGCAACATTTCGCCGTCGCAGACGCCATCAATGTTGATCCAACTGATCTTCCCGTTTGTTTTACAAACGAAAATGTCCTCCACCCGCTCCACCTTCCTCTCGTCGATGCCCGTCGCGTCGTATTCGATCAAAGTGATCACCGCGGGCACGGCCAGCGTTTCCGAGGTGACCAGCGTCGCGGGCGCGGTGCCCGGTGCGTGGCGGCGCAACTTCAACATGGGCGCGATTTGTAATTCCACGGCCTCGATTTCCAAAGACCAATCTCCGCATGAGCACCTGCAATCCCGCGCGGAGGTGCTAAGATGAGTCGCCCGTGAAACACCTCGGCGGTGATAAACTGACACTTCCCGCGGAAGCGCCCATGATGGTCCTTCCGAACGCGCTGCTGCTTCCGAATACCCTGCTCCCGCTCCGCATCTTCGAGGAGCGTTACCGCGAAATGCTCGCGCACAGTCTCGCGCATCACCGGATGTTTTGCGTCGCGCTGATGAAACCGAAGTCAACGGAGGCCGAATCAATGAAGGATGTTTTTGGCGTGGCCGGGCTGGGACTGGTCAGGGCTTCGGTCACGCACGATGACGGAACTTCGCATCTCATTTTGCAAGGACTGGCGCGAGTGGAACTGCTTGATCTCGTGCAGACGGAGCCGTTCTGGATTGCGGCGATTCGCGAAAAAAAGTCGAAGCTTTCAAATCTCGTGGAGTCCGAAGCGCTGGCGGCAAAAGTGCTCGAACTCTGCGAAAAACTTCCGGGGCCAAACGTGCCTGAGATTTTGAAGAAACAACTGCCCCACCTCGCCAATCCGGAGATCATCGCCGACGTGGTGACCGGTGCTTTCGTGCAAGATCCGTTTCAGCGCCAATGGCTGCT
>JAXDQV010000211.1:0-12303 GCA_034667645.1 Chthoniobacter sp.
ATCAAAAACCGCCCGCTTTTTCTGACCGTGCTCGCATTGCGTTTCCTGCGGCTCGTCATCGTGGTCCCGCTCCTTGAGGAGATTTTCTGGCGCGGCTTTCTTCTGCGAGATTTGATCGATCGCGATTTTGAGAAAGTGCCAATGGGCGCATGGTCCGCGAAATCGTTTGCCGTGGTCACTTTTCTCTTTGGGCTCGCACATTGGGGAGCTGCGTGGTGGCCGGGGCCGGATTTTGTGCCCGCGCTTTTTGCCGGAGCGATCTTCAACGGCGTCGCGTATCGCACCCGCAGTCTTGGCTCCTGCATTCTCGCCCACGCCGTCACGAATCTCCTCCTTGGCATTTACATTCTGCGCACCGGGCAATGGGGTTTTTGGTGACAGCGCCATGGCGCGAAATATAGTCGGCTCACGATGCAGGCGACATTTTTCCAAAAAGTGCTGCTCACGATGATCGCCGGCCTCATCGCCGCCTCGCTGATCTGGTTTTACAAAAACATGATCCAGAAGGCGAACGAGGACATTAACGTCAACTGGCGCACCAATTCCGGACAGGCCCGCTAAACGCGCGACACCAGCCGCGAACGATTTCCCTTGGGATGAAAATCGGACTGGCGCAGCTCAACTCGACCGTCGGCGATCTCGCCGGCAATCAGGAAAAGATTCTCAACGCGTATCGCGACGCGACCTCGCGCGGGGCCGAGTTGGTGCTGACGCCGGAACTCGCGATCACCGGCTACCCGCCGCAGGACCTGGTTTTCAAATCGCAGTTCGTTCCACTCAATCTCGCGATTGTAGAAAAACTCCACGCGGCCGTGGAGGACGCGCCGCTGGTGGTCGGGTTCGTGGATTACAACGAGGGAACAGGGCGTCCGTTCCGCAATGCCGCCGCCGTGCTGCGGCGCGGAAAACCGGTCGAAAAAATCTACAAGTCATTGCTTCCGACTTACGACGTGTTTGATGAAGACCGCTATTTCGAGCCCGCAAACGAAGTGCATCCGATCGAGCTGCTCGGGATGAAATGCGGCATCACGATCTGCGAAGACATCTGGACGCATCGTTACCTTCCCCGCCGTCTTTACGAGGGCGATCCGGTCGGTTGTCTCGTGGAGAAAAACGCGCGAGTGATTCTCAATGTCAGCGCCTCACCTTTCAACCTCGGCAAGACGCGCCGCCGCCACGACATGCTTTCCGGCCTCGCACGCCAGCACCGCTGTCCGATTTTCTACTGCAATTCCGTTGGCGGAAACGACCAGCTTATTTTCGACGGCAACTCCGTTGCTTTCGATGCAAACGGAGAGCTCATCGCGCAGCTTCCAGCCTTCGCGGAATGCGTCACTGTCGTCGATTCCGGCGATCCAAAATCCAAAATCCAAAATCCACACTTTCAGGCGGAGCCGGAGGAGCTGTTTCAAGCGCTCGCCCTCGGCCTGCGGGATTATATTCGCAAATGCGGCTTCAAGTCCGTCGTGCTCGGCCTCAGCGGCGGGATCGACTCCGCCATTGTCGCCGCCATTGCCTGCCAGGCGCTCGGCTCGGAAAACGTGCTCGGGGTTACCATGCCGACGCAGTTTTCGTCGCGCGGCAGCATCGACGATTCCTTCGCCATCGCAAAAAACCTTGGAATGCGCTGCGAGGAGATTTCGATCCAGCGCGCTTTTGAGACATTTAAGCAACAGTTCAGCAAAATCTTCGCCGGTCTTTCGGAAGACACCACAGAGGAAAACATCCAGCCACGGCTGCGCGCCATGACCCTGATGGCACTCTCAAATAAATTCGGTCATTTGCTTCTGACGACCGGCAACAAAAGCGAGCTCTCGGTCGGATACTGCACCATTTACGGCGACATGGCCGGCGGCTTGGCCGTGATCAGCGATGTGCCGAAAACAAAGATCTACGACCTCGCGCGCTGGATTAATCGCGAGTCCGAAATCATTCCGGCAAACACGATCGACAAGCCGCCGAGCGCCGAGCTGAAGCCCGATCAGCGGGACCAAGACACACTCCCTCCTTACGATTTGCTGGACCAGATTTTGCAGTTTTACGTCGAGGAAAACATGACTTCGCCCGACATCATTGCGCGCGGGTTCGACGAGAAAACGGTTCGCTGGGTCACCCGCCGCGTTGATCTCAACGAATGGAAACGCGCCCAGGCTGCGCCTGGCTTGAAAGTCACGAGCCGCGCCTTCGGCGTTGGCCGGCGCATGCCGATCGCCCAGCGTTTCGTGGACTAAACTTGCGCATCGGCGCGAACAAAGCATTCGCGCGAATGCCGGGTGTCCCCTATCGTCCCGCGCTCACATGCTCAGCGAAGATAATTTCAATTACGCGATCGAAAACACGCGCGTCATTCTAGCCCCGCAGCGTCGCATTGAAACTTTTGGCAGCACAACTTTCCGCTTTTATCTCGTTTCGGAACTCATGGATCGAGCCAACGAAGTGCGCGTGCGCGACGGGCGCATTCACGCCGAGCGTCCGCAAATCCTGACTCCCGGCCATCTCGCGCGCCTCGCGCTGGACGGTTTCGGAGAAAAAGCGCAGGCGTTTGCAGAATGGCTGGAGCGCCGCTCCGAACAGCTTGCGATTCTGAAATACGGCTTCCAGTTTCGCAAAACAGACGTCGTCGAGCGAATCGTGCAGGGTTCGCTGGAGAACGTCTGCGATCAGGTGCGCGGCGGATTGTCGTCCGGGGACGAGACGCTGACGGCAGTGATCCAGGGGGTGGATGATGCGTGGGAAGTGTGCCTGCTAAAATTCACGGTGGACCTCATTCAGCAATCCGCCGGCGGGAATGTCGGAGAATTCCGCAAACGCGGTTTGATTTAGACGCAGCGCAAGGCGCCCGTTAGTTTACGCGGCAAGCTCATGTTCAAGGCGCTCGTCATTCTTGTCCTCATCGCCGTGATCGCCGGCGGCGCGACTTATTTCAGCTACGAGATGTTTGTCCGCCCGAAGGAGGCAATGAAGGAAGAGATCGCCTTTGGCACACCGACTCCGCCCCCGGATCCGACAATTCCCGAGTTTGAAAAATGCGTGGCGATCAAAAACGCGCACAAACTTGTGGAGGCGCGCACCGCCTTCCAGGCGTTCATCGAAAACTATCCCGGCTCCACGAAACTCGAGGACGCGAAGGACGCTATTGGCGAACTCAATGTGGACATTTTTTTCTCCGCAACCGCTTCACCCGAGAAGCAGGAATACACCATCCAGCGGGGCGACGCCCTCGCGAAGCTGGAGAAAAGGTTCAAAGTCCCCGGCGAGCTGATCATGCGCTCGAACAACCTCGAAGATCCGCGCCGGCTCAGCATTGGCCAGGTTCTTTATATCTCGCATCCGCAGTTCGCGGTCGTGATCAGCCGCAAGGAAAAGAAAATCACGCTCTACAACCAGGGACGTTTTTTTAAGCAATACCGCGCCAAACAGTGGCTCGTGCCGCCCGGCAAAAATAACGCGGCGGTCACGGCGAAAGTGACCGAAATGCCGGCGTGGGTGAATGGCGCGCGTGTCGCCTTTGGCACGAAGGAATACGCCACCGCGTCGCACTGGGTGCAGTTGAGCGCCTCGAGCTACACCCTTTTTACCGATCCGGCGGAAGGTGGCGAAAAGGCGCCGGCGGGAATCACGCTGAGTGCGGCGGACATGCAGGAACTTTCCGCGTTGCTTAGCCGTGGCGTTCCCGTCACGATTCAGTGACGCGCTTTTATGAAAACGCAGCCGCTGGAATTTGAAAAACCGATCTTCGAACTCGAGCGGAAACTGGAGGATCTCAAACGACATTCCCGTGCGCAGGACATCAACCTGGATCCCGAGGTCAAGCGGATGGAGGCGAAGATCGATGAAACCAAGCGCGAGACCTACGAAAAGCTGACGGCCTGGCAGCGTGTGCAAATCGCCCGTCATCCGCAGCGGCCTTACGCGCTCGATTATGTATCGCTCGCTTTTACCGATTTCGTTGAGCTCCACGGCGACCGGCTTTTTGGCGATGACAAATCAATGCCGGGTGGCCTCGCCACGATCGGCGACTTTCGGTGCGTGGTGGTCGGGCATCAAAAAGGCCGCGACTTGAAGGAAAACCTCAAGCGCAACTTCGGCAGCGCACATCCGGAAGGTTACCGGAAAGCGCTCCGCCTGATGCGGCTGGGCGAAAAATTCGGCCTGCCCGTCATCGCGCTTATCGACACTCCCGGCGCGTATCCCGGCATCGGCGCGGAGGAACGCCACATCTCGGAAGCCATCGCGGTGAACCTGCGGGAGATGATGATTTTGAAGACGCCGATCATTTCCGTGATCATCGGTGAAGGTGGTTCTGGCGGCGCCCTTGGGATTGGGGTGGCGGACCGCGTGTTGATGCTGGAAAACGCCTACTACTCGGTGATTTCGCCGGAGGGATGTGCGGCGATTTTATGGAAACATCGGAGCCACGCGCCCGAAGCCGCCGAGGCATTGAAGCTCACCGCGCGCGATCTTAATGAGTTGAAGTTGATCGACGAAGTCGTGCCGGAACCCTTGGGTGGCGCTCATCAGGATCACGCCGCCTCGGCGGGAAACCTGCAAAGCGCACTTGTTAAACACTTGAAAACGCTGGCGGAATTGCAGACCGATAAGCTGCTCGCGCAGCGTTACGCGAAGTTCCGCAAGATCGGGGAGTTTGCCGGGGATGCGGCTCCGGCGCGGCGCACCAGGACCACGGCGCGCTAGAGCGCTTTCGTTCGTTTCACAAAAGCCGAGGCAGCGGCGCGAATGGTCGAAGCAATGTCGCTTTCGGGTAAGACAAATTTAGGCGTGAACCAGGGAAACAATCCGACCAAATCATGCGTGACGAGCACCTGTCCGTCGCATCCCGCTCCCGCTCCGATGCCAATCGTGGGGATCGAAATGGCCCCGGTGATCCGCCCGCTCACCTCGGATAAAACCAGTTCAAGAACCACCGCAAATGCGCCCGCAGCCTCCACGGCTCTTGCATCCTCGAGCAAAGCAACCACTTCCTCCGCGGTCTTCCCTTTTGTTTTGTAACCTCCCTCCACCCGCACGCTCTGGGGAAGCATCCCGATGTGCGCCATGACGGGAATGCCAGCCTCCGAGAGCGCTCCGATCACCGTCCGTCGCGACACGCCGCCTTCGAGCTTGACCGCCTGCGCCCCCGCCTCGATGAGGCGATGCGAATTTTGGAGCGCGCGTTCGGGCGTGTCGTAGCTGGCAAAAGGCAGATCGGCCACCACCAACGCTTGTTTAACACCCCGCGCGACAGCCGCAGTGTGGTGAAGCATGTGCTCCATTGTCACGCTCGTCGTGTCGGGAAATCCGAGCACCACCATGCCGAGGGAATCGCCGACCAGCACCACGTCCACACCGCTTTCGTCCAGCAGTCGGGCCAATGGGTAATCATAGGCTGTGAGCACTGTGATTTTTTCGCCCCGATCTTTCATTGAGCGCAGTGCCGGAATGCGTGAGTCCATGACGAAACTTAAAAGCTTTCAGCAAAGATTGCAGCGCCGGGAGTCGGCGGCAGCTTCGCCAGCAACTCCGCGACGGTTTCCTGCTGACCCGGCAAAATCAGATCGGGCCGCACATCGGCGAGGGGCGCCAAAACGAAACGCCGCAAGTGCAGCCGCGGATGGGGAATCATGATTTCGTCGGTCGCGAACGCGAGATTTCCAAAATACAGAATATCGAGGTCAATGGTGCGGGGTGCATTCCGCGGCCGCTTTGACGGACGCCCGAGCTCCGCTTCGATGCGTTGCAACTCGAGCAGCAGCGTTGCCGGCAGGCCCGCGAATTCGAACTCGACGACCGAGTTCAGAAACGGACTGGCGTCCGGCGCTCCACCCACAGCGTCGGTTTCGTAAATGCGCGAAGAAAGAATCGGGGGACAGGCGATCGCCGTCAGCGCGGTGCGAGCTGCCCGCAGGTTTTGCAGCCGGTCGCCGACATTCGAACCGAGCGCGACGCCAGTGCGCATCCGCTATTTCAAACCGAGCACGTCCTGCATGTCGTAAAGCCCCGGCGATTGCGCGCGCGCCCATTTCGCGGCGCGAAGCGCCCCTCGCGCAAATGTCTCGCGGCTCGAGGCCTTGTGCGTCAGCTCCACCCGCTCCCCTGCCCCGGCAAAAATAACCGTGTGGTCTCCGACAACATCGCCGCCGCGCACCGCGTGCATGCCGATCTCGGCGTTCGTCCTTTCGCCGACGATGCCGGCCCGGCCATGCCGAACGTCGTCCTTATATTGCAGCGATCGTGCCTCCGCCAAAATCTCCGCCAGTTTTTTGGCCGTTCCGCTCGGCGCATCCTTTTTTAAACGATGATGCATCTCGACGATTTCCAAATCGAATTCCGGCCCCAGCACTTCCGCCGCTTTTTTCGTCAGCCAAAAAAGCGTGTTCACACCGACTGAGAAATTGGGCGCGAACACAATTGGGATGGAAGCGGACGCCGTTGTGATCTTCGCGATTTCTGGATCGGAGTGGCCGGTGGTGCCGATGATCAGAATTTTTCCGTGCGCCACGCAGGCGTTCAGGGCGCTTTCGACCACGGTGTGATGCGTGAAATCAATTACGGCATCGCAACCGATAATCGCCGCAGCGAAATCGTCGCCTTCATCAATCTCCGCGGAGACTGAGAGCTCGGGATCTTCCTTCGCGCACGTGATGATCGTTTGTCCCATCCGGCCCCGCGAGCCGTTCATCAAAATCCGCAGCGGCTTCATTTCACCAGGTTCAAAGTGCGGAGCGTGGCGAGCAGGAGCTGCTGATTCGCCTCGCTCATTTCGCACAGCGGCAGCCGCAGCTCCGGCGTAATTTTACCTGCAAAAGCGAGCGCCGTCTTGATCGGCACCGGATTGGTGTCGATGAACAGGTCTTTAAACAACTGGTAGAAATGAAAGTGGATTTTGCGCGCCGACTCGAGGTCGCCCGAGGCGAATGCCTGCACCATCCGCACGATTTCCGACGGAATGATGTTCGACGCGACACTGATCACGCCGGTCGCACCGCTCGCCATGAATGGCAGCGTGAGTGGATCGTCACCGGATAAAATGTCGAACTCTGGCGGAAGCGCATGGCGCAGTTGATTCACACGCTCGACGCTGCCGCCGGCTTCCTTGATCGCCACAATGTTCGCGCACGCCTTCGCCAGTCGCGCCACCGTTTCCACGGCGATCTCGACGCCGCATCGGCCGGGAATACTGTAGAGAATGACCGGCAGTTTGGTGGCCGCGGCGATGGCTTTGAAATGGCGAAACAATCCCTCCTGCGATGGCTTGTTGTAATACGGCGCCACGAGTAGCGCTCCGGTCGCGCCCACTCTTTCCGCGTCCTGGGTGAGCGTGATCGCCTCGCTCGTCGAGTTCGAGCCGGTGCCTGCGATGACTTCACAGTGACCGCGCGCCGCCTGCACAGCGAGCTCGATGACGCGCGTATGTTCGGCCTGGTCGAGCGTCGGCGATTCGCCGGTGGTGCCGACTGGCACGACTCCGCTGACACCGCTTTCGATCTGCCATTCGACGAGCTGCTGAAAAGCGATTTCGTCAATCGCGCCGTCACGGAACGGCGTAACGAGCGCTGTAAAAGTGCCACGAAACATGGGGCGCGAAGTGTCGAAAGGAGAGCTTCGAGTGTCGAGAGTTAAAGCTCGATCTCGCCGTCAAAAACGAATTCTGCGGGCCCGGTGAGCGTCACGTTTCTGTAGCGTCCGCCGGATTTTTCAAACGATACCTCGAGACGCTCCCCGCCTCGCACGTGGACACCGATCGGCGCGTTTGCACCCATTAGCTCATGTAAGATGATTGCACTTGCCACGACCCCGGTGCCGCACGCGAGTGTCTCACCTTCCACGCCGCGTTCGTAGGTGCGAATCGCAATGCTCTGCGCATTGCGCTGTTCGATGAAATTCACGTTCGTCCCCTTCGGTGCAAAATGTTCGTGGTAGCGAATCGCCGCGCCGACCCGCTCGACCGCGACATTCTCTATGTCCTCTGAAAACATCACCGCATGGGGCACGCCGGTGTTCACGGAATGCACCGTAAGCGTTTCCCAGATAAATTCGTGCAATCGCAACTCGCGGGGTTCGCTCATGGTGATGCGCACCGCGTCGTCGAGCATCTCCGCTCGGATCACCCCGGCCTGCGTCTCGAAACTCAGGCCGTCCGCCATGCCCGCGACCCGATTGGCGAAGCGCGCAAAACAGCGCGCCCCATTCCCGCACATCTCCGCTTCGCCGCCATCGGCGTTGTAATAACGCATCCGGAAGTCCGCACCATTCCGGGCCGGTTCGACGACCAGAACGCCGTCGGCGCCCACGCCCCGGTGGCGATCGCAGATCTTCGCGATCGCCCGCGAATCGAGATGCAGAGCGCTTTCGCGATTGTCGAGCATCACAAAGTCGTTGCCCGCGCCGTTCATTTTCGTGAATTGTAGCATGTCTGCTTGAAGTAACACATGTGCTTGCGATTGTCACCCGAGCGCAGGCGGAGTGAAACAGAGCGCGCTTCTACAGGACCGCGCACACAGCATTGCGTGAACACGCTTTTACGCGAGAATGGCGCACGCGATTCATGAAAATCATTTTCGGATTCATCGCCGCGATTTTGCTCGCCACTTCAGCCTTTGCTCAAAGTGCAGCTGATCTAAACCCGCTCGTGCTGGAACAAATCAACGCCATGCCGAGCGGTGGGCGTTATGCGGCGACCCGCGTCGCCACCATCGCGTTGCAATCCGCCGCACATTTTGAGCAGGGAAAGTTTTTTATCCTGCCTGGCGCCGCGTCGCCGAGTTATTGCTCCGGCGCCACGTATCTCGTTTTTTTAAAAACGATCGAACGGCTCCGGCGCGACGGTTTATTGACGCTCGATTCGCCGACGCTTTCCTCGCTCGTCATTCGCGATGGCCAGGGCGACGGCTCCGGTGTTTGGGGTCGCTGGAACGCGAACGGTCCCGGCACCGCGCGGCTTTTTCACGAGCTCGCGATTGGAGAAAATTCCGCCGAGTTCGCCACTGCAAAACCCGGTGACTTCATGAAGATTTTCTGGACCGGCGAAGTCGGCAAATCGGAGCACGGACACTCCGTCATTTTTCTCGGCACGGAAGCGCGGACGGATGGCGAGTATGTGCGGTTTTGGTCGAGCAATATTCCCGCCGGCTACGGCGAAAAAGCCGTGCCGCGCACGAAGATTGCACAGGCGATTTTTTCGCGATTTGAGAATCCTCGCAATCTCGCGCGCATCGCCACGCTCCCGCCAACCGATGCATATCTCGCGAGTCTGACGTCAAAGGCATCAAGCTTTGCCGAGGCAAAGGCGAAGTGCGGATTCTGATCGCGAACGCCTTTATTTTTGTTTTACCGCCGCCGCGAGGGGCCGGACAAAATCGGCCACCCGGTCGGCGAGGTCGGCTTCCGCCCCGTGCTCGGCAATGCGTTTGACGATCGCGCTTCCCACGACGACGCCATCCGCCGCGAAAGCAACTTCGCGGGCCTGCTCGGGATTCGACACGCCAAACCCGACGACAATCGGCAAGTCCGTCGTGCTTCGAATTTCCGCTACGCGGGCGCCGAGAGATGTCGCCACACTCGTCTGCTCGCCGGTGACGCCTTCCCGCGAGACGTAGTAAATAAAGCCTTCCGCGCGGGATGTGAGCCGAGCGATGCGGGCCGGTGGCGTCGTCGGGGCGATCAGGCGGATCCGCTTCAGATTGCCCACATTCGCAAACTCCGCGCTGTCTTCGTCCGGCGGCAAATCCAGAATCAACATGCCATCCACGCCCGCGCTTTCCGCCTCGCGATGAAATCGCTCGAAGCCGAACGCGTAAAGCGGGTTCATGTAGGTGTAGAGCACGATCGGCATCTGTGATTCGGCGCGAATCTCGCGCACGCAATCGAGCACGCCGAACGGAGTCGTGCCCGCTTCGAGTGCGCGCTGTGCGGCGAGTTGATTGACGATGCCGTCGGCAAGTGGATCGGAAAATGGAACGCCCAGTTCGAGGACATCGACCCCCGCTTTTTCCAGCGCAAGCGCGAGGCTCACGGTGGCCGCGAGGCTCGGATCGCCGGCCGAAATGTAGGCGATGAATGCCTTCTCGCCTCGTCCGCGCAGCTGCGCGAATGTTTCGTCAATCCGGTTCGGCATGGGGCGCGCAGTTTTCGTGAGCGCCGCCGTGTTGAACAGAAATTTTTGGACGCTACCCGAGGAGCTCTTTCACCAGATCGCGTTCTTCGCGCAATTCGGTGACGCTTTTATCAATGCGTTGCCGGCTGAATTCGGGGACATCCACGCCCTGGACGATCTCCCATTTTTTCCCGTCGCTCCGGATCGGAAAGGACGAGACGAGCCCGGCATCCGTGCCGTATTCGCCTGTTGAACAAACGGCAACACTGTGCCAGTCGCCCGTTGCCGTCGGGGTGATGGTGCTGCGGACGCTGTCAATGGCCGCATTGGCGGCGGAGGCAGCGCTGGAAGCGCCTCGCGCCTTGATGATCGCGGCACCGCGCTGTTGCACCGTCGCGATGAAAGTTTCCTTCAGCCACGCATCGTCGCCGATGACTTCCGTCGCCGGACGCCCGTCGATTTTGGCATTGTAAAAATCCGGATACTGCGTGGCTGAATGATTACCCCAGATTGTCACGTTGCTGACCTGCGTGGTCTGCACGCCGGCGCGTTGCGCCAGTTGCGATTTCGCGCGGTTTTCATCCAGCCGCGTCATCGCGAACCAGCGGTCGCGCGGGATGTCTTTGGCATTATTCATCGCGATGAGGCAGTTCGTGTTGCACGGATTTCCGACGACGAGCGTGCGGATGTCGGCGGCGGCGTTGCGCTGAATCGCCTGACCCTGGCCGATGAAAATCTTGCCGTTGATGCCAAGCAAATCGCCGCGTTCCATGCCGGCTTTGCGGGGAACACTGCCGACCAGCAGCGCCCAATTCACGCCGCGGAAGCCTTCATCGAGATCGCTCGTCGCGACAATGCCTTTGAGCAAAGGAAATGCGCAGTCATGCAATTCCATCACCACGCCCTCCAGCGTCGGAAGCGCGGGGGGAATCTCGATGAGATGAAGTTCGACGGGCTGGTCCGGCCCGAACAATCCGCCAGACGCGATGCGGAAAATGAGCTGGTAACCGATTTGGCCGGCGGCGCCGGTGACTGCGACTTTGATGGGGGTGGTCATGGTGAAATTGATTTTAGATGCGCAAACTAAAAGCGCGTTCGCTATTCATCCGTTTTACACGATGCCGTTCAAGTCCCGCTGTGGCTTTTTTCCAAGACCGAAAAAAGCGTGGACAGCGCGCACTCGATGCGCTTCATTCTCCGCTCCCAAGCGCGAAACAAACACGCTGTTGGTCCTCGGGCAGGCGATTCCAAGTCGCCGCCGCACGCGTCGAGGGTAACCCAGCGGAACAGAAAGCACATCATGCCAGTTCGTTTAGGTCGTTTTGAAATGCCGAAGCAGCTCGTCAAAGAGGACGAGACGGCGACAGACACATACGCCAAGTTCATCGCCGAGCCGTTTGACGCGGGCTACGGCCACACCATCGGCAACTCGCTCCGCCGCGTGTTACTCTCCTCGCTCGAAGGCGCGGCCATCACCTCGGTGCGCATCAACGGAGCGCAGCACGAGTTCGCCACGCTACCGCACGTCGTCGAAGACGTAACGGACATCGTTTTGAACCTCAAGAAGGTGAAATTTCTCGCGCACGATCACGAGGCGCGCATGCTCTCGTTGAGCGTGAACAAGGAAGGCGCCGTTACCGCGGGAGACATCACCGAAGTCACGGGCTGCGAGGTGCTGAATAAAAAGCAGATCATCTGCACGCTCGACAAGAAGCAAAAATTTGAAGCGGAACTCGAAGTCAAAGTCGGGCGCGGATTCGCGACCGGCGACGAGAACAAACACGGCGAACAGTCCATCGGCGTGATTCCCATCGACTCGATCTTTTCGCCGGTGACCCGCGTGAAATACGCGGTCGGCAACACGCGCGTCGGTCAGCGGACCGATTACGACAAGCTCGAAATCGAGATTTGGACCGACGGACGCATCTCGCCGCAGGACGCACTCGTGCAGGCTTCGTCGATCCTGAAGCGGCACTTCGAGCCTTTCTACGGCTACGACGAAAACGCGGTGCAGTTTGACGAGACGCCGGCGGCACAGAGCCAGGAAAACCAGAAGCTCAAGAAGTTGCTCGGCATGAGCGTGAACGAAATCGAACTCAGCGTGCGCGCGGCGAATTGCCTGAACAACGCGAACATCACGAGTGTCGGTCAGCTCGCGCAGAAGACGGAGGCGGAGATGCTGAAGTATCGCAACTTCGGCAAGAAATCGC